>NZ_CP130060.1:1844083-2151431 GCF_030644385.1 Stomatobaculum sp. F0698 | reverse complement strand
CAATTTCCGCACGGACATAAAAATGCGCCGCCTGTGTGACAGGCGACGCTGCTTTTGCCGTGAGCACGGGCTCACAGATAACGAAACAATTCTTTTGCTTCTTCTTTCTTGGTGGTCTCCGCGAGGTCCAGGACCTCTGCCTTGACGGTGCGCTGTCCGAAGAGCAACTCAAGAACATCTCCCTTTTTCACTTCGTAGGATGCCTTGACTGCCTTTCCGTTCACGAGCACACGACCCGCATCGCAGGCCTCATTCGCAACCGTGCGGCGCTTAATCAGCCGAGAGACTTTCAGAAACTTGTCAATCCTCATTTTAGGCGTTGACTGCGTCCTTGAGAGCCTTTCCTGCCTTAAACTTCGGAGCCTTCGCAGCGGCGATCTTCATGCTCTCACCGGTTCTCGGGTTTCTGCCCTCGCGTGCAGGTCTCTCGGAAATCTCGAACGTTCCGAAACCGACAAGCTGGATTTTCTCTCCCTTCACAAGCTCCTGTTCGACAGTCTCCGTGAATGCCTTCAGAGCAGCCTCGGCGTCCTTCTTGGAAATCTCTGCCTTCTCTGCGATCGCAGCAACCAACTCGGTCTTATTCATTCTTGAATCCTCCTGTGATATCTTTCGATTACTCTTTACTTTTATAGCGAGGCTCTCCCGCCTTGTCAATATCCAAGCGCCCTTTTTCGGGTAAAAGCGCCTCAAAATGCGCGAAAAGAGCCAAAGTTTCGCGCAGCATTGCGTCTTCGGCAAGACTTGTCCCCTGTTTCGTGAGCAAAAACTCGACCGGCCTCTGGGGACGCACCGAAAGATGTCCGGCGTATTCGGAGAGCAGGGCGGGCAGTTTTTCCGTGTCAAGCACCGCGTCTTCCCGCATGATGACCCGGGTGCTCTCCCGCTTGATGCGCACTTCGGCGGCCCTGACACGTTCGGCCGAAGCGCGTATCCGTGCGATGAGCAAAAGATTCGTGACCTCGATCGGCATATCGCCGAAGCGGTCTATCAGCTCGTCCTGCATTTCCCGCTCATCCTCCTCCGTTTGAATCAGTGCGATTCTCTGGTAGAGATCCAGCTTCTGTTCCTCGCTCTTCACATAGCTATCCGAAATGTAGGCGCTCGCCTCCGCCTCGACCGAGGCGCTCAGGTGCTCCTCTTCCTCCTCTTCTCTGCCGGTCAAGCGGCGCACCGCCTGATTCAGAAGTTTGCAGTAGAGGTCGTAACCGACTGCCTGCATATGGCCGTGCTGCTCGGCGCCGAGCACATTGCCCGCGCCGCGAATCTCCAGATCCCGCATGGCGATTCGTATACCGCTGCCGAGCTCCGTGAACTCGCGGATTGCGCGAAGTCGCTTTTCCGCCTCTTCGCGGAGCAGCCTGCCGCGCTGGTAGAGCAAAAAGGCATAGCCGATGCGAGAGGAGCGCCCGACACGCCCCCGGAGTTGATAGAGCTGCGAGAGGCCGAAGTGATCTGCCTGCTCGATAATGATGGTGTTGACATTCGGAATGTCCAGACCGGTCTCGACTATGGTCGTCGTGACCAATACATCGATCTCACCGTTCATAAAGTCGAGCATGATGCGCTCTAACTCCTTCTCCTGCATCTTCCCGTGCGCGTAGGCGACCTCCGCCTCCGGCAGTTCCGCCGCAAGCCGCGCCGCAATTTCGGGCAGCCGGCTTATTTTATTGCAGACATAGTAGACCTGACCGCCCCGGTTCAGCTCGCGCTGCACGGCCTCCCGCACGATGGCGTCGCTGTGCTCCATCACATAGGTCTGGACCGGCTGACGGTCCCTGGGCGGCTCGGAGAGTACGGAGAGCTCTCGTATGCCCGCAAGACTCATGTGCAGGGTGCGCGGAATCGGCGTGGCCGTCAGCGTCAACACATTGACATCCTTCCGCAGCTGCTTCACCTTCTCCTTGTGCGCGACCCCGAAGCGCTGCTCCTCGTCGATGATCAAGAGTCCCAGCTTATGGGGTTTGATGTCCTTTGAGAGCACGCGGTGCGTGCCCACCAGGATATCGACCGTGCCCCGCTCGAAATCCGCAAGGGTCTTTTTTTGCTCGGCGGCGCTCCGGAAGCGGCAGAGGAGGTCGATGCGCAGCGGAAAGTCTTTGAGCCGCTGCGAGAAATTGTTGTAGTGCTGCTGAGCGAGTATGGTGGTCGGCACGAGGAAGATGACCTGATAGCCCTCCTGCACCACCTTAAAGGCCGCGCGGAGCGCAATTTCGGTCTTGCCGTAGCCCACGTCGCCGCAAATCAGGCGGTCCATGATTCGTCCCTCTTCGAGGTCCGCCTTGACATCCGCAATCGCCTGCAGCTGGTCCCCGGTCTCCGCGTAGGGGAAGAGCTCTTCGAACTCGGTCTGCCACACCGTATCCGGCCCGTAGCGATGCCCTTTCTCCTTGAGCCGCGTCGCGTAGAGGGTCACCAATTCCTTTGCGATTTCACGGACGGCGCGCTTAACCCGCGTCTTGGTCTTGCCCCACTCCGGACTCCCGAGGCGGTTTAGACGCGGTACCGCTGCCTCCGCCGACGCGTACTTCTGAATCGCGTCGAGGCGGGTCGCCGGGACATAGAAGTTATCGCCGTCCTTGTATTCGATTTTGATGTAATCCCGCGCGACACCGTCGGTCTCTATCTTCTCGACCCCGCGGTAGATGCCGAGGCCGTTCTCCTCGTGCACCACATAGTCGCCGACCGAGAGTTCCGAGAGCGCCGAGATATGACTGCCCGCCTGCTCGCTTTGCTTTCTCCGCTTTTTCTTTTCTTTTCGCCGCCCGAAGAGATCGCTCTCCGCAAGGAGCGCAAAGCGAATCAAAGGATATTCAAAGCCTCGGTGCAGCTTGCCGCTGAGCAGCATAATGGATCCCGGCTCAGCGACCGGCAGCTGCTCCTCCGTCTCGTCCGGACAAAAGGCCGAGAGCTCATAGTTTTGAAACGCTTCCGCGAGTCTGCGCGCACGGGTGCGCGAAGGCGTCATCAAAATGACAGACCAGCGCTCTCTCCGGTAGCGCCTCAGGTCTTCGATCAAGAGTTCAAAGTTACCCGGGAAGCTCGCAACGGCCTTCGCCGCAATTGAAAATTCCGCGCGTATCGTGAACTCCGGAATGCGGCTGTCGAGGCCCGCCAGGCAGAGGGTCGCACTGCTCTGAAGGTCTTCCCAAAGGAGGGCGGCCGAGACAATGGCCTCCGCTGTCTTTTCGCCCTCGGCCCTGCCTTCGGCGCTCGCGAGATATTCCCGCTCCACCTCGCGCGCACGCTCGAGAAGACGTGCCGGCTCATCGAGTATGAGGAGTGACTTGTCCCCGGAAAAATAGCGCAAAAAGGAGTCGCTGCCGCCGAGCAGTTCTTCCCGCGCAGGGTAAATGTGTACGCTCTCCAAGCCCTCGGTGGAACGCTGACTCTCCGGGTCGAAGCGGCGCATGGAATCGATTTCATCGTCCCAGAGCTCAATGCGTACCGGGGTCTCCTCCGTGACCGGAAAGACATCCAAAATGCCGCCCCGCACCGAAAACTGCCCGCGTCCGTCCACTTCCGCGCTCCGCTCGTAGCCGAGCGCCGCAAGTTGCTTCGCGGTCTCGCCGAGGTCGAGACGATCGCTCGCATGGATTCGGAGACAACGGCGCAAAAAGCGCTCCGGCGTTTCAAGCTTATCCATGAGCGCATCTATGGTCGTCACGACGAAGCCGCTCCCGCACTCCGCAATGCGGCGTCTCACATCGATGCGGACGGCGCTCAGTTCGTTGCTGCGCACATCCGCCGCAAAAAAGAGTAGGTCTTTCGCCGGATAGAACATGGCATCCGCGCCGAAGCTTAAGAGATCCTCATAGAGCTCGCGGGCGCGCAGCTCATCATAGGTCACATAGAGCTTGAGCGGGCGCTCTGCCGCGAGTACGGCTTCCGCAAACTGTCCCTTTGCGGCGTCCGCAAGCCCAGTGACCAGAACAGGGCCGCCCCGCTTCTTGAGTTTCTCTTCGAGCGCCCGGTAGACATCCAGCCCGTCCAGCGGATTCCGAAAACCGCTCATCCCTTCTTCTCTTTCCGATTCACTTCGTTCATTGCCTTGTCAACCCCGGATTCGAGAACCGTGAGCACTGCCTCGACCGCATCCGCATAGGCTTCTTCCATCTTTTCGGCGTCCTCTCCCTTTGCGCGCCCCAGCACATAGTCCGCAAGATCCCAGCCTGCGGGCTTACTGCCCACACCGACGCGAATGCGGACAAAATCCGCCGAGCCCAGATTGGAGATGATGGATTTCAAGCCGTTGTGACCGCCCGCACTGCCGCTCTTTCGAATCCGCAGTCTGCCCTCCGCGAGGTCAATGTCATCCGAAATCACGAGGATATGATCCGGGGTCACGCGATAAAAAGAGGCCGCGCTTAAAAGACTCTCTCCCGATAGATTCATATAGGTCTGCGGTTTTAAAAGCAGCAGCTTTTCTCCCGCATAAACGGCTTTCCCGGCGAGCGCCTTATGCTTTTTTTCCCAACTCAAAACCTGCAGGCGCTCCGCGAGGCGATCGATTACCTCAAAGCCCGCATTGTGTCTGGTCTTCTCATATTCCCGCCCGGGATTTCCGAGCCCCGCGATGATGTACATAGTTCCTCCTTCCGGACAGCGAAAACAGGGGCCTTGCAAGCGCAAAGCCCCCGATCTCTCTTGTCAGTTACTCTGAGGGATTAGTTCTCCTCCGAGAAGTCCTCCTTGCCGACGCCGCAGAGCGGACATACAAAATCCTCCGGAACATCTGCCCAAAGGGTTCCTGCCTCAATTCCGTTGTCCGGATCACCGGTCGTCTCGTCGTAAACATAACCGCAAACATTGCAAACGTACTTCATCTCAAATCTCCTTTCTGAATGCGCCCACCGGCGCTTGTGTAGCTGATTGTACTCTATGCGCTTCCGCTCCGCAAGTTGTCAGAACTCACGGAAATACGACACCTTTTCTCCACATTTTACTGCATTTAGTGGTTTTTTCCCTTCAGACGCTCTCTGAGTTCCTCCAAAAGCTCGGCATGACCGTTCGGACGCAGGGAGGGGAAGGCGTTTAAGAGGCGTCCGGTTCCGAAGAACTTTGTATGTCCCGCCCGCTTCTGTAAACGCGCAAAGCGCTGCTCGGCCGCCGCGCGCTGTCGGGTCAGTTCTTCGCTCGCGCGTATGCTGTCCTCGCCGATGCGCTGACTGAGGAGATCCGAGACCGCGCGTATGCGCTCGCTGATTTTTCCGAGTTCTCCCAGCTCCCGGCTGAGCTTATGCGCCGTCATAACGGAGGACACAAAGTCGACAAGAAGCGTCAGGTACAAAAAGACCAGTACCCAGCGCCCCAAGACAAAGGGGATGAGCCCCACATAGCCGCGCACTATCGGGTGCACAATGCGTATCATAAACACGGTCCCGAGACCCCAGAGCACGCTGAAACGCAGGCAAATGTAACCGTGAAACTGAAAGGGTTCCTCGCTGTAATCCCACCAGCGCGCGTGAAAAAAGGTATTCAAGAGCCAGCCCCCGATCAATTCGATTGTTGTCGCAAACGCCATGCCCACTGCCAGAAGCCCGGGCAGACCGACCGTCTCTTCCTGCCCCGGTGCCAGTCGGTTCATGAGTAGACAGATGGCAAGCATGCCGAAGCCGTAAATCGGACAGACCGGGCCGTTTAAAAACCCGCGGTTTATGATTTTCCCGAGTTTCAGGGCGTGAAATGCAACCTCGACCACCCAGCCGAGAAACGCGTAGATACAGAAATACCAGAGCGCCTGATAAAGACTCATGCCTCCCCCTTCCGCCGCAATGCGGCATACAAAAAAAGCCCGCGAAGGTCTTCCCTGTGCGGGCTTCAAAGCACTTACTCCGCCTTGCCGGCTTCCTTCTGGCTTTCCTGGAACTGCAGGTACTCGTTCACATAGTCGACAACCTCATCCGCATTCATGCCGTGCACCATGCTCGCATCCTGCAGAGACTCTGCCTGCGAAGCCGGGCAGCTGATGCAGCCCATGCCGCACTGCATGAGCGCAAATGCCGCATCCGGGTACTTGCTGATGATTTCTCCGACCACCATATCCTTTGTTACATAAACCTTCTTCTCATCTGCCATGTTTTGCTCCTTCTATGCCTCAGGCGGCGCACAAAGCGGCCGCGGCATTCTTGACGATTTGGATTCAGATTGATTCTACCACAGCTGTCACAGGTACCGCAAGTGCTCCGGCAACAGCGCTTACTTCTTCAGCGAGACGCCGCGCATTGCATCGCCGCGCTTGTTCTCGCCGAAGTGGTAGTCGTTTCCGGGCAGGATTGCATTCAGAAGCACACCCGCAATCGAAGCGATGGCAAGTGCGGTCAGCGTAATCGGGGTACCGAAAACCGTAAAGCTAAGGCCCTTCGAGAAACCGAGACCCGAGACCAGGATGACCGCGGCAATGATGAGGTTACGGCTATTCGAGAAGTCTACGCGGTTCTCGACCACGTTACGGACACCGATGGCCGAAATCATACCGTAGAGGATAAAGCTGATGCCGCCGATAATGGCCGTCGGCAGCGAGGCGATGACCGCCGCAAAGCGCGGCACAAAGGAAATCAGAATCGCGTAGACCGCCGCGAGACGTATGACCCGCGGGTCGTAGACCTTCGAGAGTTCCAGCACACCGGTGTTCTCACCGTAGGTCGTGTTCGCCGGGCCTCCGAAAAAGGCGGACAGTGCCGTCGCCAGGCCGTCGCCGACCAAGGTTCGGTGCAGACCCGGGTCCTCGATGAAGTTTTCTCCGACAGTCGCGGAAATGGCCGAGAGATCTCCGATGTGCTCCATCATGGTTGCAATCGCAATCGGGGCCATCACGAGTATCGCAGTTAGATCGAACTTGCAGAGCTGAAACGGCGGCAGACCGACCAGTTTGCTGCTTGCAATGCCCGCAAAATCGATGATGGCCGAACCGTCCGCATTCTTCATGCCGAGTGCGACAAAGACCAGCGCCGCCGCATAAGAAATCAGAACACCCATCAGAATCGGAATGATGCGGAATATGCCCTTGCCCCAGATGTTAAAGACCACGATGGTGCAGAGTGCAATCAGCGCGAGCAGCCAGTTTTTCTCCGCCGAGGAGATGGCCGTTCCCGCGAGCGCAAGGCCGATGCAGATGATAATGGGGCCGGTCACGACCGGCGGAAGAAAGCGCATGACCCGCTTCACGCCGATCAATTTGATAATCGCCGCGAGCACCAGGTACAAAAGTCCCGCGACTACAATGCCGCCGCAGGCATAGGGCAGTTTTTCGCCGTAGCTCATGTTTGCGTATATCCCCGTGTTCAACTCCGCCACCGTCGCAAAGCCGCCGAGAAAAGCAAAGGAAGAGCCGAGGAAGGCCGGGACCTTAAACTTGGAGCAGAGGTGGAAAAAGAGGGTTCCGGCGCCCGCCATGAAAAGCGTCACCTGAACGGAAAGGCCCTCCCCGTGAAAATAACTGTTTACGAGTATGGGCACCAATACGGTGGCGCCGAACATCGCAAACATGTGTTGCAGGCCGAGGAGCAGCATGCGACCTCGCCCAAGCTCCCTCGCGTCGTAAATTGCATCCGCTTTCTTTTGATTCTGATTCTCCATTGCCTGTTTCTCCTTCTATCAACTTGGCAGTTGCACAATAAAATACATGACCTTGTCCCGCCAGAGAGCCCGTATCTGTCCCTTGTACATGCGGACAATGCCCTCGGCCATCGAAAGCCCGATGCCGTAGCCCTCTTTCTTACAGTTGTGGGACTTGTCCTCCCGATAGAAGCGGTCAAAGAAGCGACTGCAATCGACCTCCGCGCCCTCCGCGTAGTCGTTAGAAATCGTGAGTTCGCTGCCGCGCCTGCTTCTGCGCCGCGTGAGCTTAACCCGGACGGTTCCTCCCTTATCGCAGTACTTGACCGCATTGTCGAGCAGAATATTCACGAGCTCCGGGAGCTCTCGTTCGGTCGCGATTGCCGTGACCCCGTCCGCAACCTCCTCCGTGAGATGCTTGCCCTGCTGTTCCGCGACCGAGCGGAAGGCTTCGGTACCCTGCCGCACAGCCGCCGAGAAGCTCTGCCGGCTCAACTCCTTCTGAATGCCCTCCTCAACGCGGGTCAACACGATTAAGTCGTCCACAAGGCGGCTTAATCGCTTAACCTGGTGCATGATGCTGTCCGTCCACTCCGAGCTCCCGTTCATCATCTCGAGGAGCTCCGTATTCGCGGAAATCACCGCAATCGGTGTCTTCAGTTCATGGCTCGCATTCGTGATAAAGCGCTTCTGGCTCTCAATGTTTTTGACCACGGGCTCAACCGCCCGCGAAGAGAGGAAGAGCATGATAATGCCGAAAAAGAGTAAGACCGCCGCGCCGACCAAGGTGCTGTCCCGCGCATTGCGCGCGAGCTCCTTAAAGTCCTTGTTCGCATCGAGAAAACAGAGCAAAATCTTGTCTTCCCCGCTCCTGCGGGAATAGAAAAACGGTCTCCCGTCCGTGCGCAGCACGCCCTTATCCTTCTGCGCATGCAGCGCAAGCATGGAGAGCTCGTACACCGTCTCGGTCGACATGCCGTCCAGACTGAGAACCGGCGTCATTTCCCCGCTCGCGCTGTCGCAATTCACCGAAAAATAGCGCACCCCGCGCGGCAGTTCTCCCTCCTCCTCGGTGTTGCCGATGCGCCCCGGCAGGGCGCCGCCGTAGTAGCTGATGAGTTCCAGCGTATCCATACTGCTCTCATACAGAGAGAGATAGTTCATGCGGTTCACGAGCATCAGCACCAGAACCAGAACCGCAAACACCGCGCTGGTCGCGACCAGGACAAATTGCCGTTTCAATCGTTCCGCCATTGCCCTCTCACCTTCCGCAGCTCAGGCATCCCGCTGCCTGAGCACATAGCTGCCGCCGAGTTCCCCTTCGATTAAGAGGTCTGCCTGAATCGCATTCAGCTTCTGTCTGAGGTAGGAGATGTAGAGATAAAGTGTGTCGTCCCCTCTTTCCTCGCTCTCGCCCCAGACCTTTCGGAAGAGTTCGCTCCCGCCGAGCACCTTGCCCGGGTTACGCATAAAGAGCTCCATGAGCCTTGCCTCCTTGCTGCCGAGGCGCATACAGTTCTTTGCGATCAGCTCCTGTTCTCCGGTGTCCAGGGTCACATTGCCGAGCTCCAGCTTCTCGACCTGATAGCCGGAGCGCCGCGCGACACTCCGAATGCGCGCAAGCAGTTCCCGCATCGCAAAAGGCTTGGTGATGTAATCATCCGCACCGGCATCGAGTCCCGTGATTTTGTCCTCTATCTGCGTCTTTGCGGTCAGGATAATCATGGGGGTTCTGTCCCCGTCCGCACGGAGGGCCCGCACGACGGAAATTCCGTCCATCCGCGGCATCATCACGTCGAAGACCATGCAGTCATAACTCCCGGCGCGCGCCTTCCTGAGCGCCTCTTCGCCGTCGTAGGCGGGATCCGCCTCGTCTCCCTGATGACGGAGCACGGCGCAAACCGCGCGCGAAAGCTCCACCTCGTCCTCGGCAAACAAAAACTTCATACTTCCTCCTTCCGTATCAGGTTTCGTATGGTCTGCATCGAAAGATCGCAGGAGGCCAGATCGTCCGCGCAGCGCTTTAACTCGGCGGCAATCAGCGCGCGGTTCTCGCCCTCCCGCTTATAGTGCATCTCATGCTCAAGGCTCGCCCAGGAGTCCATGGCAATGGTGCGTATCTGCACCTCGGCAAAGAAAAGCCCCGGAATGCGACCGTACAAATCCGCGGTCTCGATTTCGCAGCGCAAAATCAAATGTAAACTCCGGTAGCCGCTCGGCTTTACATTCTGAATATAATCCTTTTCCTCATCGATTGCCACACCGGGCAGCGCCGCAAGCTTTGCCTTCACGCGGTAGATGTCGTCGACAAAGCGCGTCACTATCCGGAGTCCGATTGCATCCTTCATCTGATAGAGTGCGTTTTCCGTAGTCTCCGCGAGCCCCCTGCGCTTTAACTTTTCCCGCATGCTGGCCTCGGTCTTTAAGCGGCTGGTCAGATGCTCAAAGCACTTGTGCTTTCCCTCCCGCACCGCCTCCTCGTTCCAGGATAGGATTTCAAGCTCCAGCCTCTTTTTCAGCTCGAGCAGGGTCTCCGTAAACTTGCCGTAAATACTCGTCTCTGCCATCATTGCCTCTTTTCTCTTCGCTTGCGTTTCTGAGTCCGCTCCGCTAAACTAGCCCTAATTCATATTAGGGAGGATAGCCATGCGCGAAGTTACACGAAACCATTTGACACTCGGAAGCGGTCCCGTCAAAGTCGCGGTTCCGCTGCTCGGAAAAAACCGGGAAGAACTCTTTGCCGAACTGCGCCTGCTGCCCGACGCCTCGGCGGATCTCATCGAATGGCGCATTGACTGCCTCTCGCCCTTCCCCACGGAAACAGAGTTTCTTGCCCTCGCGCGGGAAGTAAAGCGCGAACTCGGAACGCTTCCTCTCCTCATCACCTTCCGTAGCTCATCGGAGGGCGGAAAACTCCCGCTCGATGCTGTCAACTATGCCGGGCTTCAGCTTCGGCTTGCGGAAGAAAAGATCCCTGACTTACTGGACGTGGAACTTTTTTCGGGGCTCAAAGAGCCCGCATCCCACATTGCCGCGCTCAAGGCACACGGAATTCCCGTCATTGCCTCCCGGCACTTTTTTTCGGAGACGCCGCCCGCGGAAGTGCTCCGCGAAACCTTGACCGCACTCCGGGATAGCGGCGCCGACATCCCGAAACTCGCGGTCATGACAAAGAGCACGGAAGACCTCCTCACGCTCCTCGCGTTTTCCGCCGAATGGAGGCGCAATGCCGATCGCCCCTTTGTCCTGATCGGCATGGGACCGCACGGCGTGCTGAGTCGCATTTCGAGTGCCGAATTCGGCTCCTGCCTGAGCTTCGGTGCGCTCCGAGAGAGCTCTGCCCCCGGCCAACTTCCCGCCCGGGAATTAAAGCGAATCTTATCGCTCTTGTCCGAATATCCTGTCCCGGACGCGACGGAGCCCCGCAAATAAGAAGGGCAGTTCCCGCTCCGCGCGTATGAAAAAGCGGTCCCGCAGGGGCAGTTCCCGGTAGTAGCGCCGGTTTCGCGGCGAAAAGATCTCCCCGTAATCCCTTAGATTAACCCGCGTCAAAAAGTAGACACGCCGCGCAGCCGAGACCGCCTCGCGGTGATAGCGACCGCCGCTCTCCCGGTCAAAGGCGCGGTAGAGCTCCCGCATCGCACGGGCATAGCGGTCCTGCTTCTTTTTGAAGTCGCCGCTCTTCATCTCCTCGGTCCAGGAGCCGGAGCCGTGGAAGCGGTACACGCTGTCGAAGCGGTCCGCATAGTGGCAGTAGCCCTTGAGGGCGGAGAGGAGTTCCAGCGGCCTGTCCCCGACCGGGCAGCGGAAGTACCACTCCGGCAGCTTTTCCACCACCTCTCGGCGCAGAAGCATGGCGCCGAAGGGGAAGCTGCCCGCCTTATTCACCAGTTCCGTCGGGCTCAAATCGCGGTCCCCGCGGTAAGGGCGCATGAGATTCCGGTTCACGAGTTCGCCGCGGTCGTTTTGCACCGCCGCCGCGTGCACCGTCATCGAGCAGTCCGGATGAGTCTCCAAGTAACGCACTTGCCGCTCCAGTTTATCCGGATTGCACCAGTAATCGTCGCAGTCCATCAAGGCGATATACTTGCCGCGCGCCCGCGGAAAGTTAAAGATTCCCGAGATGTTTTGCCGCCCCCGGCTGTACTGATTCTCCTCCTGTAAAATCGGGAAGATTTTGTCCGGGTAGCGTGCGGCGTAGCGCCGTATGATATCCGCGGAACCGTCGGTCGAGGCATCGTCGTGAATCAGAATTTCAATCTCAAACGCCCCGCGCTGGGCGAGAAAGCCCTTTAACGCCTGCTCCAGGTACTTTGCGTGGTTATAGCAGACCGCGCAAACGCTGACGAGCGGGCGCTTTTTTGTTGTACTCATGCTTTTTCCCTTCTTGTCCTTATAAAGTCCCGAAGTTCCCCGAGGGTGTCGCGCTGAAAGACGAGCGAGAATATCCCGTAGAGCAGCACGCCCGCAGCGAGCTGGCTAAGCAACAGCAGCGGTGCGCGAAGCGGTAGGCCCTCCATCCGGTAAACCGCAATCCCCATCAGGATAGAAGAGAGCGCCGCCGGAGCGAGCTCACGGTACTGTGTAAGCGGCCCGTAGCCGAGTAACTTGCCGACCGGATAGGCGTTTAAGGCCGTGCAGAGCGCCTCATCGACCGCCTTAAAAACAAGCAATCCCATCATGCCGTAGCGGAGGCTCAGTGCGAGGAGCACGGCGCCGAGCAACTTCTTCATGCACTCGAGTTTCAGAAACCAGTCGCTGCGTCCGAGCGCCGTGACCATCTGCAAATTGCTGACATGCAGCGGCCAGAAAGCATAGCAGAGACAGAGGATTCTGAGGTAGGGCACGGAGAAGAGCCAATCCTCGGTGAGAAGGGTCCGGATTAGGCTTGTCCCGACCGCCGCCATGCCCGCCATCATCGGAAAAATCACAAAGGCGGAGAGCCTCAGGCTACGGGAGAGGAGCTCTCTTAAGCTTTCCTTCTCGCCCTGGTGTCTCGCGTAGGTCGGCAGCAACACGGACTGCATCGCGGCCGAGAGATTCGAGGTGATGAGCTTCGGAAACTGTTCCGCGCGGTTGTAACCGCCGAGTGCCGTTTTGGAATAGTACTTTCCGATCAAAAGGCCGTAGAGATTATTCCAGAGTGTATCAAGAAGACCGGAGAGCAGTATTTTCCACCCAAAGGAAAAGAGCCGCTCCACCCGGTTTAAGGCGATGCCGCCGCGCGGCCGGAAGGAGACCGCAACAAAGAGTCCCAACATCAGCGCGACATGGTAGACCAACTGCTGCGCCGCCATCGCAAACACGCCGTAACCGCGCTGTGCCATGACAATCGCGACCGCACCGGAGAGAATGACCGCAACCATAGTCGCCTCAAAGAGTTTGCGGAACTGTAAGTTGCGCGCCACATAGGCAGTCTGCACCGAGATTACGGCGCCCGGAAACAGCACCAGTCCCATCGCGGTGAGCAGGGGCTGTAAGACCGGGGTCTCGTAATAAGCGGCAATGAAGGGGGCCGCCAGAACAAGGAGGCCGTAGACCGGCACGGAAACCGCGAGGCTGATCCAAAAGACCGAGCTGAAATCCGCCTCCTCCACCCGCTCCGCCTGAATCAGGGCGGTCGCAAAGCCCGATTGCACGAAGACATTTGCGAGGGTGATGAAGATCATAATCAGCCCTATGGTGCCGTACTCCGCCGGCGTCATGAGCCGCGCAAGGAGCAGCGCTACGACAAATTGAATGCCCTGCGCGCCGAGGAGCTCAAGCAATTTCCAGAACAGTCCCCCTGCGACGCTCTCTTCTCTCTGTCTCATAAAAAGAGTAGTTCACCCAGTGTGCGGTGCGGCAGGTTAAAGGTAAAACCGCCGCGCAAAATGCCCACTGCCTTTCCGATTCTTGTTTTATGTTGCAACGCGAGGAAGTCATCGAGCGTCTTCTTTGCCTCTGCCGGAAGTTCTTTGCCGTACTGCCGCCGAAATTCCTCCGCCTGTAAAAAGAGGGCGCGGTAGGCCGCTCCCGACTTTTCGTTCATCTCCTTGAGGCTCTCCCCCGAAAGCCCGAGCCGCCGCTTCATTTCCGAGAGCGCGCCCCCCTTCTTTGCTCCGAGCACATTGTCGCCGTGCTGGCGATAGTCATAGAGCGCGTGGTCCAGGAAACCTATTTTCCCGAAGGCCGCGGCGACCAGCGCAATCCAGTGGTCGTGCATCACGGCGTTTTCCGGCACCGGGTGTGCGACCAGGAGACGCATGAGCGCATGGTTCATAATCATGGCGCCGCCCGTCACATTGTTCTGCACGAGGAGCTGACAGAACCGCCGTCTTGCCGGGCTCATTTTCTGGTAGCGCACATAAGAGGGCGCGATTTCCGTCCCATCGGCCGAGACCACGCGGAGATCGCAGTGGAGTAAGAGCGGTACTTTACTCCCGTAGCGACGCTCCATGGCGCGCATCGCGCGGACTTGCCGCGCGAGCTTGTCTCGGTGCCAACAATCGTCCTGGTCCGAGAAGAGATAGTAGTCATCGACATCGGCCGCGGAAAAGAAGGCCGGATCCCGAAGACGCTCCAAAAAATGTCTTGCGGCGCTTCCGCTTCCCTTGTCCCGGCGAAGCGCTGTCACGCGGGCATCCCGCGCGGCCGCCGCCTCCGCAATCGCAAAGCTTCGGTCCGGTGAGGCATCATCCGAAAGAAGCAGACGGAAATTCCTCTCCGTCTGCCCTTCGATCGAAGCCAGCTGCTCTTCCAGGTATGCCTCTCCCCGGTAGCTGCAAAGCAGAATACGGCTCGTCATTCCGCCGCCTGCCGAAAGCGCTCCGCCTGTTCGCGAATCAGCTCGCTGTCCTCAAAATAATTGATTTTCATCGCTTCCTTTACCTCGGACAAGGTCTCCGCCGCGATTTCGCGCGCGCGCTCGGATCCCTTCTTCAGGATTTCATAGACCGCGGAGATATCGCGCTCATATTCCTTTCTGCGCTTCCGAATCGGCTCGAGTTCCTCCTGCAACACGGCATTCAGGAACTTCTTCACCTTGACATCGCCGAGACCGCCGCGCGTGTAGTGCGCCTTCAATTCATCGAGAGAAGCGTACTCCGGCAGGTAGCGCTCAAAATGCTCCGGACGCGAGAAGGCTTCCAGGTAGGTGAACACGGTGTTCCCCTCCAGATGGCCCGGGTCGCTCACGCGGAGATGCTCCGGGTCTGTATACATGGTCTTGATGCGCGCCGCCACCGTATCCGCATCGTCCGAGAGGTAGATGCAGTTGCCGAGGGACTTGGACATCTTCGCCTTGCCGTCCGTGCCCGGGAGACGGCGGGAAGCCGCATCGCTCGGAATCAGCGCCTCCGGCTCCACGAGCACCGGCGCATAAATCGAATTGAACTTCCGGACAATCTCTCTCGTCTGCTCGATCATCGGCAGCTGATCCTCACCGACCGGCACCGTGGTCGCCTTAAAAGCCGTGATATCCGCCGCCTGGCTGATCGGATAGGTGAAGAAGCCGACCGGGATATCCGCCTCGAAATTCCGGAGCTTAATCTCATTCTTCACGGTCGGGTTGCGCTGCAGTCTGGCAACCGTGACGAGATTCGAGTAGAAGAAGGTGAGCTCGGTGAGTTCCGAGATCTGCGACTGAATAAAGAGTGTGGACTTCTCGGGATCGAGTCCCACCGAGAGATAGTCGAGCGCCACTTCGATGATGTTCTGTCTGACCTTCTCGGGATTGTCAAAGTTGTCGGTGAGCGCCTGCGCGTCCGCAATCATGACCATGGTTCTCTTATACTCGCCGGAATTCTGCAGCGCGACTCTTCTGCGAAGCGAACCCACATAGTGGCCCACGTGCAGTCTGCCCGTCGGGCGGTCTCCGGTTAAAATAATCTTATCTGCCATTGCTATCTCCCTGTCTCTTTTTCGTTCGTTTTGTCTTTGTCTCTGCCGGAAGGGGCTTTGCAATCAAAACGACGATGCTCCGTCCCGGAAGTAAAAAGCTGCTCTGATCCGCCAGAACTTCCTCCACCCCGACCTCGAGACAGTGCGGCGCCTCGCCGAAACTTCTGATTGCGAGGTGCCAAGCCGTGCCCTTTTCAGGGTGCGGCAAGGAAAAGCTGTGTGCTTCCCAGTGCATATTATAGATACAGAAAAGGCTGTTGTCTGCCTCGCCGTTCTCCGATTTCGCGTAATGTCCGCTGTAGAGTATGCCGAGCTGACGGCGGAAGGGCTCGGTCTCCGCCTTCCACGGCCGCTCGCCGTGATAGGAGACATCCGGTCTGCCCACGGCATCGACATCGAGAAAGAGCGGCGGTGTCTGCCGTCCGAGTGCCGGATGCGCCCTTCGAAAGGCAATCAGTGCCCGCACAAAGTCAACGCTCTCTGCCTCCTTGGTCGCCTGTTTCCAGTCGAGCCAGGAGACCGCATTGTCCTGACAATAGGCATTGTTGTTGCCGTCCTGGCTGTTTCCGAACTCATCGCCGGCGAGGAAGAGCGGCGTTCCCTGACTTAAAAAGAGCAGCAAAAACGCATTCCGCCGCTGCTGCGCGCGGCAGGCGAGAATCTGTCGCCGCTTGGTCTTGCCCTCGACGCCGCAGTTCCAGCTGAAATTCTCATTGCTGCCGTCCCGGTTGCCCTCGCCGTTTGCCTCGTTGTGCTTTCTCTCGTAACTCACAAGATCCGCGAGCGTAAAGCCGTCGGTGTGCGCAAGGTAGTTGACACGCGGCGGCGTATCCGGCTCCCGCCGGCTGTAAGAAAGCACGGCAGGCACCATGCCCTCGTCCCCCTTTAGGAAACGGCGCATCTCCCGTTGAAACGCGCGGTCACAGCAGTAGAAGCTTTCGCCGGACTCCGCGGGCCGCTCCTCCGCAAAGAGAAGAAAGCCCTTGAGATACGGATCCCGCAGGATGTCTCGGAGCGGAAAGCTGCCGCTTAAACGCGCGCCGTCCAGGTGATAAAAGCTACGGTAGTAGCGCAGTACTTCGAGCACGTAATCAACGCGCTCGCTCCCGTCAAAGTAGAACTCCATCACAAGCTCCATGCCCGCCGCGTGGAGCGCTTTTACGAGAGAACGGAGTTCACCCGCCGGGTCTCGCTGACGCTTTCTGCAATAGCTCGCCTTCGGCGCAAAATGGAAGGTCTTTCCGTAGCCCCAGTAGTTGACGCGCTCGGCCCCGAAGGGCAACTCCTCAAACTCCTCCGCGGGCAGAAGCTCCAGGGTTGTCACCCCGAGAGAGCGGAGATAGGGTATCTTTTCGGCGATGCCGTCAAAGGTACCCCGCTGAATCACGCCGCTGCTCTTTTCCGCGGTAAAGCCGCGCACATGCAGGCGGTAGATGACGCGCTCCCGCGGATTTACCTTCGGAGCGCCTTCCTCCTCCCAGGAGAACTCGCTCAAAAAGAGCGGCGAGCGCTTCGCCGTTTCTTCCTTGAGTGGTTTTCCGAAGCTGTCGTGTCCGCTGAAACTCTTGCCGTACGGATCCGCAAAGCGCTGTCCTCCCGCCTCAAACTGATATTCCGCGCTCTTTAGGGCAGCGCCGCGAAAACCAGCCTCGCGAAGCTCCCGAAAGCCGAGCCGCAGACTGTAGACCTTCCCAAAGCGGGCATCCTCCGGAAAGGGTACGCAGAGCCGCGGCGCCTCCTCATTTCGCAGAAAGAGCAGTAAGGTCGGTCTTGTCTCTGCGACAACGGAAACCGCAATCCCCTCCTTCTCGATTTGTACTCCAAGCGCCATGGCTTTTCTCCTCCTCAAAGATCGATGGTCAATTCCACCGGGCAGTGATCGCTGCCCAAAATTTCGCTGTGAATCGAGGCCCCGCGTATCTTCTCGCGCAGGCGGTCAGACACGATAAAGTAGTCGATGCGCCAACCGACATTTCGCTCCCTCGCCTTCATCCGGTAGGACCACCAGGAGTAGGCGTCTTTCTCCTCCGGGTGGAGGTAACGGAAACTGTCCGTGAAGCCGTTTTCCAAAATGCGACTCATCTTCGCGCGCTCTTCATCGGTAAAACCCGCATTCTTCCGGTTGGTCGCCGGGTTCTTTAAGTCAATTTCTTGATGCGCGACGTTTAAATCGCCGCAGTAGATGAGCGGCTTCTTTTCATCCAGCCCCTTTACATAGGCAAAGAAGGCATCCTCCCACTCCATGCGGTAGTCGAGGCGCTTTAACTCATTCTGCGAATTCGGGGTATAGCAGGTCAGCACATAGTAGTCCGGAAATTCGAGGGTAATCACACGCCCCTCCTTGTCGTGCTCCGGAATGCCGAGCCCGTAGTACACCTCAATCGGCTTCTCCTTCGTGAACATGGCAACGCCGGAGTAGCCCTTCTTCTCCGCATAATTCCAGTAGTCATAGTAGCCCGGGAGGTCCAGTTCTATCTGTCCCTCCTGTAGCTTCGACTCCTGAATACAAAAGATATCCGCATCCAAATCGTGGAACGCGTCAAAAAAGGTCTTGCCGGCCGCCGCGCGAAGACCGTTCACGTTCCAGGAAATCATTTTCTTTACGCTCATGGCTCTCCTCAGTCATCCGTCGCGTCGGAATCGCTGACCGTATAGGTAAAGCGCTTTCTCGCCATCTCATCGCTGTCAAGGTAAGCATCGTAGGTCGTAATCTTATCGACCAGCTTGCCGTTGATAATCTCCATGATGCGGTTTGCGGTCGTCTCGACAATCTGGTGATCTCGCGAGGAGAAGATCAGGACGCCCGGGAACTTGATGAGACCGTTGTTCAGCGCCGTGATCGACTCCATGTCCAGGTGGTCCGTCGGCTCGTCGAGGAGCAGGACATTCGCACCGGTAATCATGAGCTTCGAGAGCATGACACGCACCTTCTCACCGCCCGAGAGCACAGAGACCTTCTTCACACCGTCATCGCCCGCAAAGAGCATACGCCCGAGGAAACCGCGCACATAGGTCGCGTCCTTGTTCTCCGAATACTGGGTGAGCCACTCGACGATGGTCTCGTCGCCGGCAAAGTCCTTCGTGTTGTCCTTCGGGAAGTAGGCCGTGGTCGTCGTGATGCCCCACTTATAGTCGCCGGAATCCGGCTCCATCTGCCCGGAGAGAATCTGGAAGAGCACCGTCTTTGCGCGCTCGTTCGGTCCGACCAGCGCAACCTTGTCCGTGCGGTTTAAAGTAAAGCTGATGTTGTCGAGCACCTTCACACCCTCAATGGTCTTACTGAGGTTCGTGACCGTAAGCACCTCGTTTCCGATTTCGCGGTTCGGGCGGAAGTCGATAAACGGGTACTTTCGGCTCGAGGGCTTCATCTCGTCGAGCTCAATCTTCTCGAGAGCGCGCTTTCTGGAAGTCGCCTGCTTACTCTTCGAAGCGTTTGCGGAGAAGCGCTGAATGAACTCCTTGAGCTCCTTGATCTTCTCCTCCTTCTTCCGGTTCGCCTCCTTCATCTGGCGAACAATGAGCTGACTGGACTCATACCAGAAGTCGTAGTTACCGGTGTAGAGCTGAATCTTACCGTAGTCGATATCCGCAATCATGGTGCAGACCTTGTTTAAGAAGTAGCGGTCATGCGAGACGACAATGACGGTGTTTTCGAAGTTAATCAAGAATTCCTCGAGCCAACCGATGGCCTCGAGGTCCAGGTGGTTCGTCGGCTCATCCAGCAGGAGTATGTCCGGGTTACCGAAGAGGGCGCGCGCAAGCAACACCTTGACCTTTAAGGCACCCGGCAAATCCTTCATCGGCGAGTAGTGGTAGTCCGTCTCCACACCGAGGCCGTTTAAGAGGTTTGCGGCATCGCTCTCCGCATCCCAGCCGTTCATATTTGCGAACTCGTTCTCAAGCTCCGCCGCCTTGATGCCGTCCTCATCCGTGAAGTCCTCCTTCGCGTAGAGCGCATCCTTCTCCTGCATAATATCGTAGAGGCGCTGATTGCCCATGATGACGGTATCCAGTACCGTGAACTCATCGTACTTAAAGTGGTTCTGCTCGAGGAAGGAGAGACGCTGTCCCGGCGTAATCGCAATGTTTCCGTTGGTGGGCTCCAGCTGTCCCGAGAGTATCTTCAGGAAAGTGGATTTTCCCGTTCCGTTTGCGCCGATGAGGCCGTAACAATTTCCCTCGGTAAACTGGATGTTCACATCCTCAAAGAGCGCCTTCTTTCCGACGCGGAAGGTAATTCCGTTTGCACTGATCATAGCTTCTTTCCTTTCATCTCACAGTTCTTTTTTCTTGCTGCCGATCGGCAGCTTTCTTCCCGCAAAGAGACGCTCGTCCTCGTAGACAATGCGCCCCGCGCATATGGTCAAGAGCACCTTGCCCCGCAGCGTTTTTCCGAGCCAGGGCGAATTGGTGGACTTGGATTCCGGCACGAGATAGGCCCAGCTCTGCGCCGGATCGAAAATCGTAAGGTCCGCCGGCTTATCCTCTTTGATGCTGCCCGCGTCCAGCTGATAGAGCTTTGCGGCCTCGGTGCTCATGCGCTGCACAAGCTGCAGGAGCGTTAAGTGTCCGGGCTCCACGAGATTCATACAGCCGAGCGCAAATGCGGTCTCGAGACCTATGATGCCGCTCGGCGCCTCGGTAAAGGGTCTGTCCTTCTCCGCCTTTGCATGCGGCGCGTGGTCCGTCGCAATCATATCAATCGTGCCGTCCTGAAGTCCGCGGACAATGGCCATTCGGTCTTCTTCGCTCCGGAGCGGCGGGTTCATCTTCGCATTGGTGCCGTAGAGGCTCACGGCCTCATCGGTCAGAGAGAAGTGGTGCGGGGTTGCCTCCGCATAAACCCGCGCGCCGTTTTGCTTCGCGCGGCGCACCAGCTCCACGGACTCCTTCGCGCTGATGTGCTGGATTACGATTGCCGCGCCGAGTTCCCGCGCTAGGCGGCAGTCCCGCTCGACCATCACAATCTCCGCCTGTCGGTCCGCTCCCGTTAAGCCGAGACGCTCCGCGGCGGGGCCGCTGTTCACGCCCGGCTCTTTCACAAAGCGCGGATCCTCCTCGTGGAAGGAGAGCGGCAGCTTTAAGCGCCGTGCCTTCTGCATGGCCTCCTTAATCAGCTCCTCGTTTGTCAGCGGTCTGCCGTCATCGGTGAAGGCGACCGCGCCGCTCTCTTTCATGAGTTTCATATCGACCAAGGCCTCGCCCTTCATGCCTTGGCTTATGGTTGAGGCACTGTACACACGGATGGCCGCATTTCTGCCCTTTCGGATATTTTCGACCATCAATGCCTCGCTGTCGATGGGCGGCGTCGTGTTCGCCATGCAGACAACCGAAGTAAAGCCGCCGGCAGCCGCCGCACGCGCACCGCTCAGAATATCTTCCTTATGCGTCTGTCCCGGGTCCCGGAAATGGACATGACCGTCCACAAAGCCCGGTGCCGCGCAGAGACCCGCGCAGTCAAAGACCTCGAGCACCTCGCCCTTGGCCCGCGCGATCAGGGAGGCATCCAACCAGAGATCCTCGCCGACACGGATAATCTTGCCCTCTGCAATCAAAATGTCGCGTATCCCGTCCGTCCTCGTCGACGGATCCAGGAGCCGCACGCCCTGCAACATAATCATAGCGAAAACACCTCGCCTTCCTCTCCTGTACCAAGTATTTGATCCCGATAGTCGCGCGCTTCGCTGCGCTCCCGGAGTTTCCGAATTACCGTTGTATCGCCGTAGAGATGCATGGGAATCAGATAGCGCGCGCCGACCTCCCGCATATAGGCGTCCGCACCGCGCCAATAGCCCTCCCCGAGCCTGGAATCCACCGGCACGAAGGCGATGTCGGGCACACGCCCGCTCCGCTCGACCTCCGCCCGAAGTTCCCGGAGTTCCTCGAGATACAGCGTTCTCTGGACATTGTTCTCGGCCTCGGTGTTCTCTTCCCAGTGCCAATCGTTCAAATCGCCCGCATGGTAAATGCGCGCCTCATCGCAATCAATCAAAAAGGCGACGCCCTCATCGGTCGAGCGATAGGTATTGACGGTCAAAAAGACCTCCTGCCTGAGTTCCCTCCCCGTCTCGTCCTGCACGAGGCGGCAAATTTCCGTCTCGGTCTCGGGCGCCAGGAGGCGCACGCACTCCTGTATCTGAAGCGGGAGCGCGGAGCGGCGTATGTCGTCCGAGAGAAAATAGACGACATTGTCCGCCTTTTCGGCGAGCGAAAAGATATCTCTCTGAAAATGATCCGGATGCGCATGGCTCACAAACACGAAGAGCGGTTTGCTCCGGTCGATTTCGGGAAGTTCTCCCCGGTAATAGTCGAAGAGCAAATTCATCTCTTCCAGTTCCACGTAAAACCCGGAATGTCCGATAAAACGGATTTTCATTTCTGCAGACACTCTACTTTCTCTGACAAGCCTCGGTGCAATAGCAAGGCAAGTATAACATAGGAAAGTGCCCGCGACAGCTTCTTTTCCCGATTTCGGACTAGGGCAGTATGATTTCCGCCGTGCTGCCGCCGTCCGCCTGCTTCCGAATTCGAATCTGACGCTCGATTTTTTCCTTCAATTCCGGAACATGCGAGATGACTCCGACCAGGCGCTGTCCCGCCGCGAGTTCCAAGAGGGTATTCAGGGCTGCGCGGAGCGCTCCCTCGCTCAAGGTGCCGAAGCCCTCGTCGATAAACATCGCATCGAGGCGTATGCCGCCCGCCTCCTCCTGCACCGTGTCCGAGAGACCGAGCGCCAGGGCAAGCGAGGCCTGAAAGGATTCGCCGCCGGAAAGACTCTTCACACTGCGCTCACTGCCGCTGTAATGATCCACAACATCGAGCGAGAGACCGGACTGCGACCTCTTGTTCTCGGCCTCCTTACTCCGCACCAATTCATAGCGCCCCTCCGTCATCTCCATGAGGCGTATGTTCGCGCGGAGCAACATGCGCTCAAAATAATCGAGCTGCACGTAGGTTTCCAACATGATTTTATCCTGTCCGGAAAGTTGGCCGCTTGCGGTGTCTGCGAGACTCTTTGCCGCCTGCAAACGTCGAAGCAGCACGACGCGCTCTTGTTCGAGCGCCCGGAGCCGCTCCAGGGTCTCTCGATTATTGCTGAGCCGCGCCCCCAGGACTTCCGTGCGTTCGGAAAGCGCGGCGCGCGCTGCCTCGGCGGCAAGTTTCTTCTCTCTGAGTTCCGCTGCCGTCACCGCACTTTCTTCCTTGTCTTCCTCCGCGACAAGGGCCTTATGCTCGCCCTCCGCACGGCTAAGGGCCTGCTCGGCCGCGGTCGCTTCCTCCGCAAGTCTCTGCTCTGCCTCGCGCGCGCGCCGCTGCTCGTTCTCAAGGAGCCGTATTCTCTCCCGCAGGACTTCGATATCCTCCGCCGGAAGCTGCTTTCGCTCCGCCGCCTCCGCGGCAACTAAGCCTTCCAGGCTCTGCCTTGCCGCCGCAAGGGCCTCGTTTGCGGCGCCCTGCTCCGAGAGTCGCTCGGCCGCGGCCTGTTCGAAACCGGGCAGGGCTTCCGCCAGTTCTCTCCGGCGTGCCTCTCGCCGCTCGCATTGCGTGCGCAGCGCCTCGTTCTCGGCAGTCGCTCGCGTTAAGCGCTCCTGTTCGGCCTTTGCGCTGCGGTCCAGATCCCGGAATTCCGCCTCCGGAAAGAGCCGCGCAGCCTGCTCGCTCAGCTGTTGCTTCTGCTGACTGAGTCTCTCCCTCAGGGCGCTGTGCTGCTTCGCCGCGCGCTCCGCCCTCTCTTGGCCCAGCTTCCGCGCCTCTTCGAGTCGCTTTAATTCCGCCTCGCTCGGGGTCTCGCGGGGTTTTTCCGCGGGCCTCGGGTGCTCTGTGCTGCCGCAAACCGGACAGGGGCTTCCCGTCTCCAGTTCCTCCGCGAGCAGCCCCGCCTGTCCCGCGAGAAAGAGTCGATAGGCCGTCCCGTAATCCCGCTCTGCCTGCTCATAAGCCTCACGCGCTTTCAGGAATACGTCCTGCGCCTGTTTTCCCTCGTGAAAACAATCCGCATAGTCCTTGATTTTCCGCTGCACGGAGGAAAGCAGGAGACTGCGCTCTTTCAGCTCACTCGCCTTTGCCTCACAGCGCGCGAGCGCCTCGCCCGCATCGGCGAGTTCTCGGCTCTCCTCCCGACTTTTGTTGAGCAGCTCCGCCGCCGCGAGTGCGCGCTCCGCCGCGCGCCGTAAGGCTTTTTCCTCCTCTTTGACACGCAGTTCCTGCGCCGCGCGCGCGGCGCTTGCGCGCGCCAGCTCTTCGTACTTCGGCAGGAGGGCTCGGTAGGCCGGCAGCTCTTCCCAGCGCGCCGTCTTTTCCTCGATTTCCCGCCGGATGCGTGTCAGCGCCTCCCGCTGTTCCGTGAGCGCCGTCCGCCCCCGGAGGATCTCGGCTTCCTTCTCCCTTCGAAGGCGCGCGCGCTGTTCCGCGGCCTCCGCTCTCACGATTGCCGCCGAGAGCTCCGAAATTTCCTCGTTTTTTGCCTCCCGAAGCGCCGCGACCTCGTTTCGTTCCAGTTCAAGCGCAGCAAGCGAAGCGGGCAGAAGAGACAGAAGTTCCTCTGCCGGGCTCTCCCGCCGCAGCACGGCTTGCCTGAGCGCTTCCGCCTCGCCTTCCGGCTGCAGGCGCTCCAGACAGCTCCGCTGCTTTTGTTCGAGCAGCTCAAATTCCCGCTCACAGGCATTGCTCTCGGCCTTTAAGAGCTCCTGCAGGCCCGCAAAGCGCTCGGTATGGAAAATTTTTCGGAAGATTTTCTGCCGTTCTTCCGTACTCGCGAGCAGCAGCTTCAAAAACTCTCCCTGCGAAATCATCGCAGTCTGCAAAAATTGCTCGCGGTTTAACCCGAGTATGTCCTCGAGCTTTTCATTGACCTCTTTTACCTTGGTCTTGACGCTCCCGTCCGGAAGCCATAGTTCCGCTTCCGCGAGCTGCTGGGTCTCGCCCTTACCGCGCTTCGCCGGGCGCAGATAGCTCGGCGTACGCCTCACCTCATAGACCTCCCCCTTGTCCTCGAAACGAAGCAGAACCTCTGTTTTTTGCTCCGGGGAGGCGTACTTCGATCGCAGCATTTCGGGCTTACGGAAGGCGCCGCTCCCTTCCCCGTAGAGGGCAAAGCTCAGCGCGTCAAAGAGGGTGGTCTTGCCCGCACCGGTGTCTCCGGTGATTAAATAGAGCCCCGCGCCGCCGAAGCGCTCAAAATCTATCAGAGTCTCCCCCGCGTAGGGGCCGAACGCTCTGAGTGTCAATTGCAAGGGCTTCATGCTTCCACCTCCTGCCTGCGCAACGCCTCTGTGAGGAGCTCCCGTTCGAGCGCATTCATTTCCCGCCCGTTCCGGCTACGGAAAAAATCCGTAAAAAGCTCCTCCGGTGTGCGGGCATCCGCCGCGCGCCGAAGCTCAAGTTCCGCGCTGTTCTTGGTCCTCCGGTTGTCGTACGCGAGTTCCATCAAGTTGTGATATATGGTTCTGAGCCGCTGCATCGCCGCCGGGACATCGCTCTCGTCGGTCAAGGTGATGCGATAGTAATCCTCCTTTGGGAGATCCTCGTAGAAAGACCGCGCCGTGACTTCCTCGTAGCTCCCGCGAAGGCAGCGAAGTTCGTGAAGCGGCGTGAGCGCCAGTTCTTCCACCTTGAGCGCCGCCATCCCGTCCGCCTGCTTTTCACCGAGCGTCACGAGGCTGATACTCTTTTCTTGCGCCGCCTCGGAAAAGGAGTATTTGAGCGGCGATCCCGAGTAACGAATCCGCTCGCTCCCTATGTTCTGCGGCTTATGGATGTGACCGAGCGCCACATAGTCGAAGCCTTCAAAGACCGCTGCGTCCACATTGTCGAGCCCGCCGACCACCGTCTCCTCGGAGTCCGAGCGCGCGGCCCCCGTCACGAACTGGTGCGCGAGCAGCACTTTTCTGTGTGTCGGATCCGCGGTACGGCGCGTCGCCTCTAAGACCGTTCGAACAGCATCGGTATAACTCTCGATTTCGGCCTCCGGAAAAAAGCTCCGCACGCTTGCAGGCTTTAAAAAGGGAAGCAGATAAAAATCCACCGCGCCGAAGCTGTCCGAAAGTGTCACATAGCGCACAATGCCGTCAAAGACCGGTGACACATAAATCCGTGCTTTCCAGAAGAGACCGCCGCCGTAGGCTGTGCGCTCCGGAGAGTCGTGATTGCCGTAAATCGCAAGCACCGGGCAGTGCTCTGCCGCGAGCGCTTCCAAGAATAAATTCAAGAGCTGTACGCTCTCGGCGCTCGGCATCGTCTTATCGTACAAATCGCCAGACAGCAACACGGCATCCGGCCTCTCTTGCCGGACAGCCTGCAAAATCTTCTCCAGGATATCGCGCTGATCCTCCAAAAGCGAGTACTCGTGCAGACGCTTCCCGAGATGCAGGTCCGAGAGATGAAACAATCGCATACTATCTCCTCCACAAAAAAACCGGGTCGGGGCTGCATACCGCGCTCCGACCCGGCCTCCAAACTTTTGTCACTCGCAGGAGAGTTCTCCCGTCTCCTCGATCTCGTCAATCAGCGCGACTCGCTCTGCGTGACGGCCGCCCTGGAATTTCGCATCCAGCCAGCTGTCCACAATCATCTTTGCGAGATCCTCACCGACCACGCGCGCGCCGAAAGCAATCATATTCGCATTGTTGTGCTCCCGCGCCATCTTTGCGCTGTAGGGCTCCGAGCAGACCGCCGCGCGTATGCCCTTTACCTTATTCGCCGCGAGGCTTATGCCGATGCCCGTGCCGCAAATCAGCACGCCGCCGTCCGCCTCTCCGCTTGCGACCATCTTGGCTGCGCGGTAACCCGCGAGCGGGTACTGATAGCGCTCCTTCGTATCCGTGCCGATGTTCACGACTTCGATGCCGCGCTCTTTTAAATGTTCGAGAATCGCAAACTTTAAGTCGACCGCCGCGTGGTCGTTTGCAATCACCAATTTCATTCCTGTGCCTCCCGTGCAAGGAGAGCCTCTCTCTCCTTCTCATAGCCCGGCTTGCCGAGCAGTGCGAACATGTTGCGCTTGTAGCTCTCGACACCCGGCTGATCAAAGGGGTTCACGCCGAGCAGATAGCCGCTCACGCCGACCGCGAACTCAAAGAAGTAGAAGAGTGCGCCGAGCGAGTACTCATCCTGCGAAGGAATGTTGAGCTGCATGACCGGCACGCCGCCGTCAATGTGGGCAAGCTTCGTGCCGCGCATTGCGTTCTTCGAGACAAAGTCCATGTTCTTGCCCGCAAGATAGTTGAGGCCGTCCGGATCGCCCGCCTCTTCCTCGATCACAAGTTCATTCTTCGGCTGCTCCACATTTAAGACCGTCTCCATCAGGATACGTCTGCCGTCCTGGATGTACTGGCCCATCGAGTGGAGATCGGTCGTCAGGTTGACCGAGTGCGGGAGTATGCCCTTTTGATCCTTGCCCTCACTCTCACCGTAGAGCTGCTTCCACCACTCGGAAATCATCGCGAGGCTCGGCTCGTAGTTTGCGAGTACCTCGACCTCCTTGCCCTTGCGGTTTAAAACGGTTCTCGCGACCGCATAGCGCATGGCATCATTCTCCGCATAGGGAGTCGTGAGCAGAGACTTTCTCTCCTCAGCCGCACCTTCCATCAGGCGGGAGATGTCCGCACCCGAAACGGCAATCGGCAGGAGACCCACTGCGGTCAGCACCGAGAAACGTCCGCCCACATCGTCCGGAATCACGAAGCACTCATAACCCTCGCGGTCAGCGAGCTGCTTTAAGGCACCGCGCTGCTTATCCGTCGTCGCATAGATGCGAGATGCCGCGCCCTCCTTGCCGTACTTTTTTTCGAGCAGGCTCTTAAAGACGCGGAAGCTGATCGCGGTCTCCGTCGTCGTACCGGACTTCGAGATGACATTCAGCGAGAAGTCGCGCTCACCGATTACATCGATCAGCGCATTCATATACTGTCCGCTCATGTTGTTGCCGACAAAATAAATCTCCGGCGTCTTCCGCACTTCCTTCGGAAGCTGGTTGTAGAAGCCGTGGCGCAGGAAGTCGATTGCCGCGCGCGCGCCGAGGTAAGAGCCGCCTATGCCGGCAACCACCAGAATCTCGGATTCCGCCTGAATCTTTGCGGCAGCTTTTTGAATGCGCGCAAACTCCTCGCGGTCATAGGCCTCCGGCAGATCCACCCAGCCGTGGAAATCATTGCCCGCACCCGTGTGCTCGACCAATTCTCCCTTCGCCGTCTCTGCCGCAAGCTCCATCTGCCGGAGCTCACGCTCGCTCAAAAATGAAAGTGCACCTCTCAGGTCTAATTGAATGCAGCCCATATTTTTCCTCCTCACACCGCGCTCCGCGGTCACTTTTCCTGTCTCATTTTATCACAATTTCGCGAGAAAAACGCGCTCGTTTGTAAAGCCCCGCGCCCCTGTGTTACACTGTCTCCGAAAATCGCAGTCATATTCAAAAAGGAGTCTGTCATGTCAAAGCCCAATGTTTCCCGCAATGCTGTCCCCGCTCTGACACGCCATCTTTTTCTGATCGGTTTCATGGGGAGCGGCAAATCGACCGTCGCGGCCGCGCTCTCCGAGGCTCTCTCCCTCCCCTTGCTGGACAGCGATGCTTGTATCTCCGAGGCCCTCGGCGAGAGCATCGCGAGCTTCTTTGCCCGCGCGGGAGAGGAGGCCTTTCGCGAGCGCGAGACCGCCTTCTTAAAAAGCCTGCAAGCGAGCGAGCCCTGCCTGATTTCCTGCGGCGGCGGCATGGCACTCCGCAGCGAAAACCGCGCCCTCATGCGGGAACTCGGCGACGTCATCTATCTCACCGCAACACCGGACACCGTTTTTGCCCGTCTCGCGGCGGACACCACGCGTCCGCTGCTCGCCGGCAAAAAGAGCATCACGGACATTGCCGCGCTTATGGATGCGCGCGCCGCATCCTACGAAGACGCTGCCACGATTCGAATCGCAACCGACGGTCTCAGTCCCGAAGAAATCGTTTCAGAGCTTATTCCGCTGCTTCGCCCGTTTTTGTCCGAAGACGTATCCCGTTGACCGTGACATCCTCGGAGACCGGAATCAGGAAATACTCCCGGCCGTCGATGACGCGGGTACTGAGGAGCTCACTCGCGTCGCTCTGCAGTTTTAGTTGCAGTGAATCCGTCGCGACCGTGAGTGTCTTCGGCGCACTCAAATTTTCGACCAGCAGAGCTTCCTTATCCTCTCCGAGCACCTCTTCATAGACTTCATCGAGGCGCGAAAGCGCCTCTTCTTCCGCGCCGCACTCGTCGAGCAGGCGCTTAAACTCCCCCTTCGATAACACCGGCGGCTCCGTGATTTCACTGTCTCCGGCCTCTTCCGCAAAGCGATTCACCGCCTCCTGCAGGCTCTGCACCAAGGTAAAGTTACAGTCCTCCCCGAGAGTGCGCTCGACAATCTCCCGAAAGGCATCCTTCTCCGCGCTTTCGCCACGGGGAAGCTCCGTTCCGAGCAGCACGGTAGCGAGCTCCTCGTGGCGCGTCTTTTCGCTCCGCGCATACCAGAGCGCGCCGTGCAGATCCGTATTTCTCTCATTGAAGGCCGGATAAAGGAGACCGATATCCGGCTTCTTCACGCTCCAGTTCTCCATGCGGCTCAGGAAGGACTTGGCCTCGGCGTCATAGCAGAGCCCCTCACGAAGCAGTTCAACCGGACAAATCGAGAGTTCCAGGAAGGGGTACACATATTCCGAGCCGTCGCTTAAACCCACGCGGTCCTTGGTTCGTCCCGGGATATCGTAGACGCCGTGCACCAGGAGAATCAGATAATTCCCGGCAAAGGAAAAGTTCTCGATAATCTCTTGAAAGAACGCCTGTAAGAGCGCTTCATCCTTTAACTCACTCTTTAAGAGCCGATACAGCTTCTCCTGCGCACCGCCTTCCTTCTCCTCCGCGAGCGGAAATTCAATGTTAAAGAGGGTGCGCCCGATTCTGCCGGAGACCGCCTTCTTAAAGAGCTCGCAGTACTGGAAGAGCTCCTCGTCCTCAAAGCTGTAAAAACTATCTTGAATCTCCGCGAGTATCTGCTTCTCGCCGTTCACATAGCAGCCGCGCATGCGATCGATGCGGCAGTCGTTCTTATCGAATAATTTTCTCACCTCGAGCACTGCTTTTCTGTCCATTCTTCTCCTCCTCAAACCTCTCCGAGCCCGAAGGGCTGCTCTTCTTTTGCGTAGCGACATAAGTCATTCAGCACACAGCGCCCGCAGTCCGGCTTCCGCGCCATGCAAACCGCCCTCCCGTGATCCACAAGGCGGTGACAAAATTGATTGCTCTCCTCCGGCGGCACCAATTCCCACAAGAGTTTTTCTACCTTTGCAGGTTCTTTCACATCATCCACGAGGCCGATGCGGTTCACCAGCCGTATGCAGTGGGTGTCCGTGACAATCGCGGGCTCCCCGAAGATATCACCCATGATTAAATTGGCGCTCTTTCTGCCGACGCCCGGCAATGCGAGCAGGGCCTTAAAATCGCGCGGCACCTCATCCCGATACTCCTCGTGCAGAATGCGCATACACTTCTGAATGTCCCGCGCCTTCGAGTTCC
Source organism: Stomatobaculum sp. F0698 (assembly GCF_030644385.1). Classification (GTDB taxonomy): domain Bacteria; phylum Bacillota; class Clostridia; order Lachnospirales; family Lachnospiraceae; genus Moryella. The sequence continues at coordinate 2,121,468 of NZ_CP130060.1, read as the reverse complement.
CGAGCCCGCAGGGGCGCACAATTTCCTCGATGGCCTCGACCGGTGCCTCCGCAAGCGCTCGCACCGTCGGGAAGCGCTCGTAGAGCCTCGGCGTCACCTGATCCACACGGAGATCCGTGCACTGTGCCGCCAAACGCACCGAGATTAAGAGCTGCCAGGCATCCCGATAATTCAAGGTGCATTTGGTGTCCGGGTACAGGGCTTTCAAGCGCTCTATCACTTCTTTTGTGAGGGCACGTCGCGCGTTCAAAGCAGCCGCGGCGCCGCGCGTTCCCTTCTTTTTTTCTGTCTTTTTCTCTGTCTTCTTCTCGGTTCCTTGTCTCATTTTCTTCAGTTTTACCTTTCTCTTCCTCGTGCTTCCCGACTTTCTTTCGCCTTCTCTTTATGCTATCATACTTTCTACTTTCATTTTCAACAGAAACGAAGAGAAGGAGGCGAACTGATGAACGGTGCAGAGGCAATGGTAAAATGCCTGGCTGCGGAAGGTATTACCCGCATCTTCGGTTACCCCGGTGTTGCAATTTCACCCTTTTTGGATGCGCTGAACCAAGACGCATCGATAGAACATATACTGGTACGCCAGGAGCAGGCCGCGGGCCACGCGGCGAGCGGTTATGCGCGCGTCACCGGCCGCCCGGCGGTCTGCGTGAGCTCTTCCGGTCCCGGCGCGACCAATTTAATCACGGCGCTCGCGACCGCCTATGCGGACTCCATTCCGCTCATTGCGATTACGGGGCAGGTCAATTCCTCCCTCCTCGGGCGCGATGTTTTCCAGGAAGCGGATATGCGCGGCGCAACCGAGTCTTTTGTCAAATATTCCTACCTGGTCCGCAGCGCGGACGAGCTTCCCCATGTCTTCAAAGAGGCCTTCTACATCGCGGACTCCGGCCGCAAGGGACCGGTGCTCATCGATATCCCGATCGATGTTCAGCAGCAGCTCCTCAAGAAGAACTTTGTCTATCCGGAGACCCTCAATATGCGCGGCTATAAGCCGAGTGTCAAGGGCAACAGCCTCCAGCTGTCCCGCGTGATTGCGGCCATCCAGAAGGCCAAGAAACCCCTGGTCTGTGCGGGCGGCGGCGTAATCCTCGGGCAGGGCGAAACGGAAGTTCGCGCCTTCTGTGAGAAGTATCAGGTCCCGCTGGTCCACACCATGATGGGCATAGGCGTGCTCCCGAAAAATCATCCGCTCTACTTCGGCATGCTCGGCAACAACGGAAAACCCTATTCCAACCGCGCGGTCGCTGCGAGCGATCTTCTGATCATTGTCGGCGCGCGCATCGCGGACCGCGCCGTGCCGCGGCCGGAAAATTTAGAGCAGCGTGTCAACATCATTCACATTGACATTGACACCGCGGAAATCGGCAAGAACTTAGGCCCCACGATTCCGCTGGTCGGCGATGTGAAAACCGTTTTCTCCGCCCTCGCCGAGGCCCCCATCGCAATCGATACGAGCGCTTGGCTCCGGGAACTGGACGAGAAGAAGCGCAGCACCGTGGATTTGCGCCGCTTCAGCGACAAACTCGTGAACCCGGTCGAGCTGGTAAAGCGGCTCTCCGAGAAGATGGAAGAGGACGCCATCTATGTCGCCGATGTCGGTCAGAATCAGCTCTGGTCCGCCGACAACTATGTGATGAAGCGCGGCCGTTTTCTGACGAGCGGCGGCATGGGCACCATGGGCTATTCGATTCCCGCGGCCATAGGCGCAAAGTTTGCCGCACCGGAGCGTCAGGTGGTCGCGGTCTGCGGCGACGGCTCCTTCCAGATGTCCATGTATGAGCTCGGCACCATTGCGGTGCAGAAACTCCCGGTCAAAATTTTAATCATGAAAAATCGCTTCCTCGGACTGGTGAGAGAATATCAGGCAAAGAACTACGAGCGCCGTTACGAGGCGGTGGAGCTCTTTGACTATCCCCGCTACGAGAACATCGCGGCCGCTTACGACATGGCCTACTTCCACTGCGAAAGCAATGAGAGCCTCGACTCTGCGCTGGATGCCTTCCTCGCCTGCGACAGCGCCGCTCTCATGGTCTGCGAAGTGGACAGCGAAAACAACACCCAGTGAGGAGGGACGCTATGAAAGGAATTTTTTCTGTGCTGGTCGAGAACCGAGACGGCGTGCTCTCGCAAATCGCGGGACTCTTTGCGCGTCGCGGCTTCAACATTGACAGTCTCGCCGTCGGCGAGACCGAACAGCACGATGTATCCAGTATGACCATAGTCTCGAGCGGTGACAGCCGCACCTTAGACCAGGTCGAGAAACACCTCAACAAGAAAATCGATGTCATCAAGGTGCGCCGTCTCGAGGAACACGCCTCCATCTTAAAGGAGATGATGTTAATCAAGGTTGCGCACTCCGTGAGCACCCGTGCTTCCATCATAGAGCTCTGCTCCGTGACCGATGCCAAAGTGGTCCACTTTTCGCAGAAGACCATGGTCATCCAGCTGACCGCCGAACCCGAGGCCATTCTGAACTTCATTGAGCTTGTTCGGAACTACGGCATTCTGGAAATCCAGAGGACCGGCAGCATCTGTGTCAGCAAGGATTGAGCGCAAGCAAAAAGACCCCCGCGGGGGTCTTTTTTATTTGCCTTACCCTTTTGCTTCCTGTCTCGGCACGCGAGGCAAATTCCAATTGTAGTGCACCGCCACACAGCGCACCAATATCACGCAAACGCTGCCGATTAGCGCCGCCGTATTTTCCGAACCGAAATGTCTCCAGACAAGAACCGTTAAGATGGCACCCGGAACACAGGCCATCGCATAGATGTTTTTCTGGAAAATCTCCGGCATCTGATTCGCAAAGATATCACGAATCGCACCGCCGCCGACTCCCGTCACCGTTCCGAGGAAGGTGCAGAGAAAGAGGCGGTCCATGCCGATATTGATGCCCGCAAACACGCCGTCCACCGTGAAGGCCGCGAGGCCCAGGGTGTCGCACCAGAAGAAGAGTGCGTTTAAGGTCTTCTTGGAACCCGGAAGGCGCCGATTCGTGTAGAGATACAAGAAGACGATGTTCGCCGTAATGACCGCAATCAGCACGTAAATCGGGTTCACAAACATGACCGGCGGCTCCTTGCCGATCACCACATCACGCGTCATACCGCCGCCGCAGGCCGTGATAACCGCGAGGATGTTGATTCCGAAAATATCCATATCCCGCTTGACACCGACCAGCGCACCCGAAATCGCAAACGCTATGGTGCCGAGCAAATCCATAAAACCGATGACAGAAAAAATCATGCCTTTACCCCGCGGCTAAAGCCCTCACCGTGCACTTCCGAAATACGTCCGACAATCAGGAAGCAGGCCGGATCGATCTCATGCGCAATGCGAATAATCTGCGGCAACTCGCGGTTGTAGATGACCGAGAGCACCACCTGGGTGGGCCGCTTCGTGTAGCCGCGATCCGCGTGCAGCATGGTCACGCCGCGTCCCATCTCCTTGAGTATGGCGTTCTTCACTTCCTCCGGCTTCTCACTGATAATCTTGACTTCGGTGCGTGTGGTTCCGATCAGCGTCATCTTATCGATCGAGATGGAAGTCACAATGACACAAATCAGACCGAAGAGCACGCGTTCCCAGGAGAAGAGAAGTCCCTGCGAGAGCAGCGTAATCATATCCGTGATAATAAAGCCCGCACCGAGCGGCAAGCTCAGATACTTCTTTGCCATAATCGGGATTACATCCATACCGCCGGTCGAAGATCCGGCGCGCAGCACAATGCCGAGCGTGAGTCCGGTGCCGAGTCCCGCAAAAATCGCATTCAGCATGAGATCCTGGGTGAGCACCACACCTTTCAACGCATGGCTCCAGAACTCCAGCGCAATCGGGCTGATGAAGGAACTGAGTATCGTCGACATACCGAAGCCCTTGCCGATGAAGATGAAGCCGAGCAACAAAGTAAATATGTTCAGTGCGAGCAGGAGCGGCGGCACCGGAAGTCCCGTAATCTTGTGTAACACGAGGGAAATACCCGTTGTTCCGCTGGTGAGGAGATCCATGGGCAAAATAAAAAGCTGTACGACAAGCGCATAGCCTACATTGCCTACAATGATTTGCAGGAGACCGATTAATTTCTCCTTATATTCCATTCCCCCCAGCATTTTCCGCAATTTTTCCATAAAAAAACCGTCCTGTTCTTCATTTTTCGTGCTTCTTTATTATAATGCTTTGTCCAAAAGAGACAAGCGCGAAAAAAAGCACCCCGTTTCCGAACAGTTTAACAGAACTGTTCGGAAAACGGGGTGTCTTTTCACTGTGATACGTCATTTATCTTTCCGATATCACTCGGCACCGGGCGGTGTGAGACTCTCGTCCGCGTCTCCGCTGCCCTTCGGCGAAACATAGCGTACGCCGTCATCCTTCGCCGCGCCGTTTGCCTTGGACTCACTCTTCGCATTTCCGCTCGAAATGCTCTCGCCGCTGCGTCCGAGCAAGTAGTTTACAAGCTCCGGGAGCAGGCCCTTGTTTTGCTGCCAGATTTTCTCAATCTGATTCTCCGGCACCGGCGAAACGCCGAGGCCTACCTCGAGTGTGATGTTCGGGATGCCCTTTTCCCAGTCGAGCCAATCCTTAAAGCCCGCGCCGTAGCGGGAACCGTCGGCAGAGGGATCTACCAAGGCATAACCGGTGCGCCGTGCCGCAATGAGTCCCATCGCCTTGTCCTTCTCGAGAACCTCCTTTGCCGCGTGCATCTGCGACCAGTAAATAATCTGACCCTGTGCGTGGTAGTTCAGCACCTGACTGAACTTCTGCTCGTTGACCAGCTTGATGATGGCCTGGGTCTCCGGCTCCGAAGCCGCCGACGGTCCCTTGTAGAACTCGGAGGAAGCCTTGCCGCGGTTATCGTTTAACTGCGCCCAGCCCGGCGTCGGGAAGTTGTGATTTAAGTCAACGCCGTTGACATTGTTCTTCCACTTGTTCAGATACCAGTTGTACTTGTCCTGATTTTCAAGCAGGCCCCAGTCGGACCAGCTCTCGATGATGCGCCGCACGCTCTGCTTGGAACTGTCCTTCGTGAGCCCGTTCAGTGCGCGCTGGGAAATCTCTACACCGTCCGGATTTGCCATCGGCACAAACTGAATGCATACTTCATTCAGCGCCGTCTCTCCGTTGGCCTTGCGGTCCAGCATCTCCTGAATCTGACGCATGACCAGAGGCGTCGTAATGTACTCGCGCGCGTGAATCGAGGCGAGTACCAGCATCTTTTTATCCGCATTCGGATTTCCGATCACAATGCGGTACATATTTCTGCCGTCCACCGTGGTGCCGATGGAGTCAACCGTAACCCCCTCGTATCTCGCCTTCAAAAGCTGAATATCCGCTTCCATGCGCTGGTAGGTATACATCTCCTGACCGGAAAAATAAAACTCCGTCTGCGTCGCGGTCGCCGTTCCCGTTGTCGCCGCGCCGCTCTCGCTGCCGCCGCTCACCTGCGTCGCACCCTTTTTCACAACACCGGCCATCGCGGGTTGTGCCATGCCTGCTGCCATGCAAAGCGAGAGTGCTGCTGCGCACAGTCGCATACGCCGTTCTCTCTTCATATCCACCTCCGTCGTAAAAGCGCATTGCTGCGCGAATTTGCAATCCATCTTATTATACGACAGAGAGGCGTTACAAAACAGTTACATTTTTGTTAAGTATCTTTTCACTTGTTGCCGTTCACAAAGCGGAAGTTCTCTTTGCCCGCCCCCTGCTCAAAGAAATACTTGATGATACCGCAATCCACCTCGGAAAACGCGCCCGCTTTATAAGAAATCCGCACCTCATCGCCCCGGCCCGTAATCATGAAGGCCTGTTTGTCCATCGCGGTCGGCGCAAGGAGTGCCGCCTCTACTCCCTTCTCAAACCAGCTCGGCGCTGTCCCCTCGTAGCGGCTCACACGCGCCGCATCCTTGGATTTGTGCGGCTTTCCCTCTTCTTTGCCGTAACCGAAGGCAATCACGCCGTAGAGCTCACCCTTGGTTCCCTCGCTCGCCTTCTCCATATTGTAGGTGCCGCCGATCCACCAGGTATTGACGCCGAGCTGCTGTGCGAGCAGCAGTAAATCGGCACCGCAATAGCCTATGTGTTCGGCGCCCTCACTGCCGTGGGGACCCGCAAGTGCGATAAAGTTGTTGACCCCGCTCGAATAAAACAGGGTCATACCGGGCCAGAGCTGTAACTCCTCGTCGACATGCAGACTCATGTCCAGGCCGAACTGCACATTCAGTGCATCAATCCGCGCCGAGAGTGCCGAGAGCGCCTCTTCCTCCACCGCCTCATCCGTAAAATGCCGCACGGTGTGTCGTTCTTCCATTGCTTCCCATATCGTCATCGTCCTGTCCTCACTTCTGCTGTGACTCTCAATAAAGTTCTCCCCGCCTGTCCTCAAAACTCGGGAGCTTCTTGCGGACTTCCCTAAGACGCGCCGCTTCCAAATAGACCGGAATCACGCGTTCCCCCTCACCTGCATTCGCAATCACAACGCCCATCGGGTCCACGGCCGCACTTTCGCCCATGCGAATCTTGCTGTACTGGTTTGCCGCGAGCAAGTAGCAGGTGTTCTCAATAGCACGTGCTTTTAGCAGGGTCCCAAAGTGCTCGCTCTTTAAATCTCCCTTCACCCAGGCGGAGGGCATGAGCAAAATTTCGGCGCCCGCCGCCCGTTCCGCTCTGGCGACCTCGGGAAACCGCAGTTCGTAGCAGACAAAGAGCCCCAGCTTGCCGAACGGTGTCTCAATCGGCGCAAACAGGCGGTCCCCCCGCAGGTAGTCATCCGACTCCCGATAGCCGAAGGCATCATAGAGATGGGTCTTTCGGTAGTGCGCGCGAACCTCACCCGCATCATCCAAAACGAGCACACTGTTGTAACTGCGGTTCTCGCTGTCCTGCGTTTCCGCGCGCTCATAAAAGCCGAAGACGGTCCAAATCGAGTGGCGCGCCGCGAGTTCACGAACGGCACGCACAAAGTTTCCGTCCCTTGTCTCGGCAAGTGCATAGCGGTCTTCCCGGGTCATACCGCGCGAAAACTCCGCCATACAGGTTTCTGGAAAGAGAATGAGCTCTGCCCGAAAGCGCTCCCGCGCCTCCCGCATCTGCTCCTCCATTTTTTTTAAATTCAGTTCCGGTTGCTCCGCCACCGTCATCTGGGCAAGAGCGAAAGTTGCCTGTTCCCTCATCTCAGAGCTGCTCCAAGCGCTCCGAAATCGGAACTCGCTTCTCGTGGAGGTGCGCCGGGTGCGCCTCGGCCGCCTTTTCCCCGATCGGGAAGAGTGCAATCAACTCGTAAGCTGCCATCTCGGGGAAGAGCTCCTTCGCGCGGGGGGCATCAAAATGCCCCACCCAGGTAGAGCCGAGCCCCTCTGCCTCAATCGCAAGCATGATATGCGTCGCCACAATGGCCGCATCGATCTCCGCAAAATTCTTTCGGTCGAATTCCCGCACCCAGCCCTCGCTCGGAACGGCCGCCACCATCAGAAAACAGTCCGCACCGAAAATACAGGGTGTAATTTCATGGACCTTAGCCACCGCCTCCGGGCTCTCCAGTAAAAACAGGCGGTATGGCTGTAAGTTTTTTGCTGTCGGCGCCACTCTGGCCGCCTCCAAAATGCGCTCCAGCTTCTCCGCCGCCACCGGCGCATTCGTCAGCTTTCTGCAGGAATAGCGCGCACGCGCAAGTTCTAAAAAGTCCATCGTTCTCCCTTTCTTCAAGCTTCAAGCATCCTTTTTCTTCCGCGTCCAGAAAAACGGCAAGCCCGCACCGAGCTTCCGGATTTTCTTTCCGCTTTGTGCTTCGATCCAGCTCGCAAAGCCCGCCGCGTCCGCCGGTTTCAAGGCCTTCATATCGACCACGATTGCCGTCTGCGGATTGTGAAACAGATAATAACGCTGTTCGTCCTGCGCGAGCTTCATGAGCTCGTCATAGCGCCAGGACCCGCTGTCTTCAATTTGAATCTCCTCCTCCGCGAAACGGTAAATGACCCGTCCCTCGGAGTCACCGCGCTGCTTTAAGACAGCGTCCGCCCGCGCCTTTGCGACGGTATTCCATCCGATCAGGAGCCAGACGCCCGCGGCAATGCAAAGAACACGCTGCGGTGTCCCGAGCACGGAGCTGAAGGCAAAACCGGTCAAAAGTGCTCCGACCAGAACTCGACTCCAGATTCGCAGCTGTTCGAACAAAAGAAATTGTGCGCGAAATAAGCCCCGCACTGCGTCTTCCGTAAATACCGTTTCCGTCTCGTAGCGCACGTTGCCCACTTTCATCTCTTCCATACTTTATTTCCTCTTGTCGTTTACTGCTCTTATTTTGCTACGTTTCCCCGCAAAATACCATGAATTTTTCGTGAATTCCGCTTTCCGGCTCTGTTCCGAAACACCTTACGCCTGTTTCTTTTTTGCCGTCAACATTTTGACGCCGAGCAGCGAGACGGCAATCTCCGATACCGGCATCGCGAGCCATACGCCCGTCATGCCGAAGAGCGTCGAGAACAGGAGTAAAAACGGCAGCACCAGCACAATACCGCGGAGCAGAGACAAAATCTGCGAGCGTGTGTCCTGCGCGGTCGAAACAAAGTACATGATGTTCAGCAGGTTGAAGCCGAGGAAGAAACAACTCGAGAAGTAAAGTCGGAAGCCCTCCACGGCAAGCCGCTGCATTTCCGCATTGTTCTCATGGTTAAAGAGTGACGTAATCTGTGCCGGAAAGCCCATGGTCACGAAATAGAAGAGGGCAGAGGCCAGCCCCACGGCAATCAGTGCATCGCGATAACTGAGACGCAACTTCTCGCGCTCATTGGTCGCAAAGAAACGTCCGAACAGCGGCTGAACGCCCTGTGCAATGCCGTTGTAAACCGCAATCACAACAAGGATGATGTTGGCAAGGACACCGTAGGCCGCAACACCCGCATTGCCCGCGAGTTTCAGGATGATAATGTTAAACACAATCATCACCATGCCGTTGGTAATCTCGCTGATCAGCGAAGAAAGTCCCAGCGAGAGCACCCGTCTCAGTTCCGCAAGTCGGAAGCCCCCTTTGACCGGATAAAAGCTGCTCTTTTTCCGAATTAAGTGCAAGGAGAGCACCGCAATTCCCATAATCGGCGAGAAGACGGTTGCCAACACCGCACCGAAAATACCGAGTCCGAGCGGAAAAATAAAAATATAGTCAAAGATGGTATTAAACAAGCTGCCGGCAAGCATACCGAGCATGGCCAACTTGGGACCGCCGTCGTTCTTGACAAAGGCCGAAAAAATGGAATTGGAGATAAATGCCGGCGCAAAGAGCAGCACCATGCGAAGATAGGTTTTGGTCATCTCATACGTCTCCGCTTTGGCACCGAGCAGCGTCGCAATCGGATTCACGAAAAAGATGCCGAGCAGCGCAAAGCCAAAGCCCGCAAGCAGACCGCAGGCCGCTGCCGTCGTGTAAATTTGCCGTGACCGCTTCTTATCACCGACCGTGCGGGCCACGATAAAACGAGCCGCGCCGCCGATACCGAGCATAAGTCCGACACCGTTGATAAAATTATAAATCGGAATCGCAAGATTCAGCGCTGCCAAACCGTTTGCGCCGAGTCCCCGCGCAACAAAATACGTGTCTGCCAAAATATAAATCGACTGTCCCACCATGGCGAGCACACTGGATAATACATACTCCAGAAACTCTTTCTCTCGACTCATATTCCCCCCTGTTGCAAACTGTTTTCTGTCTTATATTGTCATGGTAAAAGAAAGCTTGCGAAAAAGTCAAGAGGCGGAGCCCCTTCCGGAGCTCCGCCTCTTCTTCTCGAAACCGCTTTTATGCCAGTGTGAGCAGAAGTGCCATCTTGAACCGTCCCTCTGCCTTCAGACTGTGGCGACCGCCCTTTGCCATGCGGAACTGCTCGCCCGCCTTTACCTTGTGCGGCGTCCCCTCATAGACCAGTTCAACCTCGCCCTCCAGCGCGAAAATCAACGCATCGCCCGGCGCGCTGTGTTCCGAGAGGCCCGTTCCGGCATCGAAGGCCATCAGAACAAGCTTCATGTTCGGGTTGGACGCAACGTCCATATTGACAACGCTTCCCTTCTCATAGGGAAGTAAATTTGCAAGCTGAAATACCTCTCCTGCCTTGACCTGTTCGTTCATATTGATATCCTTTCCCGGAATCACTTCCGTGTAGATAAAGCCCTCTGCCGTCCTGACACCGCAGAGTGTGTTCTTCTTTACCATGATGGCCTCGCCCGCCGCGAGTCCCCGCAACTGCTCCTTGTCCTCAACCGCTTTCCGAAGGCGAAACTCTCCGCTGCCGAAATTGCCGAGATAGAGCACATCCTCGGGGTAGCGCTCCGCGCTGATGTCCGTGTCTTTCCCGAGCGAAAAATACGTCACGCCGACGCTTCCGCTCTCGGTCTCCCGTGTGGAAATCGTAAGCCCGGCTTTGGGCGCATGTTCCTTAGAAAGCGAAAACTTTCTCTCCATGAAAAGTCTCCTCCTTTCTTCCCCAGTATTACATATTTCCTACTGTTTTACAAGGTTATTTGAACTTCTTCCTTCGGCACCTATTCCCGTTTCCGCTCGCCCCTGTTTTCCCTTAGCCTTTTCCGCTGCCGGTCACGCCCTTACCGCTTCGTTCACGCAGCGTCTACTCTGCCTTCGAGCCGAGCAGTCTTTCCGGAACTCTCCCTTGTGCTTTCTCTCCGCATCCAGTATAGTTTGTACAAACCATTTTGTCAGGAGGTGCCATGAAACTACACAACTCTCGAAAAACCGACCTTATTCTCCTTGCGGTCTATTTTCTTCTCTATCTCTTACTGGTTCCCGTTCTGCTTGCTTTTGCCGCGGAGAGCAGTACTTTCTTTCAGAAGAACAGTATGGCCTTCTACGGGCTCGCGGGCTTGATTACCCTCCTCATTTTCTACGGGGTGAAGCGGAAGACGCTTCGTGAGGACTTTGCAAAATTCCGCGAACGGCTCGGCAAAAACTGCCGCGTGGTGATTCTCGCCCAGCTCCTCATCTTTCTCTTGAATATTCCGATTAATCTGGTTCTGTTGCACTTCGGCATTCATAATCAGAATCAGAATACGCTGGGAGGCCTCGCGGAGGGCGGCTATCTCTGGTTTCTCGTGTTTCTCGCCCTGTTCTTTGCTCCCGTCGTCGAAGAGCTTGTATTCCGAAACATTCTGTTTAACCGCATCTACGGGAAGAGCCCGGTACTCGCCTATATCATCTCTATTTTGAGCTTCTCCATGCTCCACGGGGCCGCGGCGCTTCGGGGCGGCAAGCCGCAGGACTTTATCGCAATCTTAAGCTATGTTCCGCTTTCCTTCTTTCTCTGCCGCCTCTATGCGACAAGAAAGAGCATGGCCTTCCCGATTGCGCTCCATTTCTTAAATAACAGCATTGCCGTGATTCTTCTTCTGGTCCTGAAAACCGCTACGGGGGTATAAGTCGTGAAAAAGGCCTTTCCCGTCATGAAAACCTGCCCGCTCTTTGCGGGCATCGCCGAAAGCGACTATGAGACGCTGCTCTCGGCACTCTCGGCAAAAGAAGACTATTTTCCGAAACATGACACCGTCATCCAAATCGGAGACCCGGGAAAGCGCGCCGGTCTGGTGCTCTCCGGTACCTTGGAGGTCGCCTTCTACGACGAAAATGCATCCCCGGTCAGCGTGACTCGAATCGAGAGCGGCAATGTTTTCGGCGCCATGATGCTCTGCGCCAATGTGACGGACAGCGCCATGCATCTTCGCGCCATTTCGGACTGCACGCTGCTTTTTTTGGACTTTTCGCGCCTCTTGCAAAACACAGAGCGCCAAAGTCACGCCGAGACCCGTCTCGCCGCCAACTTGCTCGGCTACTTTGCGAAGCGCTCCCTTTTGCTCACCCAAAAGATACGCATCCTGGGACAAAAAAAGCTGCGGGACAAATTAAAGCTCTACTTCAACACGCTGCCAAAACAAAAGAGCGGGGTTCGAAAACTCCCGCTCTCAAAGACCGAACTTGCCTCCTTCCTCTACGCAGACCGGAGTGCACTCTCGAGGGAGCTGTCCCGCATGCAGGAAGAGGGTATTATTTCCATGGAAGGCAAGGAAATTGTAATCTTAGATCCGGACTTCCTCGCCTGAGAAACGCAGGCTGAGTTCCGCGCCGCCGATTCGGCCGAGTCGATCCAAAAGTTCGACCGCAAGACTGCCGGGACCTCTTGCTTCCGCTGTCTCTGCCGAAACATTCCATACCGTCACTGCGAGAAGCGCACTTAGGAGCGCTTCTCTTTTTTTGTCTCTGCCCGCCTTAAGCGCAAGGAAGCTCGCAGCCAGACAATTGAGCGCGCAACCGCTCCCGCAAATTTTTCCGAGCAGGGGGACGCCGTTTTGCAGGGCAAAGCAGCGCTCGCCGTCGGTCAAAAGGTCCACCGCACCGCTGAGAAGCACCACCGTATCCTCCCGCCTTGCGAGAGCGGCCGCATCGCAAGCAAGCGCCAGAATCTTTTCTTCCTCGCCGCGTTCCGCGCGGTCCTCCGCGCCGACATCCACCCCGGCGCCGCTGCGCCCGGTCTCAAGGAGCAGGGCCCTGATTTCACTCGCATTGCCCTTGATGAGCCATGGCTTTTCCGCGAGATAGCATTTCACCAGTTCCCGCCGGTACATACTCGCCCCGACACCGACCGCATCGAAGGCCATCGGAATATCCGCCGCTTTTGCGGCGCCGGCCGCAAGGCGCATGGCGCAATCCCTTACCTCCGTGATGTTCGCGAGACTTAAAGAAAGGGCTGCCGCCTGCGCCGCAATCTCTGCGCTTTCTGCCGGGTGCTCGGCACAAATCGGACGCGCACCGAGGGCAAGCACCGTGTTCGCACAGAAGTTGACCGAGACCGCGCCTGTCATGCAGTGAACCAGAGGTGCCGTTTCCCGCAGGGCATCGAGCCGCGGCAACGCTTCCCGAAGCAGCGCTTCCGCGCCGTTCAAAGCTTTGCCTCACGCAGGGGACGCCGTGTACCGAGCGCCTCCTGCATCTTCCAAAGCACATTGGCGCGCTGTAAGCTGACAAGTAAGAGCATCGCAAGACTGCCGCCGATGATGGTTCCCATAAAGAAAGAAGGAAGATAGAAAAAGAGGGTAAGTCCGCCCCGTCCCCAGAGATAGGTCATCACCGGATAGGAGACCAGCGCGCCGATGACACCGGTTCCGAACACTTCACCGAGAAAGGCTGCAACGAGTTTTCCACCCGAAGCCCGGTATAAAAGCCCCGAAAGAAAGGCGCCAAAAACCGCACCTGTCAGCGCGAGCGGCGGTATACCCATCAGCACCATGCGTATGACGCCGATCAGAAAGGCGCAGAGCAGGGCATCCGCGGGCCCGAGGAGCACCGCACAGCAAATGTTGATGAGATGTGCCATGGGGCACATGCCCTCCACGCGAAGTAAGGGCGAGATCACCACGCCGAGCGCAATCATAATTCCCATAAAAATCAGGCGAAGCAAAGTTTTCTGCTGCTGTTGCATTTCACTGTCCTCCCGGATTTTAAGTAAAAACCTGTCTTTCGCTTCCTCAGCTCCCAAGTTCCGCATTGATAAACTGCTGGGCGGTTCGCCCCGAAACGCCGCCGTGGCGCAGTTCGAAGCGATCCGCACGGCGCAGCAGTTCTTCGCGTTCCAGGGTGATGCCGTGGCGCTCGGCAAGCGCTGTCACAATCTCGTGGTAGGCCTGCCGCGCCGGCTTATAGTAGCCGATGGACAGACCGAAGCGATTCGCGAGCGAGAGTTTCTCCTCCATGGTGTCGGAATGGTGGATGTCCGCATCCTGCTCCGCATCGTTCCGATCTCTCCAGATCTCCCGTATCAAATGACGCCGGTTCGAAGTCGCGTAGATCAGGACATTTTCGGGACGCGTCTCGACACCGCCCTCAATCACTGCCTTCAGGAATTTGTACTCGGACTCGTTTTCCTCAAAGGAAAGATCGTCCATATAGATGATGAAGCGGTAGTTTCGGTTCTTGATTTCCGCGAGTACTTCGGAGAGCCGTCGGAACTGGTACTTGTAGATTTCTATCATGCGAAGTCCGTCTTTGTAGTACTCATTCACCACGGCCTTAATGCTCGTGGACTTTCCGGTTCCGCTGTCACCGTAGAGCAACACATTGTTGGCCCTCTGCCCGCGGAGAAAGGCCTCTGTATTCTTCCGGAGCTCCTCCTTCTGGCTCTCATAGCCGATGAGATCCGAGAACTTGACCGCATCCATATTGCGTATGGGCTTTAAGAGCACGCCCTTCTTCTCATCGTCCTCCAGACGGAAGGCTGCATTCAGTCCGAACTTACCCACGCCGTAAGCCCTATAAAACTCGCTCATGGTACGGAAAAAGGCCTCGTCACTCTCGGCAGACGCAAGCGAAAGGCTCAGCGCCCTCACCTTTTCGCTGACCGCGCGGTAGCAGCGCACCGCGGGTTTCGGCAAGGCCCGGTAATCGGTCAACACCGAGAAGCAATCCGTGCCGAGCGCCCTTTCCAGCGCGCCGAAATCATAGCGGAAGAGGGCGCGAAAAATATGAAAATCCCGCTCCACAAAGCGGTTCACGCTGCCTTCTCCGGCCCCGACCTTCTCCGCCGTCAGCGTAAAGGGATTTTCGTCCATCATGAGCAGAAAGCTCAGATAATTCTGCCACAGGTTATCATTGAAGCCGTACTCGGTCGCGAGCTCCAAGAGTTCCCGCACCGCGCGATAGGCGCGTTTCCGCTCTGCCGCGCGCAGCGGCATTCCGCGCTTCCGCGCGTCTTCCAGTTCGGCAAGGGTTGCGAGCACGCTGTGTTCCGCGGTCTTACCGTACATCAGTAAATTCGAGATCAATTCGTCCATTGCGATCCTCCTTTAACTTTGCCAGTATACCGCCGAAACTTTTCCTTGGAAAGAGCGCGGGGCCGTGTATAATAGTGGAGAGAACGTGTAAACTTTGCTGTGCCGTGCACAGTACGAAAAAAGGAAGAAAGAGGAAGAAACATGGCTTGTTGGGGATTTCACGCATTGGAGTCGGATGAAGGACTGCTGCTCTTGGATTGCATCGGCGAAAAACTCGCCGCGGGAAAGAAGAGTCTTAAGCTCGCGGATATCGTGTCGCTGCTCCGCAGCGAAAAACTGCTTGAGTCGGAAGCTGCGACGAATACCGAAGACTATGACCTCGCGGTGCTCGCGCTCTCGGAGTTTTACAACAGAATGCAGGGCGAAAAAAATCCGCTCGCACTGAAGAACAGCCGCCACGCGCTGCGCGGGCTGGAAGAGCTCGAGGAGATCAAGGGCGATCCGGAGAGCCTCGGCTATCTTTACAGACGCCTGCAGGAAATTCAGGATGACATCGACAGCTGCGAGCGCAGTTATGCGGCATTTTGGCTTGAGGCAGCAGACTACTACGACTGGATCAGCTATGTGGATCGCACGGTCGAAGCCATCGCAAAAGAGAAGGCTGCCTGTTCCGCGGCAGAGGCATGAGCGGCAGGGCGGCAAAGAGAGAGAATCATAGAAGAGAGGCGAAGTGCTCCAAGCACCTCGCCTCTCTATTGTTCTCGTAGTAAAACCGCGACTGTCACCCAAAGCGTAAGTCACTCTCTGAAAAAACGCAAACAAAAAAGCCCCATCCCAGCAGCTCGCAGTCTGCCAAGTCAGGACTTCAAGTGCGCCTTCAGGGACTCGAACCCTGGACAAATAGATTAAGAGTCTACTGCTCTACCAACTGAGCTAAAGGCGCTTTGTTTGTGTCTCGTCTCCGTGACACAAACAGTATTCTACCCGTTCTTATGATTCCTGTCAACAAAAAATTATAATTTTTTTCGCGTTGCAATCAGACGGGAAATCTTCTGTCCGCGCGAAGAAAACTTCTGCTCATACTCGGTCATCACATTGTCCTCGGGCCCCACTTCCCCGTGTAAATCCCGGGTGACGGCCTCCAGGGTCCAGCCTGCCGCCGGTATCTCCTCAAGCGACCACGCAAAGAGCCCGTCGTTGTCTGTCTTAAACCAAATCTCGCCCTTGGGTGCCAAGACCGCATCGTAGAGCTTCAGGAACTCCCGGGAGGTCAGACGGCGCATTGCGTGTCCCGCCTTCGGCCAGGGATCCGAGAAATTTAGGTAGATGCGTGCCACTTCTCCGGGTGCAAAAATTTCGGTGAGGCGCTTGGCATCCTCCCAGAGAAAAAAGAGATTTTCTCTTTCCTTCTTTCCCTGTTCCCGCTCCTCTCGCTCTTTCCGCTCGATGGCCTTTTGCAGGACCGAGGCATAGCGCTCCAAACCGAGAAAATTCCACCCGGGCTCCCGCGCCGAGAGTTCACGCAAAAAGCGTCCCTTGCCCATGCCGATTTCCAGCGCAAGCGGCGCGTCCTCTTGAAAGAACGCGCTCCACTTGCCGCGGTAACGCTCCGGTTCGTTGACCGTTGCGCTTGCCCGGCGCACAAAATCCTCGCTGCCCGGTATATGTCTAAGCCGCATTGATTCTATCTCCAATCTATTTAGTCTGAGAAGGCAAAGCCTCCGTCTCTCGCCTCGGTGCGCAAGCCGTAGAAGCGCGTTGCGAGCCGGATGAAATCCAGATAGTCCGAGCAGCCCGCCGTCTCATAGGGCGAGTGCATCGCAAGTTGCGCGAGGCCGATGTCGACCGTGGACAGAGCTACCTGGTTGCCCGAGAGATTTCCGAGCGTGGAACCGCCGGTGACATCCGAGCGGTTGTGGAAGTGCTGCAACTTCACGCCGGCCTCGGACGCGAGATAGCGGAACACCGCATCGCTGAGCGCATCCGTCGTGTAAAGCTGGTTTGCGCTGTGCTTCACGACAATCCCGCCGTTCATGTAGACGCGATTGCTCGGATCGCTCTTATCCGCATAGTTCGGATGTACCGCATGCGCATTGTCCGCGGAAATCATGAAACTGTTTGCAATTGCGCGGAGATAGGCCGCGCGATCCTCCCCCCGCTCGAGGAAGATGCGCTGTAACACATCCGCGAGGAAGGTAGATGCCGCTCCCTGCTTCGTGCTGCTTCCCACTTCCTCATTGTCGAAGAGCGCAAACACCGGCGTTCCCTTGCTCTCCTTCGCCTGAAGGAAGCCTTCCAGCGAGGCCGCGGCGCACTCCAAATCGTCAAGACGCGGCGCGGAGAAGTAGCAGTCTCCCTCACCCCAGACCGTGCCCGGCATGCGGTTGTAGAGGAAGAGATCCGATCCGACGATATCTTCCGTCCGGACGCCCGCCGCCTCGGCAACGCAGCTCATGAACTTCTTGTCGGAATTTCCGTCTCTCCAGAGCGGCAACATATCGCGCTGCGCATTGTACTCATAGCCCTTGTTTGCCTCCCGGTTCATGTGAATCGCGAGATTCGGAATCATCAAAAGATCGCGGTCGATGCAGACGAGCTCGGTCCGAATTTCCGCGCCGCGCCGCACCGCGATACGTCCCGCAACCGAGAGCGGACGGTCAAACCAGGGCGCGCAGAGCATACCTCCGTAGCGCTCCACGTTCAGCTTGACATAGTGTCCCTCAACCTCCATGTCCGGATTTTCCTTGATTTTAAAGGAAGGGGAGTCGCTGTGGCTCGCAATAATCTGGAAGCTGTCTGTCTTCCCCTTCGGCAGACGAAAGGCCATCAGGGCCGAGTCGTTTCTCGTCGTAAAGTACTTTCCGCCCGCACTGAGTTTCCAGCTCTCCGCCTCTCTCAGCTCCGTATACCCCGCCTCTTTGAGACGCTTCTTAAGGACCGCAACCGCCTGAAATGCGGTGGGGCTCTCCTGAATCAGTTGCAACAACGCTTCGATTTCACGCTTCATCTTCATTCTCCTCTGTTTTCGCAAACGCTTTTACAAAGCCTGTTCGCTCTCTATCATACCATCTCTCGCGCAAATAGGGTGCAAAGCTCTTGTTTTTCCTGTATAATATAAAAGAGTCTATAAAAGGAGGCCGTCATGGCAGCAGAGAGAAAAACGATTCAAGAACTCATAGAGGAAGGTCGCAGCACCACCGAGAGCCTGCTTTCTCACGCCAACTATGCGGAGGCAATGATATGTTCACGCAAGACCCTCGACACTTTGGTTCGGAGTCTGTGCAGACGGAATAATCTCCCGGACGGGGATCTCACCGATATGCTCGATAATCTCTACCGCGAAGGCGTTATTTCCAAAGAAGTCTTTGCGGGCTTTCTGAAGATTTCCATGCTCGGTGAACGCGCGCTGTCCGAGGGACAAAACGATCCCGCCTTGGCGAGCGAATCCTACGATCTGTTGAGTCAGGCCGTCTACGCCTATCGACAGATGCTGGAAAACCAGTCCTCGGCGCGGCGCAGATCCGCCGCCAGGCGACCGGTCAGAAGAAGAGCCACCGGCGGTATCTCTCTGGACAATCTGCCGCCCTATGTAAAAATCGGAGTTCCGCTCGTCGTCATCTTGCTCCTCATCTTCCTTGTTCGCAGCTTTGCTTCCCACCGCAAAGCGGCAGATCAAACCGTCAACGCAAGTGTCGAGAGCAGCGAGAGCAGTGCGGAAGCGGCGCTCACGACAGAGGCGGAGACCAGTGCGGTCGCTCCTTCCGCGATTACGGTGTACACCACAAGTTCTTCCCTGAACGTACGTGAGACCCCGTCCACGAGCGGTAAGCTGCTCACTACGCTGCCCGCGGGAACCGTACTCGATTATGTCGGATCCTATAACGACCAGTGGACCATCATCAACTATAACGGCACGCAGGCATACGTCGCAACCCAGTACGTGACCGCTTCCGAAGTGAATCCGGCTGAGCGCGGCAATGCCTCCGCGACGAGAAGCAGTTCGCAGACCGATGCCGCAGAGACCGAGCCCGCGCTCGGCAGCACTGCCTCCGGAACCACCGCGGCAGACGAAACCAGCGCGCAAAAGGCGCAGAGCAGCTCCGCAAAAAGCAGTACGAGCAGCACCCGCTGAGCCAAGTTTGCATGTTCAAAATGCCATCCCGCGCAAACGCTGAGATGGCATTTTCCTTTTTTGCCACCATCCTGTTTCGAACAGAGAGGAGGTCTGATTGAATCGATTATTTGTTCGCGCGAAACAAACCGCAGTCGCGCTGCTTCTTGCACTTTGCGTTTTCTATTCCACCCTCCCGACGCTTGAGAGTTTTGCCGCACCGGCCTGGCCGCAGGATGTTTTGATTGATGCGGAAGGCGGTATCTTGGTGGATGCCTCTTCCGGCTGTGTGCTCTATGGGAAAAACATTCACGAGCGCTATTACCCCGCGAGTATCACCAAAATTCTGACCGCGCTCATTGTCATCGAGCGCTGCAATTTAGACGACACCATCACCTTTTCGTATGATGCCGTCCACAATGTCGAGAACGGTTCCACAAGTGCGGGCTACGGTGTCGGCGACCGGATTACGGTCCGCGAAGCCCTCTACGCCCTCCTGCTTCGCTCCGCAAACGAAGTCGCCAATGCGCTCGCAGAACACTGCGCGGGGAGCAGAGAGGCCTTTGCCGCACTCATGAACGAAAAAGCGGCTTCCCTCGGCTGTAAGGAATCCCACTTCACCAATCCTTCGGGCCTGAACGACGAAAATCACTACACCACCGCCTATGATTATTCTCTGATTGCGATGGCAGCATTTAAGAATCCGACTTTCTTGGAATTCGACTCGACCACCTACTATGAGCTTCCGCCGAACAGCGCAAACGCAGAGCCTTTTACCATCTATGCCGGACACAAGATGTTAAAGAAGAGTTCGGGGCTCTATTATCCCGGTATCATCGGCGGCAAGACAGGTTATACCATGACCGCCGGCAATACCTTGGTCACCTGTGCGGAGCGCGACAATTTGCGCCTCATCACCGTTGTCTTAAACGGTCACCTGACCCATTACAGCGACACAAAAAAACTCCTGGACTTCGGCTTCTCCAATTTCAAAGCCGTAAGCCCGGAGGGAAGTGACAATCGCTATGAAAAGCCGCAGACGGATTTGGACCTTGTCGGACGGCACAACACCTTGCTTTCGCTCTCGGGTGGCAAAACCATCGTCTTGCCGCGAACGGCCCAGCTCTCGGACACCACAAGTACCCTGAGTTATGAGCTCCCGGCGGATGCCCCCGCAGATGCCGTCGCCCAAATCCGCTATCTCTACGGCGATCGCACCGTGGGTTCGGTTTGGCTCTGTGCCGCGGCACCGGAATCAAACAACCAGGTTTCGACCTCTTCCAATGCGAAGGCGCTGCGCAGACTGCGCTACCGCATCACAAGCCTGCCGCGCAGACTGATTGCGGCAATCGCCGCGGGCGTCCTTATCTTCCTGCTTCTTCTGTTCTTCCTGCATCGGCGCAGAAAGCGGCAGAGAGCGGCGGAACTCGCCTTTTCGCGCAGCATGAATCGTGTCGCCGAGCGCGAGGCCTTCAACGCGCCGAAGGAACTTTCGAACGGCCCCTCCTCGGTGGAGCGCTATTTGGGAGACAGTTCCCTCTCGCGGCGCGGTCGAAGAAAGGGCTTCTTCTCACGTTTCTTCTCGAGACGGCGTTAACTTTTTTTGCGGAGCTGCTGCCGATGTCTCTGCAGACTCTGCTTTTCACTGAGAACCTGCTTCATCTTGCCGAGGCGCTCCGTCGCCTCGGCATTTACGATTTTGGTTGTCTTAATACAATATACCTTGGTGCCTTCGGTCTTTCGAAAACGCAGCTTTCCGCGCAGAAAGCCGTGTTCCGGACAAAGAGCAAGGCAATAATAGTTGCGCTGGTTTGCGGAAAACCAGCGCAGCTTTTTTTTCAGCATGCGGTTACAGCGATAGCAGAGCATATCCGTGACTGTTTTATCCTGAATGGCAGTCTCGCGGTCCGGAAATACCCGGGAGACATACTTCGCATAATCCGGAAAACAAAGATACAGCTCCTCCGCCTCATTTGCCGGCAAACGGTAGTAGTCGAGAGATCGGTATACCTTCAGGCTGTCAAAAGGCAACGCCGCCAGAACCGCGGCCGTATAGCGGGCATCCTCAATGGCCCGGTGAAAGGCCCCCTGTTCTTTGAGCCCCAGGGCTTCGACCGCGTTCGAAAGCGCCGTGACGCGCTTCTCCGCATCCGGAAAACACCTGCCGTATAGCTTTTGCACATCATAGTAGAAGAGCGGATAGGGGAACGGATTCCGCACGCGGAAAAATTGCAGGTTGCGCTGCAATTCCATAAGGTCCGTGTCTCCCCAACTGCAAAACACGACCTCCTCCCCCTCTTTCTCCATGCCGCACCAGCGGAAAAACTCCCGCATGACAGTCGCAAAGTCCTGCCCTTCGCTTCGAAGCTGTTTCGCTTGAATCTTTGTGAGTGCACGCACGCGATAATCCAGTGTTTTATAGACGAATGGGCGCACGAAGCGAGAGAACTCGGAGACCGGCTCCAGGTTCTCATTCAGCTTCACTGCGCCCACTTCTATAATCTCAAAGGGAAGGTCAGGCAGCTTCCCGACCTTCCCTCTATAACTTTGATTCCATTCCAAGTCAAAAACGATGTAGCTTGTTGCCATGAATTAAAACTCTCCGCTGCCCATTATCTCAACGCTCTCCACCATGTCTTCCGGAAGCGTCTCGTACTGCTCCAGAATTTTTCTCTGCATTCTGTCACGCGTTGTCGAATTGATGGGATGCGCAATGTCCCTGTATCCGCCGTCCCGCGAAAGACGGCTCGGCATTGCAATGAATAGGCCCCGATCTCCCTGTATCACCTTGATGTCGTGAATCACAAACTCGTTGTCTAGTGTGATGGATGCCACTGCCTTCATAGATCCGGCTTTCTGAATCTTTCTGATACGAACATCTGTAATCTGCATAGCGCCTCCTCCGATACAGCATGGATATGGATGGCGATAGGGTGATCAACCCGGGCTCCCCTGACACTGAACTCAGATCACATACCGCTCATTCTTTTCGATAACGATTTTTACCTCCTCCGGTGTTCCGATATGGCTCGTATTTGCCCGGAGCGTATCCCGACTCTCTACGATGCAATTTTCAATCACTGTGTCATTTCCAATGTAGACGTCGTTCAAAATCACGCAATTTCGAATCACGCAATTCTGGCCGACAAACACTTTCCGGAACAATACGGAATTCTCAACGCGCCCGTTGATGATGCAACCGCTTGAAACGAGCGAGTTTTTAACTTCCGCACCCGGATTGTACTTTGCGGGCGGCAAATCGTCAACTTTGGTGTAAACCTCCGGATAGCTTCTGAAGAAGTACTCCCGGATATCCCGCCGCAGGAAGTCCATATTTGTCTTGTAATAGGACTCCACGCTCGCGATATTACTCCAATAGGAATCCATTTTGTAGGCATAGATGCGCTTCAAATTCTTATATCGAACCAGGATGTCACGCACAAAGTCGTAGCGATCCTCGGCCGCGCATCTCTCGATGAACTCAATCAACTGTCTTCTGCGGATAATGTAAATACCGCAGGAAATCAGTCTGGAATCCGCAACCATGGGCTTTTCATCAAATTGCGTAATCCGATTGTCTCCGTTCGTCTCCACAACGCCGAATCTCGTGATGTCCTCCAGCGCCGATGCCTCTTTGCAGACCACAGTGATGTCTGCCTTCTTCTCGATGTGATACTCAAGCACCTTGTTGTAATCCAACTTGTACACGCAGTCGCCCGAGGCAATCACCACATAGGGTTCGTGGCAATTCTTCAGGAACTGCAGGTTCTGATACAGGGCATCCGCCGTGCCGCGATACCAGTCATTGGAAGTCGCGGTGATGGTCGGCGTGAACACAAACATTCCGCCCTGCTTACGTCCGAAATCCCACCATTTCGAGGAGCTGAGGTGCTCATTCAGCGAGCGCGAGTTGTACTGCGTGAAGACAGCTACGCGCTGAATGTGAGAATTCGACATATTACTCAATACAAAATCAATACTCCGGTAGCTTCCTGCAATCGGCATCGCTGCGATGGCTCTTTTGTTGGACAACTCCCTCATGCGCTTCGAATTTCCGCCCGCTAATACGATTCCTATTGCTCTCATTTTAAGCCACCTGCCTTTATGATTGCGCCGCCGCTCTCCAGCATTCCGTTCGGATAGTCTGCCGCAACGGTCTCTCCCCAAATTGCCGTGTTCTTACCGATTTTCACGTCACTCGGGATCACCGTTTTCTCGCCGACCGTCACGAGATCGGAGTTGTAGACACGCCGGTCATAACAGCTCTCCCGGTATTCTCCCACCCCCAATTCGCTATTCTTGCCGACAACAACTTGTTCCGCCAAAATCGACTTTGTTATCTTTGCCCCTGCGCCAATCACCGATTCGCGCATGATGATAGAGTCACGGACCACTGCGCCTTCTTCAATCACGACACCGGCGCCGATTACGGAGTGTTGCACTTCACCGTAAATCTCGCAGCCCTCGCCAATGAGACTCGCCTCGATCTTCGCATGCTCACCGAGGTATTGCGGCGGAATAAAGTCGCTCTTCGTGAATATTCTCCAGTACTCCTCATAGAGGTTGAACTCCGGAACAATATCCACCAGCTCCATGTTGGCTTCCCAGTAAGAGGAGAGAGTCCCCACATCCTTCCAGTAGCCGTGAAATTCGTACGCAAACATGCGCTTGCCCTTATCTCTGCAATAGGGTATCACGTGCTTGCCAAAATCCAACTCCGGTACCTCTCGAAGTCGCAGCAGAGCTTCCTTCAAAACCGGCCAGGAGAAAATATAGATGCCCATAGACGCCAAATTGCTCTTGGGCTCCTTCGGCTTTTCCTCAAAATCAATAATCCGATTTGTTTCGTCCGTGATCATGACGCCAAAGCGGCTGGCTTCTTCGATTGGCACGGGCATAACCGCCACCGTTAAATCCGAGCGGTTCGCCTTGTGAAAATCGAGCATCACCTCGTAATCCATCTTGTAGATGTGGTCTCCGGAGAGAATCAGGACGTAATCCGGATGATACGAGTCGATGTACTCGATGTTCTGGTAGATTGCATTGGCCGTGCCGGAATACCAGTCACTGCCCTTTGCACTCTCATAGGGCGCGAGCAGCGTCACGCCGCCGACCGCGCGATCCAGATCCCACGGGATACCGATTCCGATATGTGCATTGAGACGGAGAGGTTGGTACTGGGTCAATACGCCCACCGTATCCACACCGGAATTGATACAATTGCTCAGCGGGAAATCAATGATGCGATATTTTCCGCCGAATGAAACCGCAGGTTTTGCAACCATCTGGGTCAGGACGCCTAAGCGGCTACCCTGACCACCCGCCAGCAACATGGCAACCATTTCTTTTTTAATCACGCTCTCACCTCGCAGTCAAGTGTATTTCTACTTTATGAACCTATATTATGTAAACGGCAATGATGTAATTTTGAAACCGGTCCGCTTGCCTCTGCGGGCAGGCACAGCCCTGTTTTCAGACAGCTATGCCACCATAGATAGTCTGCTGCCAGTTTCAGTATATCATAATTTCCGAAAACGTGTACAAAAGCAAGCCAAAATTCATCAGAATTTTAAGGATTCTATCCAGAAATGAGCCTTTCCGCTTCCGACCGTCTCTGCCATCCTTCGGCATATTTCCCCGACCCTTACTGTTTGTTAGGTCTTACAAAAGCGCGGGGCGCCGCTTGGCCCGCCCGGCCGTTTCCGCACGCCCTCTTTTACGAAAGCAAAGCTTCTCGCTCGGCTTCGTCCTCTCCTGTAAGCCCCCGCACCGCAGCGCTTTTCCCCGGCTTTCGTCGGCCTCCTTTTCCCGAGCCTAGCGGATTTCCCCCGCCTCCGCCTTTTATTTTCCGACAAAGTGCGTTAGAATAGAGTAGTTATAAACTAGGCGTATTGGCGGTAGCCGTTTGCCTCGTTATTATCTTTGAGAGGAGTAAGCGAATGAAGCTCACAACAGTCAAACAAATATGGGAAAATCGAGAGGCGTATTTGAATCGGGAAATCGATTTGGGCGGCTGGGTGCGTTCGAATCGCGACTCAAAGTCCTTCGGCTTTTTGACCGTCAGCGACGGCAGCTTTTTTGAGCCCCTGCAGATTGTCTATCACGACAGTCTCTCCAACTTTCAGGTGATTCGAAAAATCAATGTCGGTGCGGCGCTCATCATCCGCGGCACCCTTGTCGCGACGCCGGACGCAAAGCAGCCCTTCGAAATTCAGGCGACGGAAATCTCGGTGGAAGGCGACTCCGCACCGGATTATCCGCTTCAGAAGAAGCGCCACTCGCCGGAATTTTTGCGCACCATTTTGCACCTGCGCCCCCGCACGAATCTGTTCCAGGCGGCGTTCCGCGTGCGCTCGGTCATCGCTTTTGCCATCCACAGTTTCTTCCAGGAGAGAAACTTTGTCTATGTCCACACGCCGCTCATCACTTCGAGTGATGCGGAAGGCGCGGGCGAAATGTTCCGCGTGACCACGCTGGACCCGAATGAGATTCCGCGCACCCCGGATGGCCTGGTCGACTACCGCGAGGATTTCTTCGGCAAGGAGACCAATCTCACGGTCAGCGGCCAGCTGAACGGGGAAGCCTTTGCCCAGGCCTTCCGTGATATTTATACCTTCGGGCCGACCTTCCGCGCCGAGAACTCCAACACCACCCGCCACGCGGCCGAGTTCTGGATGATAGAGCCGGAAATTTCCTTTGCGGATTTGAACGATGCAATGGCACTCGCAGAGGATATGCTGAAGTACATCATCCGCTATGTCTTGGAGCATGCACCGGAAGAGATGGCATTCTTGAACCGCTTTGTCGACACCGGCCTTCTTGAGCGCCTGAACCACGTGCTGAATTCCGAATTCGGTCACATCAGCTACACGGAGGCGGTCGAGATTCTGATGAAGAACAACGACAACTTTGACTACAAGGTGTCCTGGGGTACGGATCTTCAGACCGAGCACGAGCGTTTCCTGACCGAGCAGGTTTTCAAGCGCCCGCTCTTCGTCACCGATTACCCGAAGGACATCAAAGCCTTCTATATGAAGTTAAATCCCGACGGCAAGACAGTCGCAGCGATGGACTGCCTCGTCCCGGGCATCGGCGAAATTATCGGCGGCAGCCAGCGTGAGGACGACTACGAGAAGTTGCTCACGCGCATGAAAGAACTCAACATGGATGAGGAAGCTTACCGCTTCTATCTGGACCTCCGCAAGTACGGCAGCAGCCGCCATGCGGGCTACGGTCTCGGCTTTGAGCGCTGCGTCATGTATCTGACCGGCATTCAGAACATCCGTGACGTGCTGCCCTTCCCGCGCACCGTCGGAAACTGCGAGCTGTAAGCATAGGCTTTTTTCAACAAGGAGCTAGGTCATGAAGTTTATCCACACAGGCGATCTCCATTACGGCATGAAGCCGGACATCGGAAAACCTTGGAGCACGGAGCGAGCGCAGGCTGTCAAAGATGCGCTTGCTTCGATTGTTCGGGCTGCGCGCGATGAAAAAGCGGATCTCCTCCTGATTGCGGGAGATCTCTTCCATCATCAGCCGCTTGTGCGCGATCTCAAAGAAATCAGCTACTTGTTCGCCTCGATTCCGGATGTGGCGGTCGCCGTCATCGCCGGCAATCACGATCGCATTCGCGATAACTCCGCGGTGCTCTCGTTTCCCTGGCCGAAAAATGTCTACTATTTCACCGAGTCGGCCTTGAGCTCGGTCTACCTCCGCCGCCTGAACACGGAAGTCTACGGCTTTTCCTACCACACACGGGAAATTCGAGACAATCTCCTCGAGGGTGTGGAAGCCCCGGAAAACGGGCGCATTCGCATTCTGCTCTGCCACGGCGGAGATGCCAAACACCTGCCGCTCGATGTCAAAGAGCTCTCGGAATCCGGCTTTTCCTATTGCGCGCTCGGACACATCCATAAACCCGAGATTGCGGTTCCCGGCAAAGTCGCCTGGTGCGGTTCCCCCGAACCGCTCGACCTAACGGAGACAGGACCGCACGGCTACTTCCTCGGCGAAATCAATGATATTACCCGCCAGGTCACCTCACTTGATTTTGTGCGACTTGCAAAAACACAGTACACCTCCCTCATCGTCCACGTCACACCGGACTCTACCAATGCGGAGTTGCTGATGACCCTGAGCGATGAGCTCGCAAGACGCGGCAATCAAAATATTTATCGCCTGCAAATCAAAGGACTCCGGGATCCGGATGTGGTCTTTGATTTGGATGCCCTACGTCAGCGCTTCCGCATCGCAGAGCTCTTTGACTATTCCGAACCCAAGTATGATTTTTCGCGTCTGTTTGCGGAGCATTCCTCCGATATGATAGGTTTCTTCATCCGGGAACTGGATAAGCCGAATCTGAGCCCGCTCGATAAAAAAGCACTCTATTACGGTGTGAGCGCGCTGCTCCACACGACAGAGGAAAGGGGGCAAAAGTAATGATTATCCGTGAGCTCAATATCCGCGGATTCGGTGCCCTGCAGAATCGACGCTTTGTTTTCGGCGACCGCCTGAATATCCTCTACGGTGCAAACGAGGCCGGAAAGTCAACGCTCCACCTTTTTCTCCGCGCCATGTTCTACGGTTTGGAGCGCGCGCGCGGCCGTGCCTCGAAAACGGACGCCTATGCACTCTATGAACCCTGGTTCGGGGAGGGCGCCTACGGCGGAAGCCTGCGCTTCGAAGAGGATGGGAAGTTGTACCGCATCGAACGTGATTTTCGAAAGAATCCGCTGGACCTCACCATCATCGATGAGAGTGCCGGGCTTGCGATCGAAGATCCGGAGACCTTTCTTCGCGGCTGTCTCTGCGGCCTGAGTCAAACCGCCTATATGAACACGGTCAGCATACGGCAGCTGAGGAGCGCGACCGATTCCGGCATGACGCAGGAATTGAAGAACTACATTGCCAACATGAATGCGACCGGCGAACATACGCTGAACATTGACCGTGCGACCGCCTATCTTCGCGATCAGCGCAAAGCCTTTGAACAGCGCATTGTGCCGGATGCCGCCAAGCACTATGCGGCAAATATCTCTGAAATTCGCAGACTGGAGGAGCAGATTTCCGTTCCCGGCTACCGGAATACCATGCAAAGTCTGAGCGCTTCCAAGCAGGACAGTCAGAGTGTTCAGGAAACCCTGCAGAGCGAAAAGGAAAAGCTTGTAAAAAGCTTGGCCGCCAAGCGCCAGACCATGGAAGAGCGCGGTTTTCAAAACCGACAGTCCCTGCTTCGCTTTCAGACTCAACTTTCCGAGCAGCAGAACGAACGCAAAGCCTTGCGCTCTCGGGCACAACTGCGGGCCCGGAGCATTGCCGCCTTTCTTTTGTTTCCGCTGGCACTCTTACTCTATTTTACGATGTTGCGTGTGGTTCCGGACAGTGCCA
Source organism: Stomatobaculum sp. F0698 (assembly GCF_030644385.1). Classification (GTDB taxonomy): domain Bacteria; phylum Bacillota; class Clostridia; order Lachnospirales; family Lachnospiraceae; genus Moryella. Next base: position 2,093,219 of record NZ_CP130060.1, on the reverse strand, counting down.
ATAAACTCCAGGCTCTGCTCTGCGTCACGGCTGTCTGCTGTGTTGCCTTGGGAATCTGTTTAATCTTCTCGGTCTTGCTCGCGGGACGGAGAAGGCGAAAATCGACCCGCAACATCCAACAACTTGTTCGGGCACATTTCCCCGAACTTCTGCTGGAGAGTGAACTCAGAAAACGTCCGCATGCGCTCGCCGAGAGCGCCAAGGACAAGACGGCCGAACTGCTGGTTCTGCAGGATGAAATTTTGCGCTGTGAGTCCGCCGTCTACGATATTGAAGAGAAACTGCGCCTCTTAAAGACACAGCAGGCGGAAACCGAACAATCCCTGGCAAACCAGCAGAAGAGTCAGTGGTTGCTGGAACAGCAGTTACAGCAACTCTCCGCTCTGAAAGACGAGACTGCCGCCTTGAAAAATGTGGTTGCCGAAAACGACCGCCTGAATACCGAGATAGAGGCCATCAACATCGCAACGGAAACGCTGGCCAGACTCTCGGAGACCATTCATGATTCCTTCGGCCGCTACCTGAATCAGTCCGCTTCACAGCTCATCTCCGGTATCACCGGAAATGTCTATGATTCCCTTTCGGTCGATCAGAATCTGAATATCTTTTTGAACACCTCGCGAAAGCTGATTCCGATTGAGCAGGCAGGTGCCGGCACCGTGGACCAGGTGTATTTTGCACTGCGCCTCGCCGCCGCGGATTTGTTGCAATTCGGCAACAGCTCACTGCCGCTCCTACTGGACGACAGCTTTGCCAACTATGACGAACAGCGGCTTCGCACCGTTCTTCACTGGCTGTCGGAGAGTTATACGCCCCGCCAGATTTTACTCTTTACTCCGCATCTTCGCGAGGCACAGCTCCTCACGGCCTCCATGCTCCCGTTCCATCTCGTGGAACTTTGAGGCGCATCGCTTCTGTGCACTAAAAAGGCAGCAATCCCTTGGGCTTGCTGCCTTTTTGATTCCATGATTTACCTATACCGAAAACACTTTAGTCTCTTTTCTCATCCTCATCTGCGTCCTTCCGCGGAGAGCGCTTCCGCTTCGGATCGAACTTTCGCTTTCCCTCTTCAAAATAGACGGCCAGCTGCTTTAGCAGTATGCTCAGCATCCAGAGGGCCATACTGCAGACCAGAATCTCCGCGACCGGAAGGCCGCTCGCCGGGCCTCGCCTCTTTGCCGGCGGAGCTTCCTTTGCAATATCAAGTTCGAGCTGCCCTGCCGGTAGTTCCGGTCTCTTCAATTCCGCCTGTCGATTTACATCCCGCATCCTTGCGGTCCCGACTCGTTCTCCGTGCAAGCTGACACCGACTGCCGACAGCGCTTTCGTTTGTCCGGAAAGATCGTAGCGCTTCCTTGTCCTATGTTCTTCCTCCCCACGCCGCAGGCTCACATCCACTTCGAGTTCCGTTCGCCTGCCATCGCTCATTTCCGCGGATGCCACCGTTCCCTCTGCCTGCAACAGACACTGTTCTCCCGGTTTTAGCGAAGGGACAAAAATTTGCAGCGACTCCCCATGAGAAAGGGCATCATACGGTACGGCCTCCGTTCCTTCTCGCAGGAATTCCGCATTCGAGAAGCGGTATACCTGACCCGCACTTCCCTCCGGCAAGCGAAGAGAAAGATGTACTTCCGGAATTTCCTGTTCACTCTCATTTTCCAGTTCGCAGAGGAATAAAATACCGGATGTCTCATCCACAAAAAACTCCGGAGAAATCCGCAGTTCTGTTCCCGCCTCTGCCTCTCGCAGGGAAAGCATAACCCCGAACAAGATGAGTGCAAGGAACACACAAAGTCTGATTCCAAGATGCAAGCTTCTATCCGCAAGTCGACGCATGTTGTCCTCCTCAGATGAATATCCTTTGCTCAGTATGTCTCGCCTGCGATTTCTTCCGTCTCCGTCGTCTCCGGCTCAAGTTTCGCCGTCTCCCCCTTCCGAAACAGATAGACCGCCTGATTTCCCGCTCTGTCTCGAATCTTAATCCGAAGCGGAAACAGTTCCTGCGGTATCCGCAAAACACCGTTTTCTCTGTCAATCGAAAAACTCTCTACCGTCTGTTCCTCGTGTTCACAACACAATGTATCCCAGTCTATTTGTGCCGCCTCATCGGAAAAGCGCAAGTGCATCCAATCCCCCTGCTCTTGATATCCGAGGTATACCGGCGCTTCGCTATCTATGTTTGAAATTCGAATGGTCTTTTTGGCTCTATGATTTGCGATATCGATTGCCTCTATCGTATAAACTCCGTTTTTTTCGACGATTGCTTCATACGCTTTTCCGTTCCGGAGCAAGGGAATTTCTTTCTCTCCGGACAGGCTTATCTTTTTAATCGGTGCTCCGCTTGTCACTTGAAAGCGCAGCAGCTGTTCATTGACATAGCAGCCGGGATCCCGATATTGCACCGCAGAAATACGGACACCACGCAGCGCAACGCTGCCGACCAGTCCCGTAGACAGGAGAACTGCCGCCGCGGCTTTGCCGAAAACAGCGGAAGAGGCCATGGCAGCCCGACCGCCCGTTTGCAGATACTCCAAATGAAGAAAGAAGGTATAAAAGCTGAAGGGACTGAAGCAAAAGAGTTTATTTCCGATCAACTTCTTCATCTTTTTCTTTGCTTCGGAGAGCCGACTTTTCACCGTTCCGATCGGTACATCCATAATTTCCGCGATATCTCTTTCCCTAAGTTCCGAAAAGAACTTGAGCAAGAGCGTGGCTCGCAAAGGCCAGGATAACTGATCCGCCGCCGTCATAATGGTATGTCGCTGTTCCAACTGCTCAATGGACAGCCCTCCGTCCGACATTACATCCGCCCTCAGCTCCGATTCCAGCATTTCCTCCAGCGGAACTCCCTTGGTGCTTGTATAACGAACGGAAGTGATATAGTCCAGAGTGCTGTGATAGGCAATCCGATTGGACCAACACTTAAAACTCTTCGGATCCGTTAAATCTTCGATGCGATGGAATATTTGTAAAAACACTTCCTGTGTGAGATCCTCTGCCTCATGCTTGTCACGTACCATCTTGTAAATCAGATAATAAATCGGCTGATAGCAGAGGGAATAAATTCCGTCAAAGGCCTTTACATCGCCTTTCTGGTATTCTCTGACCAATTCCACAACCCTTTGTTCCCGTAAACTCAGCATCTGTCAGTCCCCCTGTTTGTATGCAAACACTGCTTCAAAACCGACTGCAATAGCAACAGCGACATCAACAGACCCAAAAGCAGTGTTTCATCCGGGCAAATGCCCTGTCGTCTTTCCCCCGTTTGCGGTAACTTCTGCCCGACGCGCTTTGTTTTCGCACCTTTCCCGCTTTGCAGCCTCTTTCCGCGAAGGTACGAATGCACCGGGCGTCCTCTGTGTACTTTACAATGCTCTAACCTAGCCCGCGGAAGCGGTGTCCTCGCTTGCTGCTTTGTCCTTTTCCTTTCGCGCAGCATCCGCTTCTCGCTGTTTTCCTCTATCTCATAGCTTACATCGCTTCTTGTCCCATCCGTTCCGACATGCATTTCCCGCGTTTCCGGCTCATGCCGCGCCGCTTCGATATGGAATCGCTCCGCTGCGTTCTCCCGTATTTTTTCGCGCCTCTCGGGCTGCCGCCTTCGGGCTTTCCTCATTTCCCTCCCGACGATCGGCGGAGTGATGCTCCGCGTCAGCATGACAGTTTCGGCCTTCCACGGAAGCTCCGGTTGATTGCAGACCAGAAACACTGCCTCGCTTCCTTGGTAGCGGACCGCTTCATATTGCGGAATCCAACCGAACGGAATATTCATTTCCTCAACGCCGATTACGCAGCCATACGGCAAGACACCGGAGAATAGGAGAGCATCTTCTCGAAACAGCTCCGCCTCTTCGGCGTTGCTTGCGCTTGCCCGGCCGCTTCGGCTTCTCCTCGCATCGGAAGAACTTGCCTCAAAATCCCAGACAGCCTCCCAATGGTTGCTTGTATTCACTGCCTTGATTTCTCCGAGCACCGCAAGCACTTCTCCGTCACGCAAGAGCAGCGGACGAAAATAAGCTTCTTCCTCTGTTCTGTCCGCCCCCCAACTCTTTTTTACGACGATGCGCTCTATGCTCCTCCCCGTCTGTTTTACAAAAACCGCGCGTAAGCGCTGTGTCCGTTCCCGACAAGAGAGTTCCTCCGTCACAAGAATACGCCGGCTGCCGTCTTGCGGATTTCCTTCCCGCAGACGTCGATTGAGCGCCTGCCTCGCCTCAACGGGACTGCTGTAGACAGCCAATAAGCGTTCATCTTCGTAAAGCAGTACACGGCTCTCCGGCAGCAGGACATAGCCTTCGTGCTCCAAAATCTCCCCTTTTAACTGCTCGAGTTCATCGCCGTCCGCTATGAATCCATGCGCAATACCTAAATTCGCATTCCGCATATGGGAATTTACGGCTTCCGATTCTATTCCGAGGAAGGGACCGCTTGCCGAGAAATATAGCTGCCATACTTCTTCGCTGTGCCCGATCTCATCGAAACGATCCGATGTCGTATCGCGGCCGCTCAGTGAAAGCGCCGATACGGAGGCATCCGCTACCATAAAACGGAGCGTATCCTGTAAGCTGTGACAGTCCGGCGGGAAATTCTGCTGCTCAAGCCGGTAGCTTCCGCTCGGCAGGTTTGAAATCAGCAACTTGCCATCCGCATCGGTACAGAACTCCGTATGCTCCGGCATCCGCATATTCGAATTGCCGCTTTCAGAGATCAGACGATAGCATATACCGGAGAGCGGTTCACCCTCCGTTGTCACCGCGATTAATTCCACATCTCCCACAGTCTCAAGCCTTAACTCATCCCGAAACGCTCTCACATGCCGACAGTCAAACGGAAGCGACCAGCGAAGACCGATTGACTCTTCCTCCGTCGCACTGCTCCGATAACTTGTCACCGCAGTCAAAGACTGCTGAAATGCATTTTCCACACTTTGCAGAATCTCGGCCTCGCCGCAAGTTCGAACGACGACCGCCTTTTCCCCTTGCTCTGTGCTGTGCAGAACGATTCGTCTCTCAACTGTTCCGTTTCTGTCGTAAAACGGAAGCGGGAGAATCAAGGTGCTGTCCAGACGATAGTGACCGTTTTCAAATCCGCGCAGTTTCTCCGGCACACGCGCGATGGGATTACCGCGCAGGTCCAATTCGCGTGCCCCGAAATACGTTAAATGTTCTACGATTCCCGGATCCGCTGCCAGAGGGCTCAAGTCCGAAATCAGATTATCCGAAAGATCGATATAGGTCGCATTCCGAAGCAGATGAATCCCTGCAATCTCTCGAATATTCCTCCCGTTTGCTCGAATTTCGGCATTCTCCGTGGTCGTTCCGTATTCCAGCAAAATTTTCTCCGTGCTCTCTTCGGGTGCTACCGTATAGCTGCCGTCCTCGATATGAGCCGAAATACTCTCAAAAATCGCTTCCGCAAACGCCCGATCCGATACGCCAGCCGCTTGAATGTGTTCCACGCTAAAGTTTGACACGGTATCGACCGCCAACACCGTGCCGCAGCAAAGCATGCACTGCCATAGCATTATAATCAGAACTACAATGTGAGAAGACCGTCTGCTTGCATCTGCCTTTGCTGTCGTCATGTCACGTTCCCTCCCCAAGTATGTTGCCACCTCAGCGTAAGTCACTCCACCTATATAAGGACGGGTTTTTGCAGTAAAAGGTTCGATTTTTTTTACAAAAAAACGGCGGAATTTTTCCAATTCCGCCGTTCAGCATGTACAGCAGAACTTGGTATAATACTACCATAGTTCTGCTTATTTGCTCTCTAAAAGTTAGCAAAGATTTCTTTCGATTTTATTAAGTTAACTCTCTTTGTAACCCAGTGCCTGCTCCAGAGCATCTTTTTCCTCGCTTCCGAGCAATACTTCGGTCTGTCCGCAATCTACCGTCTTAATGTAGAGATAGCATCCTTCGCGCGAGTGCACGGTATTCATAATAAAACCGGTATTGGTGTAGTCGAGCAGAGCAATCGCAAAACTCATTTTCCCGCCCATGTCCTTAAAGGCATTGTAGCGCACAATGCCGAATTTCTGGTAGGAAGCTCTCTGATTCTTATTCAGAACACGAATGGCTTCTTTATTTGCTCTGTCCTCCGATCTCAGGTCTCGAAGCGCTTCCTCCAAACCGAGTATCGTGTCCTCCATGCTCTCCGCATCTCTGCCCCGCATGAAATAGTCATAAGAACGTTTGATTTTCCCGTACCTGCTCAAGAGATAGATCACAAGAATCAAAAGAATCGCATCAAATGCGGCTAAAACCCCAAATATCACTGTTTGCATACACAGTGCCCCCTCACTTGTTCTCTACGGAGCGCAAGAGATCCATGATGCGCTCCAACTCAGCCATTGAATAGTAGTCAATTTCCACTCGCCCTTTGTTGTTATCTCGTCGGTTGATGTGGACCTTGGTGCCAAGTATGCCCCGCATCTTCTCCTCGTAGCTCTGATAGAACAAACTGAGATCCTCGGTCTCGACCTTCTTTTCTTTTTTCTCCTTGCGTTTCTTCTTTGCCTGTTTGACCAGTTTTTCCACTTCCCGAACGCTGAGCATTTCTGCGACAATCTTCTCCGCGAGCATTTCCTGCTCGCCTTCATCCTCCAATGCGAGCAGAGCTCTTGCATGACCGGAAGAAATTTTTCCCTCGACCAAAAGATCGCGCGCGCCCTCCGCAAGCTTCAAAAGGCGAAGTGCATTGGTAACAGTCGTGCGACTTTTGCTCACCTTGTCCGCGACTTCCTCCTGCGTGAGATGATAGTCGCGTATCAGCATCTGATACGCCATTGCCTCTTCAATCGGATTCAAATCGGCGCGCTGCACATTCTCAATGATGGAAATTTCCGCCACCTGCTGCGAACTGTAATCTCTGACCAACACCGGTATTTCCTTGAGTCCGGCTGCCCGGGCCGCACGGTAACGTCGCTCACCGGCAATAATCCGATAACCGCCCTTCTCATCCCGTTGTACCAGCAGAGGCTGCAATACACCGAAATGACGAATGGAATCCGAGAGTTCCTGCAAAGCCTCCGGATCAAAATGCTTGCGCGGCTGATCCGGATTTCCGTGCACCTCTTCGATGCGAAGCAACATCTCTTTATCCTTAACCGGAGCAACTGTCTGCTCGACAGCGGCTGCGCTGCCCGCTACTGCCGCCTCTTCCTTTTTTTCTTCGAGATGGTCCATGCCGCCCAACAAATCGCTGAGCCCCTTACCGAGTCTACGCTTTTTACTCACCGCACACATAGATATTACTCTGCCTCTCTCATTAAAATCTCAGCCGCAAGCTTGCGGTAATTCTCCGCACCGGTGGAACGCGGGTCATACTCGGTTACCGGCATTCCGTAACTGGGAGATTCCGCGACACGCACATTTCTCGCAATGACTGTATCGTAGATATATTCCTTCAGAACATCTTTCACACTGTCCACGACTTGTTGCGACAAATTATTTCTCGCATCATACATCGTAAACACAATGCCGTTGATGCGCAGCGCGGGATTCAACTTCATCTGCAAGAGCTTGATGCTCCGCAGCATTTGGTTGAGACCCTCCATCGCGTAGTACTCACACTGAATGGGGATAATGACATCCGTCGCTGCGGTCAATGCATTGATGGTCAGAAGACTCAAGGAAGGAGGGCAGTCTATAAAGATATAGTCGTAACGATCGACCACAGCCTCCAAATAGTGCTTCAGAACATACTCTCGGTTCTTCTTTTCCAGAAGTTCGAGTTCCAGTCCGGAGAGATTTACATTGGATGTCAGCACATCTAAATTCTCGGAATAGCTCTTGTGTACAGCCTCCTCAAATGTGCATGCATCCATCAACAGCTCGTATATTGTGTTATCGTCCTTTTTCTTTTCAATTCCGAGACCGCTCGATAAATTCCCCTGCGGGTCAAAGTCAACCGCCAATACACGCATACCGGCTTCCGCAAATGCCGCCGCCAGATTAACGACAGTTGTCGTTTTTCCAACTCCGCCCTTTTGATTTGACAATGCAATGATTTTTTTCATGATTGCTTCACCGTGCGCCTCTCTATTCGAAAATTTTCGCTTTGTTCTATATCATAACACAAATTAAGACTCCAAGAAATAATAACCGTCCCCCTAGCGGTAGTTTCTCTGAATTTTTGAAGCAATAACTCTATTTTCCCGCTTCGTACCTACTGCCTCAGGCGGCGCAATTCCGGTCTTCGTGCCGCCTGCTTTCTGACAGAAAAATCATTTTATCTTTGTCTTTCAATTCGATTCCGATACAAGCGAAATACAGCCTTGTCTATCCTTCGAACTGATATACGAACGTGATAAAACAATGGATTCATGAGAAAAGTTCCGATCAAGATTTCCTATGATTTCCTGAGTCCATGTGACGACCCATCCTTTGTTTCACGTGAAACAAAACTGCGGACAAGCGAAAACCGGTTCGTACAATGATAGCTGTCTCCGTGAAAAAAAAGCAGCTTCACAGTGAGCACCAAACGAAAGAGAAGACTTTACTGTAAGCAAGTCGATTGCAATGCGAAGAAGCGATGTATCAAACTGAAGCGTCCGATAAATATCAAAGAACACGCATAGCAGGCAAAATCGGTATATGGAAAACCGTATTGTAGCCATACCGGAAATGCCTCTGTTTGCTTTCATACGGGCAGTTGCCCCGCACTATAGAACCGAATATTACCGCAGCTTCTTTAAACCGAATGGCAACAACGCATCGAATCATTTATTCCGCATGGAGTCAAAGCGCGACAACATAAACGGCTTCTCTGCAAAGATCCGATAGAGCCATATCTGCAAACGCAGCAGTTGCAATCATTTACAGTTCTAATTCACGTGAAACATGACGCCGGAAGAAAGATCAATTGTTCAACTGCCTGTCCGTAAATTCCGCAATCCCGTTACATAGCGGCTATAATGACTCTCAGAAGACTAGCCGATTTCCTTGTTATATGTAGCGGTTATCGCAAATTGCCGCTAAACATTACCGCCTGCGTATGAAAGCATGATAAGGTCACTTCGACACACAGAACTATTGCTCTGCGTGACAATCTGTCTTGAAACTATATTGCTTCACATGGCATAGCCGGTTCGCGAAATTTACGCTTAGAAATGACAGTGCAGTATTCGATACGAAACGGACACTGACTATGCGGAAGAAGCTCTCGTCATTGAAGTATCACTTTCATGATTGTCGCGCCAGAGGATATGGTTATGAAGCGTGAGCGACTGCATCTTTCTCACATGTTCCATGTGAAACATCCTTCGTTGTCGATTTCTTTTCCCGGTATTCGTTTGCATTGATCGTTCAATGACAGTAAATCTATCTTGCTGAAACAGAACTAGCAGCGAATCATGCGGCATATATCCGGAAAATAACTCCTTTCGATACAGCTTAACTTTCGTAAATTCCGGAGCCAGGGAGTATCGGTTTAAAGTAGTTCCGACTGCATTTTCTCAACTGTTCCACGTGATACATGACTGTGCAATTCTGTTTATCGGTGCTCGGTGACACAACAATCCCGACTACGATTGCTACCAAACGCATTGAGCTTCCTTACGGAAATCAAATCAGCTACCGCTTCCAAGTATCGCAACGGATTAATCTCATCCCCTCGGCGCAATAACAGCCTTCGACTTCACTGTTTCACGTGAAACAATACGCAGCGATTCAATTTCCACGTGCTCGATGGCACGACAATCCCGACTACGATTGCTACCAAACGCATTGAGCTTCCTTACGGAAATCAAATCAGTTACCGCTGCCAAGCATCACAACGGATTAATTTCGTACCCTCGGCACAATAACAGCCTTCGACTTTTCTGTTTCACGTGAGACATTACAGTGCGATTAATTTTCTAGTGCTAGATGACACGAGGATCCCAATTACGATTGGCTTCCGGACGCATTGAGCTTCCTTACGGAAATCAAATCAGTTACCGCTGCCAAGCATCACAACGGATTAATTTCGTACCCTCGGCACAATAACAGCCTTCGACTTTTCTCTGTCACGTGAAACATTAGGTGCGATTCAATTTCCATGTGCTCGGTGACACGACGATCCCGACTACGATTGCTACCATACGCATTGAGCTTCCTTACGGAAATCAAATCAGCTACTGTTGCCAGGTATCGCAACGAATTGATCTCATCCCATCGAAGCAATAACAGCCTTCTATCTTTCAGTTTCACGTGAAACATTACAGTGCGATTTAATTTTCTAGTTCTAGATGACACGAGGATCCCAATTACGATTGGCTTCCGAACGCATTGAGCTGTCTTACAGAAATCAAATCAGCTACTGTTGCCAGGTATCGCAACGAATTGATCTCATCCCCTCGGCGCAATAACATTTTTCTCCTTTTCTGTTTCACGTGAAACACTACGGTGCGATTCGATTTCCAAGTGCTCGATGACATCGACAATACCATGAATACTCGGCTATCTGTTGCATCGAACCGGTCTTGGAATATTGATATATCCCGGTCTTAGAAGCTCCCGTTTATGTCATCTCGTCAGCTTGAAGAAACGGTCTCATCCGCCCTCACTGTTTCACGTGAAACATCATTGATCGTAGATTCAATCTCAAAGCTCCGGTCCGGCTGACATAACCGGGTACCATCGCTTGGCCGTAAAATTGAAGCATACAAGCATATATCCGGTATCGTTACATTCCCTCACAGTATGAGAAGATTGTTTCGAAAGGTCATAACTCATACATGATCGTATCCTATCCGCACCGTTGCTTTGAGTGGGCTTACGAGCTATAAGCGCAGTTTGACAGTTATCAAGCACCGCGTCCGTATGTATTCGTCCCCTCAGATTCTCCTCTTAGCCTGTCTTTACTGTTTCACGTGAAACATCCATCGTATCGATTCAATTACATGGGTATAACTCGAAACTGCAATATCAGAAACAGGCTATTTTTGATTGTGTTATATCAGCCTTATACACATTGTTATATTGAAATCAGATCTTAGCATTTAGCGTCTATGCCAAAGCATGAGAACCCGGGGAGGTCTCAAGTCGAAAACGAAAGGAATCAATTTCTGCATCCGGCGGCATACGCTGACAGCATCAATTCAATAATCAATCGTTCTTATCTATAAGATAATACAGTCTATAAGATAATTCAGTTTCTGTCTTACGACTTCTAATCGGGCAGCATTTCTACACTTACGGCATGGTATTGATATCGGCTTTATGGGTCAATTTTCTCTTTACCACTTGGTCTGCTCGTATGAGCTATCAGTCGTTGCAATTTCGTTGTTTCAATGCCATAAGTTATATCGCAGATTGTAGTTTGATTTTCATTCATGATGATATGATGTGCATTTGAATTACACTTTGGATCCGATCTGATTTCCGCTTTATGGGCTAAACGGGAGCCTGCGCTTCAGTCTGCTCTGCAGCTTTTTCAGATTTGCTTTCGGATTTGTTATCTGCACAATGCCTCATCCTGTGACAATCGGAGAATAGAAGAGCCGATAATTTTATTTTTCTTCATCTCCGTCACACAGTAGTGTTTGCTATATTTGATTTCACGTGAAACATAGTTAGGAGGCCGATGATCGAATACATCTGCGCAGATATACGATAGCGATTCCCCTCTACGTTTCACGTGAAACACTATATCGGAATGACCCCATCCGCTAATACAGACAAGGGTTTAACCTGCTTTCATTTTCGAAGGACAAATATCTCCAACCTGTCGAATCCGGCTTTTTCCGATGAACGGAAGCTCTCGACCATTTGCTCGGCTTTTCTTACACCGTTTTTTCATGTGAAACATACAATCGACACATGGTGTTTCACGTGAAACATATAAAAAAAAGAGCCTAGGCCGTGATTTCTACACAGCCTCGGCTTCTTCTCTGTTCCCGTTCCGAGTAAATTCCGACTCGGATTATTTCGATATCAACCGGTTCATTTTATTTCAGTACCAGCGGTGCCTTTGTCGGCATACCTGCTTTTCTCGGATAGATTCGCGCTGTCTCCTTAACTTTTCGAATGACAACCAAGCTTCGCTTGCCCGCATCGTCTGGCAGTGAGAAGGAAACCACTTGCTCCGTTATACCGCCTAATTTCTTGATTGCAAACTGCGCTTCGGCAAGCTCCTCCTCGATTTCTCCTGCTTTGTAGGCGAGCATCTGTCCCCCGACTTTGACAAAGGGGAGACAATACTCGGAGAGCACGGCCAGGCGGGCAACCGCACGCGAGCTGCAGTAGTCATAAGCTTCCCGCTGTCCTGTCTGTCGTGCCAGTTCCTCCGCGCGCGCATGAAGTGCCACCGTGTGATCCTGCAGGCCTAATTTTGCGATTTCATCTGTCAAATAAACAATCCTTTTATTAAGACTGTCCATTAAAGTGAGGTGCAAGTTCGGAAAGACAATTGCAAGCGGAATTCCCGGAAATCCTGCGCCGCTGCCCAAATCCAGAAGTCTTGTTCCGGTTCTCGGAAAATCGGGGAGCAGGCAGGCAGGGAGCAGGCTGTCAATATAGTGTTTCACGATAACTTCCCGCCGCTCTGTAATGCCGGTCAGATTCATCACCTGATTCTTCTCCAGCATATCCTCGTAAAACTGTGCGAACTGTGCAAACTGTCCGTCTGACAAAGACAGTTTTCCCGACTCGGGAAGGTTCTCCAGAGCTGTTCGCATATCACGGACAAACTCGTTCAACGCTTCAAGCGTCATATGCCTCCTCCTGTTCTATGTTTATTGGCCTCCAACCAGACCAGCAAAACCGAGATATCCGCAGGTGAGACACCGGAAATGCGGGAAGCCTGTCCTATGGATCTCGGTTTCAGCGCCTTTAGCTTTTGCACCGCTTCGAGGCGCAGACTTCCTACGGACTCATAGTCCAAATCTTCCGGCAGCAGTTTATGTTCCAAGCGTTTGAATTGTTTCACCTGCTGTTCCTGGCGACGAATATAACCCTCGTATTTCAATTCTATGTTCACCTGCTCGCACACAGAGTGCGGTAATTCCGGGCGTTCCGTGTCCAAGGGGGCAATCAACTCATAATTCAGTTCCGGCCGCTTAATAAGCTCCGCGAGAGAAATTCCGGTCTTCAGCGGTGTGGAATTTAATTTTTGAAGCAGCTCATTGTTCGCGGCACTCGCACCGATATGTGTTGCCATAAGACGTTTTCGCTCAGCTTCGATTCCGCTTCGCTTAAGCCTAAGTCTCTGTATCTTTTCTTCACCGACCAATCCCAGCTCGTACCCGCGTTCCGAGAGGCGAAGATCCGCATTGTCTTGGCGGAGCAGCAGGCGGTACTCCGAGCGGGAGGTCATCATGCGATAGGGTTCATGGCTCTCCTTGGTCACAAGGTCGTCGATCAGAACACCGATGTAGGCCTCCGAGCGGTCCAAAACAAAGGGTTCCTTCTTTTGAATCAGACGTGCGGCATTGATTCCGGCAACCAAACCCTGGGCCGCAGCCTCTTCGTAGCCCGAGCTTCCGTTGATTTGTCCGGCTGCAAAAAGAGCCGGAATTTCCTTGAACGCAAGACTCGCCGTCAACTGTCTCGCATCGATGCAATCGTATTCAATGGCATAGGCATTGCGTACGATGACCGCGTTTTCAAGACCGGGCGTCGCGTGTATTACCGCATACTGAACATCCTCGGGAAGAGAAGAGGACATACCGCCGAGATACATTTCATCGGTATAGAGGCCCTCCGGCTCAACAAAAATTTGATGTCCCTCTTTGTCCGGAAATTTCATCACCTTATCTTCAATCGAGGGGCAGTAACGGGGGCCGGTTCCTTGAATACTGCCGTTGTAAAGCGGCGAACGATCGATGTTCTCCTCAATCAGTCGCTTGACTTCACTGCCCGTATGCGTGAGCCAGCAGCTCACCTGTTCCCGCTGTACCGTGTCCGGATCGGTATCAAAGGAAAAGGGGACCACAGGGACATCTCCCTTTTGTTCCTGCATCTTGGAGTAATCAAGCGTTTTCCCGTCGACCCGCGCCGGCGTTCCGGTCTTAAAGCGGCGCATCTCAATGCCGAGTGAGAGAAGAGAAGCCGTTAATTTTGTGGCTGCCTTGAGCCCGTTCGGTCCTGTTTCTTCGCTGACTTCGCCGAAAACACAGCGCGCGTTGAGATAAACACCGGTTGCCAATACGACAGCCCCGGCATAGTAGTGGCTTCCCGAGACGGTTTTTACACCGATGCAGCGTCTTTTCCCCAGTTTATCCACAGCATCTTCGGTTAAAATTGTGGATATCTCTGCCTGCCGTATCGTAATCTGTGGGTTTCTCTCCAGTACACGGCGCATTTCCGCGATATAAGCCTGTTTATCCGCCTGCGCGCGCAGCGAATGAACCGCAGGTCCTTTTGACTCGTTGAGCATGCGCGACTGGATAAAGGTCTTATCAATCACATGTCCCATCTCACCGCCCAGCGCATCGAGTTCCCGGACCAAATGCCCCTTGGAAGTACCTCCGATGTTCGGATTACAGGGCATCAGGGCAATGGAGTCAACGCTGACGGTAAAGATAATTGTCTTCATCCCCAAACGCGCTGCCGCCAATGCCGCCTCGCAGCCCGCATGACCGGCTCCGACCACAATTACATCATATCTCTCTTCTATCATCACACACTTACTTTCCCGTGCAAAACTTTTCAAAAATGCGGTTGATGACATCGTCCTCAACGCTGTCTCCGGTAATGGTTCCGAGCGCGCGGTAGGCCGCGCTCAAATCAATCGAGAAGAAATCTTCCGGCATACCCGCAGCGACGGATGCCTGCACATTGCGAAGACTCTCGATGGCCTCTCTGAGCACCTCTTTGTGACGCGCATTGACGGAAAGTACCTCGTTCCTATTGTCAAAAACACCTTCAAAGAAGAGTTCCGTGACTGTCTCTTCCAAGGAGGCAAGTCCCTCCCCGGTTTTTGTCGAAAAACGCAGTATCTTTCCGGGACCGTATACGCTAAGCAACTCTCTCTCGTCGATACGCTGTCCCAGGTCGGCCTTGTTGAGAAGCAGAATGCTTCGCCGTTTGCCCGCATAGGAGAGGAGTTCCTTTTCTTCCTCGCTGAGCGGTTTGGAGCCGTCCAAAACAAGCAACAGCAGTTCTGCCGCTTCGGCAGCTTTTCTGGCACGTTCCACGCCGATTCTCTCGATTTGGTCTTCGCTCTCACGAATTCCCGCCGTATCGGAGAGCGTGAGTAAGAGTTTCCCGAGTCTTACCTGTTCTGTCAGAATATCCCGCGTGGTACCTGCAATATCCGTCACGATGGCCGCATCGTTCTGCGTGAGCAGGTTCATGAGCGACGATTTTCCGGCATTCGGCAAGCCGAGTATGACAGTCGGAATTCCCTCTCGAAAAAGGCGCCCGTCATCCGCGCTCTGAAGCAACTCTTCCAAAGAAGCGAGCATCGTCGCAATGCGTGCGGAAAGCAGCTCCGGGTATCCTTCCAAATCGTAGTTTTCCGGATCATCCAGAGCCGCCTCAATCCAAGCGATTTCATCCAGAATATCCGAGCGCAGTGCCCGCATTTTATCGGAGAGTCTTCCGTCCAGCTGGTTCATCGCTGCCTGCAGAGCATATTCATTTTTTGCGCCGATTAAATCCATGACAGCCTCTGCCTGCGCGAGATCGATTCTCCCGTTTAAAAAAGCGCGCTTTGAAAATTCTCCCGGCTCCGACGGACGGGCACCTGCACGGAGGACAGCATCCAAGACCCGTTGTAAGAGAAAAAGACCTCCGTGGCAATTGATTTCCACGCTGTCCTCTCCCGTAAAACTGTGCGGTGCGCGAAATACGCTCGCCAATACTTCATCCAACACTTCTCCGTTATCCCGCACATGACGATAATGCATGCTGTACCCCGGCGCTCCCGAAATCGGGCGATCCAACACCGCATCCGCAATTTCAAACGCTTTTTCACCGCTGATGCGAATAATACCGATTCCTCCTTCGCCGAGAGCAGTGGCAATGGCCGCAACGGTTTCTCGTTCCTCTCTCAAAACCATCCCTTTCCCTTCCAAGATAAGACAAATCAAAAAGCTGCCAGCATATGGTTTGCCGGCAGCTTTTCGCACTTATTTGATTGACCCCTCTTTTTTCTGCCTGTCTCCATCCTTCTGAAGCGTGATGACAACATGGCGCTGTTCACCCTCGCCCTCGGAATGTGTGGTCACATAGCGATCACGCTGCAAGGCGGCATGAATGATACGTCTCTCATTCGGCGTCATCGGATCCAGCGCGTAGGGCTTACCGCTCTGCTTGACACGGCGCGCTGCATTTCTGGCAAAAGCCCTCAACTTATTTTCCTGCTTTTCCCGATAGGAACCGATGTCCAGCTTAATGCGGAGAAACGGCTCCTGTTTTTTGTTGACAACATGACTCACCAGATACTGCAACGCATCCAGAGTCTGACCGCGCTTTCCGATCAAAGCTCCCAGGTTCTCACCCTTCACGTGAAAAATAACGGTTTTTTCCTGCGCTCTGATCTGCGTATCGATTTCCGCCTCAAGCTTTAGCGTTTCAAAGAGTTCTTGCAGGAAGGCGATGCCGGCCTTTTTTCCGTTTTCCAAGGATGTTGGGATGGTCGCATCCTGCACTTTCTTTTCCGGCCTTGCTGCCGCAAGCGTTTTGTTTGTCGTCTGCAGCGGCTTTTCTTCGCTTTCCTGCGGCTTTGCAGGCTCAATTTCGGGAACCGGTGTTACAATGACCGGCTCAGCGGGAGCTGCCTCTTCACAGACTTCCGCGCAATTTTCCGCCTGATCCGGCAGCTTTTCTTCCTGCTGCTCGGCTGTCTTAATGACTGCGTGAAGTTTCCAGGGCTTACTTCCGATAAAACCGAGCAAACCGCTGCTTCCCTGTTCCACAACAGAGACTTCTAAGCGATCGCTTGTCGTCTCGAGCTCCAGAAGAGCCTTGGTGAGTGCCTCATCATAGGTCTTTCCTGTCACAGTGACTTCAGTCTTCATTGTCCTTCTCTCCGCCTGCAAGATCGACGTTTTTACCTTTGTTTTTGCGTTTGTTTGCAACGCGCTCATCGTACATCGCAACCATATTTGCCTTGGAAGCAAGCGACCCCGGCTTGGCATTCTTCTGATAGTATGCCGTCGAATCTTCGACTTGCTTTATCGTTCTCTCGGTGCGCTGACGCTGACGCTCTTCTTCGTTCTTCTCCGCTTCCTCTTGGCGCTTAACTTCGCGAAGCAGACGATCCGAGTTGCTCTTTACGAGAGCCGGATTCTTTCCCTCGCGTATCGCCTTCTCGTTTGCCTTTTCCGTATTCTTTCTTACAATCTCATCGACATCCATCTTGCTGAGCTGCGCGTTGATCACGAGCTGCTGAAGCATACGGCAAAGTCCGCTGGCAACCCAGTAAATACCGATACCTGCCGGAAGGGTGAAGCAGAAGAAGAGCGACATGACGGGCATCATCGTGTTCATACTCTGCATCTGCTGCGCCATCATATTGTCTTCATCGACCTTGGCCTTATTGTTCTTCGTGCCGGCGGTCATGAGTTTTGCGGAGTACCACTGTATACCCGCAGAAAGGAAGGGAATAATCCATGCGAGATTCGGACTGTTAATGCCCTGGAACGGCGGTGTCGCAAGATTGACGCCGAGGAAGTAGTTCATCTTCGCAATCTCTGCGGAACCTGCGGAAATAACCGATGCCAGTGCCGGATAAGCCTGCTCAAGGCTATTCCACTGCGCAGGAGTAAACTTATAGAGGAAATCGATGACATTCTGTACCGCAGAGGTATCCGTCAGCACCGGTTTTACCTTCGGTGCGATTTCGCTCAACGTGCTCACAAAATTTCCCTGCTGCATGACCGGCGTTGCAATGCTCTCAAATACCCGGTAAACGGAAGGGACATAGCCCGGAATCTTATAGATAACCTGGTAGAGACCGAAGAGTATCGGCATCTGAATCAGTAGGAAGAGGCAGCTGCCGCTCATGCTCGTTCCGTACTTTTGATAGACTGCGCGCGTCTCTGCCTGCATGCGCGCCATCGAAACCTGATCTGTCTTTCCCTTATACTTTTTCTGAACTGCCTGCAGTTCCGGCTGCATAACACTCATCAACTTCGAGGACTTCTGCTGTGAAACCGTAAGAGGCCACATTAAAAGGTTCGTGATGACGGTAAAGAGAATAATGCTGAGTCCTATGTTCGTAATGCCGAACTGACTCGTGAAGCGGAACAGTGCGTCCATGATCATTCCAAGGACGTAAGCGACCTGACCGATAATCGGCGCGGATGACTTTGTCAAAAAAATAAGCTCCAAGGCTTGCCTCCTATTACTTCAATTTTACGGAACCGGGTCATATCCGCCCTTTGAAAAGGGATTACAACGCAAAATACGGAAGAGTGCCATTTTTCCGCCCTTCCATGCACCGTACTTTTCAATTGCCTCCAGCGCATACTGCGAGCAGGTCGGATAAAACCTGCAATGACAGCGCCACTTATAGGGAGAGAGTGCTCTTCGATAAAATCGAATCAAGCAGAGCATAATTTGTTTTATCATTTTTGCTCCTCTAATATACCCTGCGCCCGACAAAGCTTCAAAAAAGAAGCTTCAATGGCATGGTATCCCTGCATTGCGCCATCCTTTCGCACAACAAAAACCAAATCACAGGATACGGAAAGTGCACTGCGATGCAGACGAAAAGCCTCTCGCAGCAGCCTTGTCACACGATGTCGAACGACACTGTTTCCGATTTTTTTTGACGCGCTGATACCGATACGCGGTTCTCCTGCGGTACGCGGACGAACATAGAGAACCAGATTACGGTCCGCTCTGGTTCTGCCTTCCTCATAAATTTTCCGAAACTCACAGTTATCCTTGATCGACGGAAAGCGTCTCATTCTTTCTCAATCCTTTGCATTCGTATGTTTCCCGGCCTTCGGACAAAGCGAAAAAGAAAGGGGTCGTCGTCAGACAACCCCATTGTTCTTCGACGCGAATGCCGATCAAATTTTAAACTGTCAGTCTCGCTCTGCCCTTTGCTCTTCTGGCAGCCAGAACTTTTCTTCCGCCCTTCGTCGCCATGCGCGCACGGAAACCGTGTACACGAAACTTCTGCGCATTATGAGGCTGGAATGTCATTGTACCCTTTCTCATTGTCAGAACACCTCCTCACTTCCTAGCATTTTCCCAACTGACTTTGATCTCACAGCTCCTATAGGAAGCAGCTTCCGGAGATATCACGCAAACATGGGAATATTCCTGCTTATTATACGGAACTGTGCCTTTTTCGTCAAGAACTTTCAAGCTCGCATTTTAAGCATATTCGCAGATAAAATAAGCGCTTCTGTAGCTTACAAAATATTGAATTTGGATTTCAACAATTTGTACCGTCATTCTGTGGATAAATTTTAACCCCTCTCATACTTATCCAGATTTTCAACAACTTTTTGTGGATAACTCATTGTATACAAAAACCAAGCATGGTTTTTCAACTTTACATAATGTTATTCACATTTTGTGAGTAACTCGTTGATAACTTCTTCTTTTCACACCGCTTTTTCCTCCCTTCGGCTCTTTATGCCGTGTTTTAAGCTGTGGAAATGCGAATAACAACAGGCAAATCTCATCCACAGCTGTGACTTCACAATTACGGTTAACCCGAATTTACACCGTTATCCGCACACAATCACAAGCTTCCCACGCTGTTCCCACAGACTTATCCACAAGGCCGTTTTTGATTTCATTGAGATTGTCCTCTCTTTTTGCTATACTGAGATCGACTTATCCCAAAACGCGGCAAAGGAGTCTTTCATTATGGAGCAAAACGCAGCGTTCCAAACCATCGCGGATCATTGGACGGAAATACAGGATTACGTAAAAAACAAAAAAGTTACGACAGAGTTATCCTATGAGATGTGGATTGCTCCGTTGAAGCCCCACCATCTGACGCTTGACGAAGACGGAAGGGCTCTCTTTTACGTTGAAGTCACGGGAAAAGAAAACAGTGCCCCGAATTCCGGCTTCCAGGCCTTCATGTCGACGCATTACACACAAGTCATCGAGACCGCCATCGATCAAATTACCGGAATTCCCTGCACACTTATGTTTTACGGCGGAGAAAGCGAAACGCCCGTTTCGAATCAGCCGCATATATCGCCTGTAGGTCTGACTCCGTTTTCCACGGTAAAACTGGATCCGCGCTATACCTTCGATACCTTTGTCGTCGGTAAAAACAATAATCTCGCGCATGCCGCTTCCCTTGCGGTTGCCGAAAATCCCGGAGGCATCTATAACCCTCTCTTTATCTACGGCGGCGTGGGACTCGGAAAAACGCATTTGATGCAGTCCATCGCACATTTTGTACTACAGCATAATCCGAGTGCCAAGGTACAGTATGTGACCAGTGAATCCTTTACCAACGAACTCATTGAGGCCATCCGGAGCAAAAATAACTACACGACGACCGAATTCCGTGAAAAGTACCGCCACATCGATGTTCTCTTGATTGACGATATTCAATTTATAATAGGAAAGGACAGAACTCAGGAGGAGTTCTTCCACACCTTCAATGCCCTGCACGGCGCTAAAAAGCATATCATTATATCTTCAGATAAACCGCCGAGAGAACTCGTGACCTTGGAAGATCGTCTGCGCTCCCGCTTCGAGTGGGGCTTGACCGTGGACATCCAGCCGCCGGACTATGAGACGCGCATGGCGATTTTGAGAAAGCGCGAGGAACTGGACCACATCAACGTCGACAACGACGTCATCCAATACATTGCCTCGAATGTGCGCAGCAATATCCGAGAGCTCGAAGGATCTCTGACAAAGATTGTCGCCTTCGGCAAGCTGAACCACATGGAAGTCAATTTGGAGCTCGCACAAAAGGTACTCCGGGATATCATAGATCCCAATGTTCATCAAGAAATCACGCCGCAGTTCATTATTCAGATTGTCGCGGAACACTACGGATTTTCCGAAGCGGATCTCATCGGAAACAAGCGAACCCGAGAACTTGCGACCGCAAGACAGATCGGCATGTATCTCTGCCGCGAGATGACCGATGCGGCTCTGCAGCAAATCGGTGCAAGCTTCGGCGGTAAGGATCACACCACGGTGCTCTATGCAATTCGAAAGATATCCTCAGATATCACGGACAATAAGGATCTCGCCGGTACCGTGGACGTCCTGAAGAAGAAGATTTCTGCACAGTAATTCACAGCGGAATGTACCCGAAAAGCGGGCTATCCACCCTCTTGTTCAAGCGGAAAAAGCTTACGGGAAGCGGCTTTACGGTGGATGCTCACATACTCACAGCCCCTATTATTATGATTACGGGATAAAATGAAAGAGAGGACGGCTCTATGAAGCTCGCGTTCAACAAAGAAAAACTCACAGCCGCTTTGGGAATTGTTTCCAGAGCAATTCCGACCCGAACGACAAACCCCATTTTAAGTTGCATCTTATTTGACGCGTCGGAAGACAAGGTGACCCTGATTGCCAATGACTCCGAATTCGGAATTTCGACCGAAGTAGAGGGCATCATCCGGGAAAAGGGAAAGGTAGCGCTCGATGCCAGACTGGTCGGTGATATCATTCGTAAACTGGAAGGCGGAGATGAACTCGTAAACATTGAGACGGAAGCGAATTTCACGACGAAGATTTCTTGCAGCGATGTCCTCTTTACAATTCCGGGCAGAGACGGCGAAGAGTTTTCTTATCTCCCGCAGATAGAGCGGGAACATAGCCTGCGCCTCAGTCAGTTCACACTCAAGGAAGTCATTCGTAAAACCATCTTTGCCGCGGCCTTGAACGACAGCAATAAGATGATGGGCGGTGAGTTTGTCAATATCAAGGGACGAGTCGCAACTTTTGTGGCGCTCGACGGCCACCGTGTCGCGGTGAGAAATATGACCCTCCGTGAGGGCGAGGAAGATTTTCACGCAATCATCCCCGGTAAGACCATGAATGAAATCAGCAAAATCATGGAGGATGACAACGAAAAAGAGGTAGAGCTCTTCTTTTCGAAGAACCATGTGCTCTTTTCCTTTGACGGGACCCTGGTGCTTTCGCGTTTGATTGACGGCGAGTACTTCAAGATTGAGCATATGCTCTCGAAAGACTATGTGACCAGAGTCGAAATCAATCGTGTGAAGTTCCTCGGCAACATTGATCGCGCAACCATCCTGATCAAGGAGAGCGATCATAAGCCTATCGTTCTGGATATCCGGGATGGGAAGCTTCAGCTGAAGGTGAAGTCCTCCTACGGATCGATGGACGGTGAAGTGCCCTGTGAAAAGAGCGGAAACGATCTGCTGATTGCCTTCAATCCGAAATTTCTGATGGACGCGCTCCGCGCCATCGATGACGAGACCGTGACCCTCTACTTCACCAACGCAAAATCTCCCTGTTTCCTCAGGGATGAGCATGACAGCTTTGTCTATTTGATTTTGCCGGTCAATTTTGTCGCCTAAGGCGAAGAAGGAAGAAGACGTGAAGGAAGTAAAAATCAAAGACGCTTTTATTAAACTGGATCAGGCACTGAAACTCTCGGGGGCCTGCGATCTGGGTTCCGATGCGAAGTATGCAATTCAGGGCGGAGAGGTCTCCGTAAACGGAGAAGTCGAAGAACGCCGCGGCCGTAAGTTGCATCCGGGAGATTGCTTCTCCTTTGACGGGCATGATTATCGAATCGTTGGAGCTTGAGAATTTCAGAAATTACCGAAACGGAAAGTTCATCTTTTCGCCGGGGAGTAATTTGCTCTACGGGGACAACGCGCAGGGAAAGACCAATCTCTTGGAGGCGCTCTACTACTGTGCCGGTGCAAAATCTCAGCGCGCCGGCAAGGACCGGGAAATGATACGCTTCGGAGAGAACGAGGCGCACATTAAACTCTTGGTTCGGAGCAGAGATATTCCGCGGCGCATTGACATTCATCTCAGAAAAAACGGCAGTAAGGGAATTGCGGTGGACGGAATTCCGCTTCGTCGTGCCAGTGAGCTCTTCGGTACGGTGAAAATGGTAGTTTTTTCTCCGGAAGATCTGAACTTGATTAAGAGCGGTCCCGCGGAGCGGCGTCGTTTTCTGGACATGGAATTATGTCAACTTAATCGACGCTATGTCAAAGAACTGCTGAACTATAATCGCGCCTTGTTGCAGCGAAACAAGCTCTTAAAAGAGCTCTCCTTCCGTTCGGAATTGATGGAAACCCTGGATCTCTGGGATGAACAGTTGGTCGCAGCCGGAATTGCGCTGATGCAGAGTCGTGCGGTTTTTCTGGAACAGTTGAATGAAATCTGTGTGGAAAAATACGCTTCTCTCACGGGACAAAAGGAGGCGCTTCGTCTCTGCTATGAGCCCAATATCACGGAAGAGCGCTACGCGGCGTCGCTGCAACGGAGCCGTGAATTCGATCTTCGGCAAAAAGCGACTTCGGTCGGACCGCATCGCGATGACATTGCGTTCTATTTGCGTCAAGGACAGGGCGAGGAAATGGATCTCCGAAAATTCGGTTCCCAAGGGCAACAGAGATCTGCGGCGCTTGCTGTGAAACTGTCGGAGTTTGCGCTCATGCAGAGAGAGAGCGGTGAAAATCCGGTTTTTTTACTGGATGATGTGCTCTCGGAGCTTGATACGGACAGGCAAAAGCAACTCTTAAAGAGCATACGGGAAGTACAAACCGTGCTTACAAGCACCGGTATGGATAACTTGTTGCAGGATGGTTTTCAGATTTCCAAAAAATTTTTGGTAAAGATGGGAACGGTAACAGAGGTTACGGAGGAGGAAAGTGCATGAGTGAAGAATACAACGCAGACCAAATACAGGTTCTGGAAGGTCTGGAAGCAGTTCGGAAGAGACCGGGCATGTACATCGGTTCGACCTCTTCGCGGGGACTGCATCATCTCGTGTACGAAATTGTGGATAATTCCGTCGATGAGGCATTGGCAGGTTACTGCAGCGAGATTGAAGTGACGGTACATCGCGACAATTCCGTGACAGTCAAGGACAACGGAAGAGGAATTCCCGTCGATATTCAAAAGAAACTGGGAATTCCGGCAATCGAAGTGGTGTTTACGGTTTTGCATGCGGGCGGAAAGTTCGGCGGCGGCGGATATAAAGTATCCGGCGGTCTTCACGGTGTCGGTGCGTCCGTGGTGAATGCGCTCTCTGTCCGGCTCAAGGTTCAGGTCTACCGGAACGGAAAATGCTATGAAGAGGAGTTTGCGCGCGGAAAAACAACGGTTCCCCTGCATGTGGTGCGTGAAGTCAGTCCGGATTTACACGGTACGGTCGTTCACTTTATGCCGGATTCCGAGATTTTCGAGACCACGGTTTATGACTATGAGACGCTGCGTGTACGCCTCAGAGAGACAGCTTTTCTGACCAAAAATCTGAAAATCACTCTGACGGATGAACGTGAAGAGGGAAAGAGCGAGAGCTTTCACTTCGAGGGCGGAATACGTGAATTTGTGCAGTATTTAAATCGCGGTAAAAATGTGCTCTACGATCAGGTCATTTCCTGTGAAGAAAAGCGGGAAGGCGTAATGGTCGAGGTAGCTATGCAACATAACGATAGCTACAATGAAAATATATTCACATTCGTGAATAACATAAACACACCGGAGGGCGGAACTCACCTGACCGGCTTTAAGAATGCGATCACAAAGACCTTTAACGACTATGCGCGGACCAGAAAGTTACTCAAAGAGAGCGATGAAAATTTGACCGGTGAGGATCTGCGAGAGGGACTCACGGCCATTGTTTCCGTCAAAGTTGAAAATCCGCAGTTTGAGGGTCAGACCAAGCAAAAGCTCGGGAACTCCGAGGTCACCGGTGCGGTGAGTTCTGTGCTGAGTGAGCAGCTCACTTATTTTTTGGAGCAGAATCCGGCGATTGCAAAGCAAATTTGCGACAAGGCCATACTCGCGCAGCATGCGCGGGCGGCAGCGAGAAAGGCACGCGACTTAACGCGCAGAAAATCCGCATTGGACGGCATGGCGCTGCCCGGAAAGTTGGCGGATTGCTCGAGTAAGGATCCGGAGGAATGCGAAATTTTCATTGTCGAGGGAGATTCGGCAGGCGGTTCGGCGAAGACCGCACGCGATCGAAAGACCCAGGCTATTCTGCCTCTCCGCGGTAAAATCCTGAATGTAGAGAAGGCGAGAATGGATCGCGTCTACGGAAATGCGGAAATTAAGGCGATGATTACCGCTTTCGGCGCCGGAATCCATGAGGATTTCGATATCTCCAAACTGCGCTATCACAAAATCATCATCATGACGGATGCCGATGTGGACGGTGCGCACATTGCGACCCTGATGCTCACCTTCATCTACCGCTATATGCCGCAACTCATTCAGGAGGGCTATGTGTATCTCGCACAGCCGCCGCTTTATAAGCTGGAGAAAAATAAGCGCATCTGGTACGCATACTCCGACGAGGAGTTGAATCGAATTTTGCAGGAAGTCGGTAGAGACGATAGCAACAAGATTCAGCGCTACAAGGGACTCGGCGAGATGGATGCGGAGCAGCTTTGGGAGACTACAATGGATCCGGAGCGGCGCGTGTTGCTTCGTGTGAGTATGGATGAAGATGCCCGCTCGGAACTGGAACTCACCTTCACGACCTTAATGGGAGATCAGGTGGAACCGCGCCGGGAATTCATCGAAAACAATGCGAAGTACGTGACAAATCTTGATATTTGACGAAACGGGGGCTATGGATGGAACCGAATGTATTTGATCAGATCAAAGAAGTTGATCTGAAAAAAACAATGGAGAAGTCGTATATCGACTATGCGATGTCCGTCATTGCGGCGCGCGCGTTGCCGGATGTGCGAGACGGCTTAAAGCCGGTGCAGCGTCGCATCCTGTTCTCCATGTTTGAATTGAACAATGGACCGGACAAAGCCCACAGAAAATGCGCGCGTATTGTCGGTGACACCATGGGTAAGTATCACCCGCACGGTGACTCGTCGATTTACGGGGCACTCGTCAATATGGCCCAGGAATGGGCCATGCGAAATTGCCTGGTCGACGGACACGGAAACTTCGGTTCCATAGACGGCGACGGCGCTGCGGCGATGCGTTACACGGAGGCGCGCCTCTCCAAGATTGCGATGGAGATGATTGCGGACATCAATAAGGACACGGTGGATTTTGTTCCGAACTTTGATGAGACCGAACAGGAACCTGTGGTCTTGCCGAGCCGCTATCCGAATTTACTAATCAACGGTGCCCAGGGCATTGCGGTCGGTATGGCGACCAATATTCCGCCGCACAATTTGCGGGAAGTGGTGTCTGCGGTCGATTGTCTTATCGAGAATAAGATTGCGGACCGGGAGACAACACTGGATGAAGTCATCTCTCTCGTCAAGGGACCGGACTTTCCGACCGGAGCCACCATACTCGGAAAGAGCGGTGTACTGGAGGCCTATCGGACCGGAAGAGGAAAAATTCGTGTTCGCGCCGTGACCAATATTGAGCCGATGCAGAACGGAAAGCATCGCATCGTGGTGACGGAGCTCCCCTATCTGGTCAATAAGGCGAGACTCATAGAGAAGATTGCGGATTTGGTGCGCGATAAGCGTGTGGACGGAATTACGGATCTTCGGGATGAGTCAAACCGAGAGGGCATGCGCATTGTCATTGAGCTCAGAAAAGACGTCAATCCGCAGATTGTGTTGAACCGGCTCTTAAAGCACACCCAGCTTGAGGATACCTTCGGTGTCATTATGCTCGCGCTGGTCAACAACGAGCCCAGAGTTCTGAATCTCTTGCAAATGCTGGAGCACTACCTTGAGCACCAGAAGGATGTGGTGACGCGGAGAACCAAGTATGACTTAAACCGCGCGGAAGAGAGAGCGCACATCTTAAAGGGTCTCCTGATAGCACTCGATCACATCGACGAAGTGATACGTATCATACGTGAGAGCCGCAGCGTGGCACTTGCAAAACAGAGCTTAATGGAGCGTTTTGCACTCACCGATGTTCAGGCCCAGGCCATTGTGGACATGCGTCTTCGCGCTCTGACCGGTTTGGAGAGAGAAAAGCTCGAGGCCGAGTATCAGGAACTTGAGCGGAAAATAGCTTACTTTAAGAGCATACTCGAGGATGAAAAGAAGTTGCTCGCCGTCATCAAAGAAGAGATGGATCTGGTCGCGGAAAAGTACGGGGACGACAGAAGAACCGGCTTCGGCATCAGCGATGAGATGGAGGCAGAGGACTTGATCCCGGATGAAGTTGTTGTTGTCGCAATGACAAACCGCGGCTACATCAAACGCATGAATCCGGATTTCTTCCGAAATCAGGCGCGCGGCGGCAAGGGAATACGCGGAATGCAGACCATAGAAGACGATTTCATCATCGATCTTCTGATGACCACGACGCACCGTCCGATTGATTTCTTCACCAACAAGGGAAGATTGTATCGACTCAAGGTGTATCAGATTCCGGATGCGAGCCGAACGGCGCGCGGTACGGCAATCGTAAATCTCCTGCAGTTGCAGCCGGATGAAAAAGTCACGGCTATGATTTCCTATCGGAAGAAGAGCGAGACCAAGTACCTCTTTATGGCGACCAAACAGGGCATGGTCAAGAAAACCGAGCTCAGCGCCTATATGAATGTTCGGAGTAACGGACTTGCGGCAATCGCGCTCCGCGAGGAGGATGAACTCATCGGTGTCAAGGCGAGCCGCGGTACGGAAGATGTACTCCTGGTGACACAAAACGGACAGAGTATACTCTTCTCCGAGGAGACAGTCCGTGTCACAGGAAGAAATTCCTACGGTGTCAAGGGCATTGCACTCCGCGAGGGCGATGCGGTCGTCGCAATGCAGTTTACGGCGCAGGGCGAAGAACTTTTGACAGTCACGGCCTACGGTATGGGTAAGCGGACGGAACTCACGGAGTTCCACGCCCAGAACCGCGGCGGCTACGGTAACCTCTGCCATAAACTGACGGATAAGACGGGACTCCTGATCGGTGCGAAGCTGGTTCGGGAAGATCAGGAGATGCTGCTGATTACGAATACCGGTGTCATGATACGGATTTCGGTCGGTGATATTTCCAAGTACGGACGTCTTGCGTCCGGTGTGAAACTCATGAACATTGAGCGGGACGGTGAAGAAGAAATCAGAATCGCCGGAATCGCAATGGTAAAAGAGAGCATGAGTGCCGTACAGGAGAATGAGGGCGACGCGGAATCCGGCGAGGACAGTGAAGATATAGAAAGCAACAAATAAGAAACAACAAGATATTGAAGAACAAAACAAATTGCTGCGCCCGGGAAATAAAGCCTGAAAAAGATTCGAAAAAATGGCTTTTATCCGTTGACAGATGGTAAAAACATCCGTTATAATGGCGTAGCAATTCGTTTCTGGAGAAATACTCAAGAGGCCGAAGAGGCCCCCCTGCTAAGGGGGTAGGTCGGGTAATACCGGCGCGAGGGTTCAAATCCCTCTTTCTCCGCTCGAATTTCCGAATGAAAATGCTTTTAAAAAAGTGTTGACAGAGGAAATTCAAAGTGATAAAGTAAGGGAGTTGCGCCTGAAAAGGCCGACAACCTACAGAACCTTGAAAATCAAAGATCAGACAGTACAAACAACCCTGAAATCTCTGTGAAAACAGAGGGCTTGCGGACATTTTTCAAATGTGTTCGTGAGCTTCCAAAAGAATTTCAAAAAAGAACCAAACCAAGTAATAACGGGTAAAATAACTGAGAAAGACCAACGTTATTTTGACCGGAACGAACAAACTTTAAATTGAGAGTTCGATCCTGGCTCAGGATGAACGCTGGCGGCGTGCTTAACACATGCAAGTCGAACGAGAAATGGAGATGGAAACCTTCGGGCGGAAGCCTTCATTTCGAGTGGCGGACGGGTGAGTAACGCGTGGGTAACCTGCCTCATACAGGGGGATAACAGTTGGAAACGACTGTTAATACCGCATAAGACCACAGCACCGCATGGTGCGGGGGTAAAAACTCCGGTGGTATGAGATGGACCCGCGTTCGATTAGCCAGTTGGCGGGGTAACGGCCCACCAAAGCGACGATCGATAGCCGATCTGAGAGGATGACCGGCCACATTGGGACTGAGACACGGCCCAAACTCCTACGGGAGGCAGCAGTGGGGAATATTGCACAATGGGGGAAACCCTGATGCAGCGACGCCGCGTGAGTGAAGAAGTACTTCGGTATGTAAAGCTCTATCAGCAGGGAAGAAAATGACGGTACCTGAGTAAGAAGCCCCGGCTAACTACGTGCCAGCAGCCGCGGTAATACGTAGGGGGCAAGCGTTATCCGGATTTACTGGGTGTAAAGGGAGCGCAGACGGTTGCGCAAGTCTGAAGTGAAATCCCGAGGCTTAACCACGGGACTGCTTTGGAAACTGTGCGACTTGAGTATCGGAGGGGCAGGCGGAATTCCTAGTGTAGCGGTGAAATGCGTAGATATTAGGAAGAACACCGGTGGCGAAGGCGGCCTGCTGGACGAAAACTGACGTTGAGGCTCGAAGGCGTGGGGAGCAAACAGGATTAGATACCCTGGTAGTCCACGCGGTAAACGATGAATACTAGGTGTTGGTGCCCCAAGGGCATCGGTGCCGTCGCAAACGCAATAAGTATTCCACCTGGGGAGTACGTTCGCAAGAATGAAACTCAAAGGAATTGACGGGGACCCGCACAAGCAGTGGAGCATGTGGTTTAATTCGAAGCAACGCGAAGAACCTTACCAAATCTTGACATCCTTCTGACCGCACCGTAATGGGTGCTTTCCTTCGGGACAGGAGTGACAGGTGGTGCATGGTTGTCGTCAGCTCGTGTCGTGAGATGTTGGGTTAAGTCCCGCAACGAGCGCAACCCCTATTGCCGGTAGCCAGCAGGTAAAGCTGGGCACTCCGGCGAGACTGCCCGGGATAACCGGGAGGAAGGCGGGGATGACGTCAAATCATCATGCCCCTTATGATTTGGGCAACACACGTGCTACAATGGCGTTAACAAAGAGAAGCGAGAACGCGAGTTTAAGCAAAGCTCAAAAATAACGTCTCAGTTCGGACTGCAGTCTGCAACTCGACTGCACGAAGCCGGAATTGCTAGTAATCGCGAATCAGCATGTCGCGGTGAATACGTTCCCGGGTCTTGTACACACCGCCCGTCACACCATGGGAGTCAGCAACGCCCGAAGTCAGTGACCCAACCGCAAGGAGGGAGCTGCCGAAGGCGGGGCGGATAACTGGGGTGAAGTCGTAACAAGGTAGCCGTATCGGAAGGTGCGGCTGGATCACCTCCTTTCTAAGGAAGAAGTAAGGGTTGTTTGTGCTGTCTGGTTTTTGATCAAAGGTTCAACCGGATTTCCGGTGTCGATGCGTCTTCTTGAAACACCCGTTCCCATCCCGAACACGACGGTTAAGAGGAAGACGGCCGAAGGTACTATGCTGGTAACGGCATGGGAGAATAGGCGGGCGCCGGATTATTATGGGGGTGTAGCTCAGTTGGGAGAGCACCTGCCTTGCAAGCAGGGGGTCAAGAGTTCGAATCTCTCCATCTCCATTTTGCACCTTGAAAATCGCATACAGAATGAATATTCAATTAAGAATATCTAGACATCCGAGGTGATACGACGAAAGTCGTATCCGATAGATGTGACGAGAGTCGCGTCTATAATGTAAATAATACGTAACTCTGTGAGAGCAGAGTTGACCAACCCGCATGTTCTTACGCTAGAGAACATGTAAGAGGTTAAACAGAAAAGAGCGTAGGGCGGATGCCTTGGCACTAAGAGCCGATGAAGGACGTGATAAGCTGCGATAAGCTGCGGGGAAGAGCAAATATCTATTGATCCGCAGATTTCCGAATGGGGAAACCTACTGCAGAAGACCTGCAGTGACTGTGCGTAAATCCATAGCGTACAGCCGGGAACCCGCTGAACTGAAACATCTAAGTAGGCGGAGGAAGAGAAAACAACAGTGATTCCGTAAGTAGTGGCGAGCGAACACGGAAGAGCCCAAACCGCGGTGCGTGCACCGCGGGGTTCGGACTGCGTAAGGGAATTGAATGGTTACCGGAAGGACTTTGGAAAAGTCCGCCACAGAGGGTGAAAGCCCCGTACGGGAAAACGATTCAAAACTCGGCAGGATCCAGAGTACCACGAGACACGTGAAACCTTGTGGGAATACGGGGGGACCACCCCCTAAGGCTAAATACTACTTAGTGACCGATAGTGCATAGTACTGTGAAGGAAAGGTGAAAAGGACCCCGGGAGGGGAGTGAAAAAGAACCTGAAACCCTATGTTTACATGCAGTGGAAGTGCGATACATGAACGCACAACCGCGTACTTTTTGTAGAACGGTCCGGCGAGTTGCCGGTGCTGGCAAGGTTAAGGACTACAGGTCCGGAGCCGAAGGGAAACCGAGTCTTAACAGGGCTTACAGTCAGCATCGGCAGACCCGAAACCGGGTGATCTATCCATGTCCAGGTTGAAGTTCCCGTAAAAGGGAATGGAGGACCGAACACACATCCGTTGAAAAGGGTGGTGATGAGGTGTGGATAGGGGAGAAATTCCAATCGAACCCGGAGATAGCTGGTTCTCCTCGAAATAGCTTTAGGGCTAGCCTCGACTTAGTCAGACGGAGGTAGAGCACTGAATTCCTGAGGGGGCGTCAAAGCCTACCAAGGGATATCAAACTGCGAATGCCGCACTGATGATGGTCGGGAGTCAGACTGTACGAGATAAGTTGGACAGTCAAAAGGGAAAGAGCCCAGACCTACAGCTAAGGTCCCAAAATACGTGTTAAGTGGAAAAGGATGTGGGATTTCGAAGACAGCTAGGATGTTGGCTTAGAAGCAGCCACACATTCAAAGAGTGCGTAATAGCTCACTAGTCGAGAGGTCCTGCGCCGAAAATTTCCGGGGCTAAAACACGATACCGAAGCTTAGGAATGTAGCAATACATTGGTAGAGGAGCAATCTCAGAGTGCCGAAGCGTTACCGTAAGGAAGCGTGGAGTTCTGAGAAGAGAGAATGCCGGAATGAGTAGCGAGAATGATGTGAGAATCATCATGGCCGAATATCCAAGGATTCCAGGGTAAAGCTGATCTGCCCTGGGTAAGTCGGGACCTAAGGCGAGGGAGAGATCCGTAGTCGATGGACAGCAGGTTCATATTCCTGCACCTGACATGATCAGAACTGTGGGGACACAGGAACGAAACCGGACCCGGGAGAGCAAAGACCGGGCGAAGCGAAGCTAGGAGTGTGGTAGGCAAATCCGCCATACAATCCGAAAGCGTGATAGGGAGCGAAATATAAGTAGCGAAGCCGGTGGAGGGACTGTCGAGAAAAGCCGCTATTGTATCATGTCAGCCCGTACCGCAAACCGACACAGGTGGATGAGGAGAGAATCCTAAGGCCGGCGGGAGAAGCATTGTTAAGGAACTCGGCAAAATGACCCCGTAACTTCGGGAGAAGGGGTGCTGCAGAGATGCAGCCGCAGAGAAAAGGCTCAAGCAACTGTTTAGCAAAAACACAGGTCTATGCGAAACCGTAAGGTGAGGTATATGGGCTGACGCCTGCCCGGTGCTGGAAGGTTAAGAGGAGAGGTTAGCGCAAGCGAAGCTTTGAATTTAAGCCCCAGTAAACGGCGGCCGTAACTATAACGGTCCTAAGGTAGCGAAATTCCTTGTCGGGTAAGTTCCGACCCGCACGAAAGGCGTAATGATTTGAGCGCTGTCTCAACAATGCACCCGGTGAAATTGAAGTACCAGTGAAGATGCTGGTGACCTGCGCCAGGACGGAAAGACCCCATGGAGCTTTACTCCAGCTTGATACCGGGATTCGGTGTTACTCGTACAGGATAGGTGGGAGGCTAAGAAGGAAGGACGCCAGTCTTTTCGGAGCCGCTGTTGGGATACCACCCCTGTGGCACTGGATTTCTAACCTACATCCGTAATCCGGATGGGGGACAATGTCAGGTGGGGAGTTTGACTGGGGCGGTCGCCTCCGAAAGAGTATCGGAGGCGCTCAAAGGTTCCCTCAGAATGGTTGGAAACCATTCGAAGAGCGCAAAGGCAGAAGGGAGCTTGACTGCGACACCGACGGGTGGAGCAGGTACGAAAGTAGGACTTAGTGATCCGGTGGTATAAAGTGGGATTGCCATCGCTCAACGGATAAAAGCTACCCTGGGGATAACAGGCTTATCACTCCCAAGAGTTCACATCGACGGAGTGGTTTGGCACCTCGATGTCGGCTCATCGCATCCTGGGGCTGAAGTCGGTCCCAAGGGTTGGGCTGTTCGCCCATTAAAGCGGTACGCGAGCTGGGTTCAGAACGTCGTGAGACAGTTCGGTCCCTATCCGGCGCGG
Source organism: Stomatobaculum sp. F0698 (assembly GCF_030644385.1). Lineage (GTDB taxonomy): Bacteria > Bacillota > Clostridia > Lachnospirales > Lachnospiraceae > Moryella. Next base: position 2,059,921 of record NZ_CP130060.1, on the reverse strand, counting down.
GCGTAAGATATCTGAGAGGAGCTGTCCTTAGTACGAGAGGACCGGGATGGACTGACCACTGGTGCACCGGTTGGGGAGCAACCCCATGGCCGGGTAGCCAAGTCGGGACGGGATAAACGCTGAAGGCATCTAAGCGTGAAGCCCCCCTCAAGATGGGATATCTCATGCGAAAGCGGTAAGACCCCTTGAAGACGACAAGGTAGATAGGAGAGAGGTGTAAGCGTGGCGACACGTTCAGCTGACTCTTACTAATCGGTCGAGGGTTTAACCAAAGGGTTTGGGAAAAGAGATGAATAGATAAAAATTCTGTGTGCGGTTTTCAGGGTGTAAAGATGGCCCGATGGCTCAGTTGGTTAGAGCGCCGCCCTGTCACGGCGGAGGTCGACGGTTCAAGTCCGTTTCGGGTCGCTAGGTTTGATACAAACAGTTTGGGATCTTAGCTCAGCTGGGAGAGCATCTGCCTTACAAGCAGAGGGTCACAGGTTCGAGCCCTGTAGGTCCCATTTACCAAACCAATGTATGTCGTGCCGATGTGGCTCAATGGCAGAGCAGCTGATTTGTAATCAGCAGGTTATCGGTTCGAGTCCGATCATCGGCTTTGGTATCAGACCAAACAATATGGGGGAATTCCCGAGTGGCCAAAGGGGACAGACTGTAAATCTGCTGGCACTGCCTTCAGTGGTTCGAATCCACTTTCCCCCACTCCACAGTTTCGACTGTGAACTTACAAATTGGTGTGGAGACACATCACATACTGTCGCGGGGTAGAGCAGTCCGGAAGCTCGTCGGGCTCATAACCCGGAGGTCGCAGGTTCAAATCCTGTCCCCGCAATCCATGCCTTGGTAGCTCAGTTGGTAGAGCGGAGGACTGAAAATCCTTATGTCACTGGTTCGATTCCGGTCCAAGGCATTTTTCTTTTATCTAAAAAGAGCTTTGCTCGTCTTTTAGAGAAAGAAAGATGGGATACTAGCTCAGGTGGTAGAGCACTTGACTTTTAATCAAGTTGTCGCGGGTTCGAGTCCCGCGTATCTCAGTTATGAGAAGATGAGTCATCGCAGTCGCTGCGATGGCTTTTTTTGATACAAAATCGATTCGATATGGGAAACTATAGGGAGAAGACTGTGAATTCGAGCGAAGAAGAGAGAGTGCATGAAATTATGCGCCGCTTAAATGCGCATTTTGAGGACAAACCCATGGAGTTTCTGACGGAGCGTGAGCCCTGGAAACTTTTGTTTGCTACCATACTGAGTGCCCAATGTACGGATGCGCGCGTCAATCAGGTGACGAAGGAGCTCTACCGGAAGTACCCGAGTGTCGCGGCCATTGCATCCGCGAGCATCGATGAATTGGAGCGGGAAATTTATACGACCGGCTTTTATCACAACAAAGCGAGAAATTTGCAGGCCTGTGCGCGGGCTTTGCTCACTAACTTCGGCGGAGAGGTACCGGATGAGATGGAAGCCTTACTGACCCTTCCCGGGGTCGGAAGAAAGACGGCAAGTCTGATTTTGGGTGAAATCTACGGAAAGCCTTCGATCGTTGTGGATACACATGTGAAGCGTGTCTCAAAACGTCTCGGCCTGGTTGTCTCAACGGATCCGACCAAAGTGGAGAGCGAGTTGAAACAAGTGTTGCCGGAGTCCTACTGGATACTCTGGAACACCAGACTCATGGCGCTCGGAAGGACCTACTGTATGGCAAGAGGCACGAATTGTGAGGCTTGTTATCTGACGGATCTCTGTCCGAAGGTGGATGTAAAGGAAGTGTAGTGTTTTGCACGGACGATGTCCGCAAGGAAATTAGGGTCAAACAAAGAAGAAAAGTACAGAAACAGAGAACAGAGAAGCAGAGAACCGATAAGCAGAAAAAAAGAAGCAGAGGACAGATAGGCAGAGTACAGAGAAGCAAGTAACAGACAAGCAGAAACAAAGAAGCAGAGGACAGAGAAGCATAGAACAGACAGGCAGAAACAGAGAGGCATAGAGCAGACAGGCAGAAACAGAGAAGCATAGAACAGACAGTATAGAACAGACAAGCAGAACAGAGAAGCATAGAACAGACAGACAGAAACAGACAAACATCAGCAGAAGGAGGTTTGTTTGAAGTGTCCGGAAAACAGACGAGGAGTCTGCGATAACGGGAGAAACGCTGCGTTACGATATCGGAGGCGGGGAGAGAATTTTGTGCTTCGAGAGGAGAATCAATGAATATAGTCCTACATGAACCTGAAATTCCGTTTAACACGGGGGCAATCGGAAGAACCTGTGTCGCTACCGACACGGCCCTTCATCTCATAAAGCCGTATGGATTCGAACTGACTGATAAGTACTTGAAACGCGCGGGTATGGATTATTGGAGTAAGCTCTCTCTAACGGAGTATGAGAGTTATGATGCTTTTCTAAGCCGCCGGGGTGATTTATTATCCCCGGGAGGCAAGAAGCCCAGGCTCTGGTTTGCGACCACGAAGGCAGAGCAGACCTATGCGGATGTCAAGTTCGGGCCGGACGATTACATCATGTTCGGAAAAGAGTCAGCCGGTATCCCCGAGGAAATACTTGCTCCGAACAAAGATGCCTGCATCCGAATTCCCATGTGGGGAGATATTCGCTCTTTGAATCTCTCGAATGCCGTTGCCGTTATCTTGTATGAGGCGCTTCGCCAACAGGATTTTGCCGCCTTGGAAAAGAAAGGGGCACTGCATCGATTGCAGTGGGAGGGAGAGCGGAAATATTAAGTTTTATGTAAGCAAACTGTTAAGAACAAGGGTAGTTCTTGTCTTGAATACGGTGGATATACAGGCTAAAATAGAGAAGGTTTCAAACGAAAGGGAGCATGTACTCCCGGAATATACAGGAGGAGGAAAAGTAAAATGAAGAAGGCATTAAGCATGTTTGCAGCTGCGGCAATGATTTCGGTGATGATGGCGTCGAGCTCGTTTGCATACATCGGATGGGTCAGAGATACGAGATTTACACCGGAGAGATGGTGGTACTCGACGCAGGACAATTTCGGTGACTGGTACCGCGGCGAGACCGGCAAGGTCAAGTGGGCTTGGATTGACAGCAACCACGACGGTCTTGAGGAGTGCTACTGCTTCGGTGACGACGGCTGGATGAAGGCAAACCAGAGAACGCCGGACGGCTACTATGTCAACGAGAAGGGCCAGTGGGTCGTGAACGGTGTCGTGCAGACTCGTTCGGCGCACTACTACGCACCGGGTGCAAGAAGATAATTGAGACTGAGAACAGCTCGGAGAAATCCGAGCTGTTTTTGTTTTTCTTAGAAGTCCTTTTCCTGTCAGTCATTCGGGTTCTGTGGTAAAATGATACATTGACGAAGAAGGAGGAACGGTATTGAGTACACAGGCGGGAAATCTGCTCTCGAGTGCAATTTTGCGCACGAGGGCCGGTGAGAGCGCAGGGTTCGAAGATTTGTACCTTCTCAGCTATCAGAAGACATATCGGGATATTGCGGCTCTCGGATTTTCGGGAGAGGCGTGCTGGGAAATTTTATCAGCGCTCTATGAAGAAGTTTGGAATAAGCGAGAGAGTATCCCGGAGTCCGGTATTTTCCGTTCCTGGCTTCGCGTTTTGTTGCGGGAATGTGTGAAGCAGTACGGCGGGGAACTGCCGGCGGTGGTTGAATTTTCTGCGGATAACAGCACCGATAAGGAGCTCACCGAGCGAGCGACAACGGTGTTGATTTCTCTCGAAGAGCGCATCGGTATGCTCGGCACCGGGAAGAAGAAGGCGAAAAAGAGCCGTCTCAAGACACGCATGCAATGGCTCCTGACGCTGGGCAGCATAGGCGCGACCTTTGCCGCGGTCTCGCTGCTCTTCGGATATTTGAACCGGGAATCCGGGGCGATACATCGCGCCAAGGCGGCAGTCAGCAGTGCGGTGGAAACTACGGAACACGCTTCCGCGGAAAGCGGAGGTGCACTTGCCTATGCCGGTTGGAACGAGAGTGCGCGGGGAAGAAGCTATCTTACGGCAAACGGTCAATGGATGGAGAGCTGCTGGTTTGAAGATGAGGATACGCTCTATTACTTCAACGAGGAAGGCTATGTGCTGACTGGTGACCACAATATGGAGCGCGAAACCTTTCATTTCGGAAAGAACGGTGCGCTCGAGAACATCACCTGCGCCTTGAACCGCGAAACCGGAAAGACAGTGCTCTCCGAAAAGATGAAGGAAGAGGGCAGAGCCGAAGCGGCTTCCGGTATCATTGCAAATTCCCTTACCATAGACGGGGAGTGGATTTACTACCTCTATATGGAGGATGAGCATGCCTCTCTGCCGAGTCTCCTTCGGGTGCGCAGAGACAGCAGCAATACCCAAGTCATAGCGGATAAGGTGAGCGGCTACACGGTACAACAAAAAGCAGTCTGGTATGCGCGTGAAAACAAGATTGAGCGCTTTGAGAAGGATGCCGCCGGGGCAGCCATCGGTGCGGGCTTCTATGTGGAGCAGGAGGAGAAGCATTATATTCTGAGAGACCGCTTCGGAAAGCGGGTTACGGAGGAACTGCAGAGCATCAACGGGCGTCGCTATACGCTCTCGGATGCGGTGATAGAGAATGTGATATCCGAGAGTACGGCCATAGGCGAACAGCGCTTCTATGCCGCAAATTTAGGCGTGAGTCCCTCTATTTTGACCGGCGAGGGAAAGGAGTATTTGCGCCACGGCGTGGCAATCGATGCCTTGACGGTTTTTGATTCCTCGATCTATTACAGTGTGATGCTTTCGACGGAGGGCAGCGCACCGACAAGTCAGATATGGAAGCTGAATGTAAAGACCGGCAAAGCAGAAGCGGTGAGCGGTCTCTTCCCGGGTCGTGTTGTGCGCATGTTGCCCTATCCTGAGACAGATACCATCTACATGGAATACAGACCGGGTTCTCTGGGCTCGGTCTACGGAAAGCTTGCCATGGTTCGCGGAGACGAGACCTATCTTTTAGACGACAGTGCGTTTCGAAGCGGTGAGTTCGGAACGGGGAACGATAGATTGCTTCCGATTTGGGCCATGGATGACAGGGTTCTCGCCTATTGGGAAAACTGTGAGCCGAGTTCCGGTATTAACGGAGAAGTTAAGGTATTGGATCGTCAGGCGGTTCAGGTTCCGCTCAAAAAGAAAAAGCGCCTCGGCGAATGGAAAAAGAGCGAGAAGCCCTTACTTTCGACGGGAAAGGGCGGAATACCGGAGACTACGCCGGAGGAGACCCCGGAAGCGGTGGAATCGACCGCGGAGCGTTTTCGTCAGGTGGAATCCCTGCCGCGCGCGGAGAAATTTATCGGAGAAGAGACAACGGATTGGACCGAACCGCTGGACGGAAGCCGGGATTTCGGTATACTCGAAGGACCGACCGAGGAGTAAAGATGCGGATTTTTTATTTGATGGGCAAGAGCGCGGCCGGAAAGGACACGATTTATCGAAAACTGTCGGAGCGTTTTCCTATGTTGCGCCCGCTGATTCCCTATACGACCAGGCCGCAACGGGCCGGGGAAGCGGAAGGGCGGGAATATCACTTTGTGAGCGAAGCGCGTTTTCTCGAACTGCGTGACAGCGGTCGCATGATAGAGGAGAGAGCGTATCAGACCGAGAAGGGTCTCTGGCGCTACGGAAGTGTCGATGAGGGCGGCGGAGAAGATACGCTGTGGCTCGGCATCGGCACACTTGAGAGCTATCGGAGGTTTTGCGCTTATTTTGGCAGCGAGCGCGTAATTCCGCTCTACTTGGAGGTCGATGCCGGAGAGCGGTTAAAGAGGAGCTTTGCGCGGGAACAAAAGGAAGCCGTGCCCTGTTATGCCGAGTTGGTGCGCCGTTTTCAGGCGGACGAGGCAGACTATGCCGAAGATAAACTGCTTGCGGCGGGAATCAAAAAGCGATATCGGAATGCGGAACTGGGCGCTTGCCTTGGCGAGTTGTATGAGGATATGTTACAATATGTGTGATTTTCGTGACATACTCGGCCAGGAACATATCAAACAGAGACTAGAACAGAGCATAAGGCGCGATCAGCTCTCCCACAGCTACTTGTTTCTCGGTGAGAAGGGAATGGGAAAGCAGGTCATGGCGCGCGCGTTTGCAAAGCGTTTACTCTGTACCGGGGAGGGAACGCGCCCCTGCGGTCACTGCCACAGCTGTATTCAGCTCGCGGCAGATACGCATCCGGACGTCATCACAATCAGTCGGGATAAAACGACCTTGGGTGTGGATCGGGTGAGAGAGCAGCTCTCACAGGAAATACGGATACGGCCGTTTTCGGGTGAGAGGCGCATTTTCATTATTCCGGAAGCGGAGAAAATGACCCAGCAGGCTCAAAATGCGATTCTAAAGACCATAGAGGAGCCGCCGACATATGCGATTATCATTCTGCTCGCAGAGCAGGAGGAAGCCTTACTTCCGACGATACGGAGTCGTGTTTTGCGACTTTCCTTTCGTCCGGTTCCCGAGAGCGAAATTTTAGAACGTCTGCTCGGGAAGGGGGCGGATGGAAAACGCGCCAAGGAGGCAGCGCGTTTTTCTCGCGGCATTTACCGGAGGGCCGAGGAACTGGCGCTCTCGGAAGAGGCCTATGCGCGCTATCGCAGGACGCTTGATTTACTCAGAGCTTTGCCGAAATGCGGCGAAACGGTATTTCACAGGGCGCAGACAGAAATCACGGAGCTCTACCCGGAGCCGCGTGATTTTTTGAGCTTTCTCCGCTTGTACTACCGCGATGTACTCTGCGTAAAGAGCGGCGGGAGCAGTGCGGCGCTCATCTTCCCGCAGGAAGAAGAGGCACTGATACGGGAGGCAAAGGACCTGAGTTACGAACAGGCAGGTGTGATTTTAAAAGAGACAGAGGCAGCCGAGGAGCGGTTCCGACTCAATGTGAATAAGGAACTTTCAGCGGAACTCCTGCTTCTTGCGATACGGAGGGAGTGATCGGAAATGACGGAGGTGATAGGCGTTCGCTTTCGCGAAGTCGGTACCATAGAAACTTACAGTGTTACGGGAGAACAGTTTCGGCGCGGTGACCACGTGCTTTGCGAGACGCAGTGCGGTGTGGAATACGGAACTGTGATTCTGGGAAACTACACGCTCTGCGGATGTAAGGCAGAGAACCCCCCGCAGAGCATATTGGCGCGGGCCACAGAGGAGGATGCGGCGCGTGCCGCAGCCTATAAGAGCAAAGAGCGGGAGGCCCTTTTGTTCTGCCGGAAAAAGGCGGAAGAACTCGGGCTCAACATGAAAATTATCTCGGCGGTCTTTTCACTTCGGGATGACAAGGTGCTGTTCTTTTTCAGCGCGGAAGCGCGCGTGGATTTTCGCGTGCTCGTCAAGGAACTCGGCGCACAGTATCAGAGACGCATCGAACTTCGCCAAGTCGGCGCGAGAGACGAGACCAAATTGCTCGGCGGCATGGGAAATTGCGGCCGTCCGCTCTGCTGCCATTCCTATCTCTCGGAGTTTATGCCGGTGTCGATTAAGATGGCAAAAGAGCAGGGACTTGCGCTCAATCCGCAAAAAATCAGCGGGGCCTGCGGCCGTCTCATGTGCTGCCTGAAGCATGAGACCGATACCTATGCGGAACTCAACAAGACCCTTCCGCGTAAGGGTGACAGCGTGCAGCTTACGGACGGTGTGCGCGGCGACGTGGTGGAGGTCAGTGTCTTGAAGCAGGCTCTGCGTGTCGCCTGCTATGTGAACGGCGAGAAGGAACTGCGGGATGTCGCGGTTGCGGATACGGTGATTGTGGAGCGCAAGAAGAAGGGTATGCCGCCGGCTCAGAAGCGCGCCGCGGATGCGCAGCGGGAAGCGCGCGAAAAAGAGAAAAAGGACGGAGAAGCAATGCCCGGCGCGAGAGAGGGCCGAGCAAGAGGCGGAAAGCGCGGCGGCGGCCAGCAGAGAGACAGAGCGCAGGAGAAGAAGAAGTGAATGTCCTAAAGCCGGGCGAGCGCATTGACGACTTACAGCGCAGTCAACTCGGTATCATTCAAAACCCGACCCATTTCTGTTTCGGGACGGATGCGGTGCTGCTCAGCGGTTTTGTGCGCGCGGGCGGGAAAGAGCGGGTGGTGGATCTCTGTACCGGAAACGGCATCATCCCCCTCTTACTCTCGGCGAAGACCCGCGCCAAGGAAATTACGGGCGTGGAGATTCAGGCGGAGATTGCCGATATGGCGCGGCGCAGCGTGGCCATGAACGGTCTCGAGGAGAGGATACGGATTCTGAACGGAGATCTTCGAGAGGGCATTGCCGGGGCGAGCGGGAGCGTCGATGTGGTGAGCTGTAATCCGCCCTACATGGCACTTCGGCGCGGAGAGCAGAGTCAGGCGACAAGCCGCGCGATTGCACGGCAGGAACTTTGCTGCACGCTGGAAGAAGCAGTCAATGAGACAGCGCGTCTCCTGAAAAACGGCGGACGCGCCTATTTTGTCTACAGACCTCATCGTCTCGACGAACTCTTTGCGGCCTGCAATGCTGCGCGCCTCACACCGAAGCGCATGAAGTTTGCCCACCCCTATTCGGGGCGCGAGGCAAACTTGGTGTTGGTGGAGGCCGTAAAGGGCGGCGGCTCGTTTTTGCGAGTTGAGGCCCCCATCATTGTTTTTCGTTCTCCCGGTGTGTACAGCGACGAAATCCGGGATATTTACGGATACTAAGGAGAGAGCAGTGGAACAAAGCGGAAAAATCTACCTGGTTGCAACGCCGATCGGAAATCTGGGGGACATGAGCCCGCGCGCGATTGAGACCCTGCGGGCGGCAGATCTCATTGCGGCGGAGGACACCAGAAATACCATTAAGCTCTTAAATCACTTTGAGATTAAGACACATATGACCAGCTACCACGAGTACAACCGGACCGAAAAAGCCTACGAACTCGTGCGGCGCGCGGAACAGGGGGAGATCATCGCGGTTGTGAGCGATGCGGGCATGCCGGCGATATCCGATCCCGGTGAGGTGCTGGTGCGCATGGCCTTGGATGCGGGCATCGAAGTCACGATAGTCCCGGGACCCTGTGCGGCGGTGAGCGCGCTTGCAATCAGCGGGCAGCCTACCGGTCGTTTTGTGTTCGAGGCGTTTCTGCCGCAGGAGAAAAAAGAGAGAAGGGCAAGGCTAGAGGGACTCAGAGACGAGACAAGGACCATCGTTCTCTACGAAGCGCCGCACAGGCTTACGAAGACCTTAGCGGAACTCGCCGAAGTGCTCGGCGGGGAGAGAGAACTCAGTTTGGTGCGTGAGCTCACAAAGCGGCATGAAGAAGTGCAGCGCGGCAATTTTTCCTATTTTTTGGAGCGCTATGCGGAGGAAGCCGGTCGCGCGGAAATTCGCGGCGAATATGTTCTGGTCATATCCGGAAAGAGCGAGGAAGAACTGCGCGCGGAAGAAATCTCCGTTTTTTCGGATTTCACGCCGGCCGAACATGTGGCTTGGTATGAGTCGCAGGGCTTTGACCGCAAGGAGGCTATGAAAAAAGCCGCAAAAGACCGCGGAATCAGCCGCAGAGAACTCTATCACATGTTGCTCTGATATGTTACACTAATAAGAATCGAAGAATATTCGGAGGGCTGAGGATATGGGAGAAAAAATCAGAAAACCTTACTATATCACGACGGCAATTGCCTATGCTTCCGGCAAGCCGCACATCGGAAACACCTATGAGATCATCTTAGCGGATGCGATTGCCCGCTTTAAACGAGAAGAGAACTTTGATGTCTACTTCCAGACCGGAACCGATGAGCACGGTCAGAAGATTGAGGGCAAGGCAAAGGATGCCGGCATGACGCCGCAGGCCTATGTGGACCAGGTCTCCGCGGAGATTAAGCGCATCTGGGACCTGATGAACACGTCCTACGACCGCTTTATGCGGACCACAGAGCCCTATCATGAGAAGCAGGTGCAGAAGATTTTCAAAAAGCTCTACGAGCAGGGCGATATCTATAAGAGTTCCTACGAGGGCCTTTACTGCACACCCTGCGAGAGCTTCTGGACCGAGTCGCAGCTTGTCGACGGCAAGTGCCCGACCTGCGGCAGAGAAGTGAAGCAGGCTTCGGAGGAGGCATACTTTTTTCGCATGAGCAAGTATGCGGACCGCCTGATTCAGTACATCGAAGAGCATCCGGAATTCATTCAGCCCGTCTCCAGAAAGAATGAGATGATGAATAACTTCCTGAAGCCGGGTCTGCAGGATCTCTGTGTGTCGCGCACCAGCTTTGAATGGGGCATTCCGGTCGATTTTGCGCCGGGCCATGTGGTCTATGTGTGGCTCGATGCTCTGACCAACTATACGACGGGCATAGGCTACGACGCGGACGGCAACAACGGAGAGCTCTATCAAAAGTACTGGCCGGCAGATCTGCACTTAATCGGTAAGGACATTGTCCGCTTCCACACGATTTACTGGCCCATCTTCCTGATGGCGCTCGGCGAGCCGCTGCCGAAGCAGGTCTTCGGTCACCCCTGGCTTTTACAGGCCGGCGGCAAGATGTCGAAGTCCAAGGGCAATGTGCTCTACGCGGACGAACTGGTCTCCTTCTTCGGCGTGGACCCGGTGCGCTATTTCTGCCTGCACGAGATGCCCTTTGAGAACGACGGCAGCATCAGCTGGGATCTCATGGTGGAGAGATACAATGCGGATCTCGCAAACGTGCTCGGCAACCTCGTGAGCCGCACCATCGCCATGACCAACAAGTATTTCGGCGGCGTGGTGGAGAGACCGGACGCGAACTTTTCTCCGGAAGATGTCGCGCTCGATGCGGATCTTGAGAAGACCGTGCTCGACGGCGTCAAGAAGATTCGGGAGAAGATGGACGTGCTCCGCGTTGCGGACGCGATGACCGAGCTCTGGAATATCTTTAAGCGCTGCAACAAGTATATCGACGAGACTTTGCCCTGGGCGCTCGCAAAGGATGAGAGCAAGCAGGACAGACTGAAGGCAGTGCTCTATCACTTGACCGAGGCTCTGACCATAGCTTCCTCCCTGCTCTTCAGCTTCATGCCGGAGACCTCCGAGAAGATTTTGAAGGAGCTCGGCACGGAGAAGAGAGAGCTGGAGGCAATGGATGCCTTCGGCCTCTATCCCTCGGGTACGCAGGTCGCAGCTGAGGCAGAGATGCTGTTCCGCCGCCTGGATCCGAAGGAGGTCGAGGCAAAGCTGAATGCGGAGAACGCAGCGGCCGAAGAGGCGGCAGCGGAAGAAGAAAAGGCGGAAGCGCCGAAGTCCGATATTCAAATTCCGTCCAAGCCGGAAGTGGAATACGATGCCTTTGCACAATGCGAATTCCGCGTTTGCAAGGTCTTAAAGTGCGAGGAAGTTCCGAAGTCGAAGAAGCTCCTTTGCTTCCGACTGGATTGCGGCGGTAAGGAGATTCAGATTCTCTCCGGCATTAAGAAGTGGTATCCGGAGCCGGAGAAGCTGGTCGGAAAGCGCGTTATGGCAATTGTGAACTTAAAGCCCGCGCGTCTTGCGGGCATGGAGTCCCAGGGCATGTTGCTCTCGGCGGCGGATGAGAACGGAAATCTGAGTCTCATGACGACGATGTCCGAGGATATGCCGTCCGGCGCGGAGATCGGCTGATGCTCCTGGATACCCATGCGCACTACGATGACGAGGCGTTTGATGCCGACCGGGACGAGTTGCTCGACAGTCTGAAAGAGCACGGCATAGGGAAGGTCATCAACGCGGGCGCTTCGGTGGAATCGAGTTATACGGGGCTTAGGCTCGCAGAGTGTTATCCATGGATGTACGCGGCGCTCGGTGCACATCCGAACCATGTCGAAGAACTGAGCGATCGTGTCTTAAGTGAGTTTGAGGCGCTCGCGAAACATCCGAAGGTGGTTGCAATCGGTGAAATCGGACTGGAGTACCACTACGAGGAACCGGCGCGGGACGTACAGAAAATTTGGTTTCGCCGCCAGTTGGATTTGGCGGCGGAGACCGGGCTTCCGGTCATCATTCACTCCAGAGAGGCAGCGCAGGACACATTCGATGAGATGCAGCGCGCAGCGGCGCGCGGCGTCGGCGGGGTAATTCACTGCTTTTCTTCCGGTGCGGAGCTTGCGCGCCGCTACACAGATCTCGGCTTCTACATCGGGATTGGCGGCGTCGTAACCTTTAAGAACGGCAAGAAGATGAAAGAGGTGGCGGAGGCGGTTCCGCTCTCAAGCATATTGCTCGAGACAGACAGTCCCTATCTCTCGCCGGAGCCGAGGCGCGGCAAGCGAAACGACTCGCGGAATTTGCCTTATATCGCGCAGGAAATAGCGCGCATCAAAAGGATTCCGGAGGAGGAAGTGCGGCGCGTCACAGAGGAAAATGCGTTGCGTTGTTTCCCGAAACTCGCAGACAGGGAGGTGTGCTGATGGCAGATCTCGGCAGAGCGGAAAACACCATAGCGCTCTTAAAGCGCCACGAGGAATTTCGCTTTCAAAAGAAGTTCGGGCAGAATTTTTTGATCGACAGCCATGTCTTGGAGCGAATTGCCGATGCGGCGCAGATTTCCGAGGCGGACGCTGTGCTGGAGATAGGCCCCGGCATCGGGACCCTGACCCAGAGGCTCGCGGAGCGGGCGGGAAAGGTGCTTGCGGTGGAGATAGACCGCGGTTTGATTCCGATTCTCGCGGAGAGTCTCGCGGAGTACGACAATGTGGAAGTGATTCAGGGCGATATCCTGGAACAGGACCTGAACGATTTGTCAAAAAGACTCGGCGGGAAGCGAATCAAGGTGGTTGCAAATCTCCCTTACTACATCACAACGCCGATATTGATGAAGCTCCTGGAGAGCGGACTCCCGATTGAGAACATCACCGTTATGGTGCAAAAGGAAGTGGCGGAGCGCATGCAGGCTTCGCCGGGCGGAAAGGACTACGGCTCGCTCTCGCTCGCGGTGCAGTATTATGCTGCGGCCGAGATTGTGGCGAATGTGCCGCCCCACTGTTTTCTCCCGAGACCCAAGGTCGGTTCTGCGGTCATCTGCCTCAGGACCTATGCGGAGAAACCGGTGCAGACCGAAGATGAGGCCTTTCTGTTTCGCATCATCCGGGCCTCGTTCAATCAGAGAAGAAAAACTTTGGTGAACGGACTCAAGAACGCGGGCTTCTCGCGGGAGAAGGTAAACGAGGCGCTTTTGTCGCTCGGACTCCCGGAGACGGTGCGCGGCGAGGTGCTCTCGCTTGCACAGTTTGCGGCCTTGGCAGAGTTATTGCGGGCATAAGCATTTGAGAAACATTTGATATTTATTCCGCGGGGGATTCCGCGTTTTCATAAATCGAGGACATTAAAATGAGACGGAGAATTTTGAAGAAGCAGGCGCTCGCGCTGTTTGTGACAGCGGCGATGCTAACGGCCTGCTCGCAGGGAAAGACGGCACAGAGCGATGCGGCAAAGGAGAGCGCCGCGAGCACGGAACGGAGCAGCGCGGAGAGTGCGGCAAGTTCAGAGGGAACAGCGGAGGGCAGCTCCGAGATCAGTGTTGCGGAGAGCAGCGAGAGCGGTGCGGATCAGAGTGCGGAGGGAAGTTCGGAGAGCAGTGCCGAGGCAGCGCTCCCCGTAAATCCGGGTGATATCATGGCGGTATCTCCCTCCGGCGCACAGTTCCCGGATATGGATTTGGTCGTGCCGACCACGGAGCCCGCACCCGAAATTATCCGCATCGGTACGCGGAACTGGATTGTCAAAGACTTGCAGGCGCGTCTCATGGAACTCGGATTTATGGACAACGATGAGCCGACGGATTATTACGGCGAGGTGACCGCGGCGGCGGTCAAGGTTTATCAGCGGCAGAACAAGCTGCCGCAGGACGGCATTGTGGGCGAGTCGACCCTCAAGGCCATTATGGATGAGAATGCGCACTACTACACGGCGCAGGAGGGCGACAGCGGAACGGACATCGTGACGTTGCAGCAGAGACTTTATCAGCTCGGCTATCTCGCGCAGACCGCGGATGTAAACGGAACCTTTGACGGAAAGACCCTGGCAGCGGTGCAGAAGTTCCAGCAGATGAACGGTCTGGGACAGGACGGCAAGGTCGGCCTTAAAACCATGAACCTCATCTATTCCGATGAGGTCAAGCCGAACATGGTGGTCTACGGTGAGAAGAGCGACATTGTCATGGCAGCGCAGCAGCGGCTCAAGGAGTTGGGTTATCTGACCGGAGAGGCAGACGGCAATTTCGGTCTCGGCACTGTCATGGCTATCAAGGAGTTCCAGAGCAGAAACAACCAGGTTGTCGACGGTTATCTGGGACCCGGCACACGCGATGCACTGAACAGTCCGAATGCGCAGGCCTTCGGCCTGACACTCGGTGACGAGAGCGAATCCGTGGAGCGGGTGCAGGAACTTCTCAGCAAGTGGGGATATCTCGACAAGCAGCTCGCGACCGGCTATTACGGAGATGCGACCAAGAATGCGGTCAAGGCCTTCCAGGAGAGGAACGGTCTCTCGGCGGACGGCATGGTCGGCGCGGCAACAATGGCAAAGCTTGCGAGCAACGATGTTGTGCGGCCGGCACCGAAGCCGAAGGCAAAGACAAAGACGCAGAACAACGACAGACCGAAGAACGGCGGAAATAAGAGCAACAGTTCCGGCTCTCAGGACAGCGGCGGCGGCTCGAGCTACACTTATTCGGGCAGCGGTTCCGTGGGAACGCTCTTAAGCGTCGCGAGCTCCAAGCTCGGCACGCCCTATGTCTGGGGCGCCAAGGGCGACAGTGCTTTTGACTGCTCCGGTTTTGTCTACTGGTGTCTGAATCACTCCGGTGTGAGCCAGTCCTATATGACTTCCGGCGGTTGGGCGAGCTCCGGTCGAGGTCAGAGAATCAATAATTTCTCGGACTTGCAGGCGGGTGATATCATCGTTGTCTCGGGACATGTCGGCATTGTTGCGGGCGGAGGCAGCGTGATTGACGCGAGCTCTTCGAACGGAAGAGTGGTGCACCGTTCTCTGAACGGCTGGTGGCAGAGAAACTTTATTTGCGGCTGGCGCATTTTCTAAGCAGAGAGCAATGCGCGGAAGGTTTTAGGTAGGAATCAAAGGATGCACAGATATTTTCGGACAATCGGCTTTGCAAGAGTGGACAGTGACAGAGATGCCAGAGAAATTCTGGAGGAACTGCTGTTTCGCAATCGGGATGCCGTTCATCACATTGCCATGCGAAACGGGGACAGGCTCTGGGAACTCCGGATTCCGCTCGGTGAGCGCCTCGGCTTAACGATGGGGGGCTATGTCGCGGCGGACGGAAAACTTGTCAGAGAGCGCTATCTGCCCTACATCGATGCCGACGGCATTACCTCGACGGCAGAGTGCATGATAGAGCGCCACGTGGACAATGAGGTTTATTCCGGACTCATTGATGATATGCGCATCGGCATCAGCCTGATATTCCGTCTGACCAATGTCGCGGAATATCGGCAGCAGCGTGCCAAGACTCCGTACAAAATGCCGCGGGGCGTGAGTATCGGCGGTCTTTGCCGGGACGGAAAGATACTGTTGCCGGTGTATAAAAATGAAAGGCAACGCGAACTCTTGCATATCACGGAACGCGAGCGCGCGCGCATGATCAGCGCGGCGAAGGATGGCGATGAGGGTGCCATGGAGACTCTGACCGCAAGCGATCTTCGCCTCTACGAGTCGGTCAACAAACGCCTGCGCCGCGAAGACATTTATTCCATTGTGGAATCCTGTTTTATGCCGGACGGCATAGAGTGCGATCTGTATGTGGTGGTCGGCGAGATACGAGAAATCAACCGGAGAAAAAACTGGGAAACCGGCGAGATTATTTGGGATTTTCTGCTGCGCACCCACGATCTCCAATTTCATGTCTACATCAACAGCCTGGATTTGCAGGGCGAACCGAAGGTCGGCAGACGTTTTAAGGGCACGGTGTGGATGCAGGGCACAGCGGTCTGGTAACAACAGCGATCAGAGAGAACTTCCGTCCGGGAGTTCTCTTTTTTTTGGATGCGTGCAAGTCTTTCAAAAGCAAGCGCTTTCGGGTATAGTAAAAAGAGCGATTTGACCAAAAAATCAGTACAGAAAGAGGTGCAAAATGGGAGTACTCAGCAATTTGGAACCCAAGGAAGTATTCGCTTTTTTTGAGGAAATCTCTCAGATTCCGAGACCCTCACATCAGGAGGAAAGAATCAGCAAGTACCTCCAGCACTTTGCGGAGGAGAGAGGGCTCGAGCACTACCGGGATGAGAAGTACAATATAATCATCATTAAGGAGGCTTCCGAGGGCTATGAAGCGGAGGCGCCGATTATTCTGCAGGGTCACATGGACATGGTGACGGAGAAGGCGGCGGACTGCGATAAGGACATGACAAAAGAGGGCTTGGACCTCTATGTGGACGGTGACTGGCTTCGGGCAAAGGGAACCACACTCGGTGCGGACGACGGCATTGCGCTTGCCTATGCGCTAGCGCTTCTCGATTCGCCCACGCTCAAGCACCCGAGACTTGAATTTATATGCACGGTCTCGGAGGAAACGGATATGAGCGGCGCCCACGCGGTCGATGTGTCCATGCTGAAGGGAAACAGAATGTTAAACCTGGACTCGGATGAGGAGGGCATTGCGCTCGCGGGTTGCGCGGGCGGCGGCGATGTGGACTTAAACCTCCCGGTGCGGCGAGAAGCGCTGAAGGGAGAGCATGTGCTGATTGAGGTATCCGGACTCTCCGGCGGTCATTCCGGCATGGAAATCGGAAAGGGCAGAGCGAGTGCGGCGCTCCTCATTGCGCACGTGCTGACGGCACTCCGCCGGGACTATAGCTTCCGCTTGGTCTCGCTTGCGGGCGGCGCGAAGTACAACGCAATTACCCGAGAGGCGAGCGCCGAACTGGTGCTCTCGGACAGTGTGAGCACGAGTGCGTTCCGCGAGGCAGTGCGGGCGGAAGAGACCGTGCTTCGAAACGAGTATGCGGGAACCGATCCGGCGCTCAGTCTCACGGCAAAGGTCGTTGACAGCAATGAGGCAGCGCTCACGGCAGAGAGCACGGAGAAGGTGCTCGGACTCATGGCAGCCCTCCCCTACGGCGTGCAGCGCATGAGCGCGGACATCGAGGGGCTGGTTGAGACCTCGGTAAACCTCGGCATCACGGAGCTCTCGGCCGAGACCTTTACGCTCAAGTATTCCATCCGCAGTTCGGTTGCGACGGCATTCCGGGCAGTGGTCGATAAAATCGAATTTGTCGCAAGCTGCTTTGGGGCGAGCTCTGCGGTACACAGCGTATACCCGGCCTGGGAGTATGTGCGGGAGTCTGCGTTCCGCGATGAGGCGGCGGCTATTTACCGCGAGCTCTTCGGAAAAGAGCTTTCGGTGCAGGCCATTCACGCAGGTCTGGAGTGCGGCATCCTCTCCGGCAAAATTAAAAACCTCGATGCGGTCTCGATCGGACCGGATATGAAGGACATTCATACGCCCGAGGAGAGACTTAACATTCCATCGACCAAGCGCGTCTATGATTTTGTCGTGAAGATCATAGAGCATAAGAGTAAGTGAGACGCGTGAGACAGTACAGTTTACAAATGCCGCAAGAGCTTAAGAAGGGTAAGCGTTATCCCCTGCTTCTCTGGAACGATGCACTTCCCGAAACGCTTGCGGCTTTTCTTTCGGATATGTTTGTGCTGTCCGTGGTTTCGGAGGAGAGAACCGCGGATTTCAGTCCCTGGCCAGAGCCCGCATTCCGGGCGGACGCACCTCCCTTCGGGGGAGGGGCGGATGCGTATCACAGGGAGCTTTTCGAGGAAAAACTTCCGGAACTGATAGCGAAATATCCCATTGACACGGGACGCATTGCCTACGGAGGATATTCCCTCGGCGGGCTTGCGGCAGTGTACAGCATATTCCGCGAGACCGCAGCGTGTGCCGTCTTCTCACTCTGCGGTTCTTTTTGGTACCCGGGTTTTGCGGACTACTGCGCGAGGACGGAAATCCGGAATACGAATTGCCGCCTCTATCTGCAAAACGGCAGACGCGAGGGAGAAGGGCATCCGGCGCCGCTCTCTAGGGCTGCGGATGCCGCAGTGCGGGTCGCGGACATCTTGAGAAAAAAGGGCGTAAAGCTACGGTCTTCCATGGATGACTACGGTCACCACGACGGAAAGGAAGCGCGTTTTCGGGAACTGGGAGAACAAATTCGTTCGGCGCTCTGCGAGAGCAATGTCAACTGAAACGGTAAACGGAGACTGCATGTTTGCGGGAAAGGCTTGCGGGCACGGAAGGAGCGAAGCATGTATATTGAGAGCTACTGGGGCAGTTATATCGGCGGGACAGACGACAGTCTGACTCTCTTAAGCCTACTGGAAGACTTTGAAAAAGATGAGATAGGGCTCGGCGAGATTTTTGCAAGGACGGGCCTTAAGGCGCTCGAAGAGCGGGCGTCTTCGCTCCGCATGACCGGGGATGCGCTTCGCTTTACGAACCGCGAGGGATTGGAACTAAACTTTTACTATGCCATTGATCTGATCGGCGACCTTGCGGCCCTCTTCTTAGAGTGCCTGCGGAGCGGGAGCGTAAATTTACAAGACCTGGATGAAGGGCTCGAAGCGCGGAACATTCGCCTTACGGCGAGCAGCGAAGAAAAGGAAGTTCTTCGGGCAGCGCTCCTTGACTTTGCGGAACATGCGAGGGAATACGATATCACAGAGGTGATGGATGAGGCTTCGCTTGCGGAATTCCGCGAAGAACTGAAAGCCCTGTGTTTGGAATTGTTTGAGAGCTGAAAGGGAGCGCTCGTTCGGAGCGGCTTTCAACGGGAGAAAAGGATGAGCGAAGAAGTATTTCGACAGGATTTGGATGAGAACAAGGCAGAGCGCCCCGGTGGTCCTTTTGTGATAGAGCTTCTGTTCCGAGAGCCGGCAGCGATGCCGTCTAAGGAGCGGATGTGTGCGGTCATCGAGAAGCATGTCGGAAAGACAGAGTGCTTTTGCCACGACGGCAAGACAGCGGGTTTTGCGGCACTCGACTATAGGGCAGAGTTTCAAGATCAAAGCGTGCCGGTGCAGCTCATGGTGACGGAGTGCACGGCATTTGACGGCGAGGAGATCGATGACTTCCTTCGGAGCCAGATGTGGGACAGCCTCGAGGAGAGAGACCGTATACTCGGCAACTGCCGCTACCGTGTGATTGCGACCGATATGCTTGCGAGGGCGCTTCCGGCCGCAAAGCGCGCCACCCTCGACATGGACTTTCTGGAGGCCCTTTCGGAACTGTACCCGGACTGTGAGGCCTTCTATTTCCCGAGTTCCGGAAAACTGTTTACTGCGGAGAGCGTGCGGCGGGATGAGACGGAGGGCACCAACCGCTTCATCTACTTCGGTGTCAACGTGCGTTTTTTCAATGTGCAGGACAGCGAGGACATGGTCGTGGATACCCTGGGTATGAGCACCCTCTTCCTGCCGGATTTACAGTACCATTTCCACGGCATGAACCCGAACTGGGTTGTGAATCACGCCTACAATGTAGCCGCCTATCTGCTTGGTAGCGGAAACGTAATTGCGGACGGGGAGACGGTGGACGGTGTCGTAGACGGGGAGATGAGTTCCGAGCTGCACTGGTCCTGCCGCTATGAGGATGCATTGATTCAGCCGCCGCGGGAGTTGCTGGATATCAATATGGGTGAGTACGCGTCGGGGACGCGCTGAAAAACGGAGTCAACAAAAACACCGGAAAAACCGGTTTATCGAGAGGAAAAAAGATGCCGACAGCAGAGTGGATGAAACAGTATGAGGCAGTGCGTGAAATTCTGGACGCGGATGTCAAATTGGAGCGCTATTTTACGGAGAAGGTCATCGGAAGAAAGGAAGTGGATATCCTGGATCTCGGGCCCGTGCATTTTCCGACGGGGAAAATCGTGGTCTGTGACCCCATGGTCACCCTGGATGATGCCGTGCCCTATCTGCAGACCATACCGGCCGGAAGCTATACGCTTAAGCTCTGCGTGGTGCCGAGCAAGGAGTACGGAGACCGCTATGCCTGCGCCAAGCTGGAAGTCAGCGGCCGAGAAACGGTGCGCTATGAGCTCGCGGTGACGGGCCAGGAGAGACTCGAGGGAGAATTTAAGGAGGGCGATTACTTCGGCTTCGGCGTGGATGCCGGCATGGCTTGCATCGCGGACTTCGCGACAAAAGAAGCTTATCTTGCCTTCCTGGAAGAGAAGACAAAGCAGGACAGCGACTTTGACCTCTACGGCGATTTACTGGAAGAGCTCTTAAAAAAGAACGCAGCGGAAAATCCGAAGTATCAGGGCGAATGGGGCGACTGGCTCAAGTGGGAGGTTCCGGGTGCGAATGCGGAAGTGGCTCTCTTTGCGAGCGGCTGGGGAGACGGCTATTACCCGACATATTTCGGCTATGACAGCGAGGGTGAGGTCTCCGGCATCTACATTCAGTTCATAGACATCGAGCGGACCTATACCGAGGAAAACGAGGCATGAGTGAGCCGAACGAGGAGAGTCTCTATGAGGCGCTCAACAAGGGAGAGCTGAGTGCTTTCGTATCGCTGGTGGAGGCGGGCGTCCGCGTCACTTCGAGGGAAGAGAACATAAGCCGTCTCTTCTTTTGCCTGGAAGATGTCAGAGATCCGAAGATACTGCTCGTAATCGACCGGCTATCCTTGGATTTACGGCGCTACGGCGGCAAGCCGCTTCGCGCTGCGGCGCACAGCGGGAACCGCATGCTCACGGAGTACCTCTTAGAGCAGGGGGCGGACATCAACTTTCATAAGCCGGACATGGTCTTTCCCTATGCCTCTACCCCGGTCACGGAGGCGGCACGCGAGAATCACTTTGAACTTCTACGCTATCTCGTTTCAAAGGGGGCGGATATCACCCTTGCGGACAAGTACGGCGACCGTCCTTATACGCTGGCGGTACAGAATAAGAACGGAGAGATGGCAGAGTATTTGCGCTCTCTCGAGCCGGAGGACTGGCACAACGAGCAGGAAAAGCTGAGACAGCTAAAGAGCTATCATCTGCCGGCGGCCATGACAGCGTACTTGAAAAGCGGAGCGCTGCGCCTCGAATTTCCGGAGCGCGAGTCGGTGCGGTGGATGGTGTTTTACCCCTATCTTGAATTTCGGGAGTTTCGTTGGAAGCGGAAAAAGCTCTTGTCTCTCATGGCGGAGATGGATAACTACAGCGATTATCTTTTGCTCTGGAGTCCGAGAGACAAGCGAATCTGGTACCTCGATACGGAGCAGGAGGAATTCTGCCCGCTCGCAAGCTGGGAAGCGTTTATCGCAGACCCCGGACATTATTTGAACGGCATGGTGGACGGAGAATTTTCGGAGTAGTGTAGGATTGGTTTTCGAAGTCCTTTGCAGTGCGCAAGGGCTATGCTGCGTTTCGGCAAAAGTCGGAAAGCGAATGAGGAGGAAAGCGCGTGGATATTTTGGAACAGTGCCGGCAATGGAACGAGAGCGGCGCGTTTGAGAAGAGCAGGGAGATGTTGGAGGCCATTCCCGCCGAGGAGCGCGGCCCCGAGGGGGATGCAGAGCTCGCGGAGGCCTATCTCGCACTTGCGGAGACCGAGGGAACAGAGCTCTATCATAAGGCGATTGCAGTCTTGGCAGCGCACGAAGAAGCGCAATCGGAAGATTTTCGGCATAACAGGCTGACGGCGCTCGCTTATTATTACCTCGACGAGGACGGGCTTGCGCTTAGCTACTTTGAGCGCGCCCTCTCTCTGCATCCGGAAGACAAGGAAATGAGCGACTACGTAGAAGACTGCAGGGAGCGCCTTACCTTTCCGCGCTTTGAGAAAAATTTCCGGGAGAGAACAAAGGAGGCCTGGGATGACTTCCTTGCAATCGAGGCAGAACTCCGGGCGGCAATCGACCGAAATGAGGACGATGGAGCGGCGATGTTGCAGCGCTGCGGTGCCGTACTGGAGCAGGCCATTCGAGATGTCTCGTTTGAACTCGGCTTTGACGGAGAGAAGTATGAGCTCATACTCTGTGCGG
Source organism: Stomatobaculum sp. F0698 (assembly GCF_030644385.1). Lineage (GTDB taxonomy): Bacteria > Bacillota > Clostridia > Lachnospirales > Lachnospiraceae > Moryella. The sequence continues at coordinate 2,037,974 of NZ_CP130060.1, read as the reverse complement.
AGGGAAGACGCTCCGCGCTCTATCCCCTCGTGTACTTTTGCCGCCGCGCGCCGAAGGAAGTTCTGGAACATTGGAAAATACGGGCGGGTTCCGCGCCGAGCGATAAGTTTGCGCTGCAACAAGATACCGTTCAAATCGATGCCGCGGATGTAGACGTTTGGCTGATTCCGACCGGAGAGCAGCTCTTTTCCCTGAAACTCTACTGTGAAAAGCTCCTGCCCCTGCAGCGGGAAAATCCGCGGCGGGCGGAGTGGATGCTCTATAAGCTCACGAACCAGATACTCGGCGACATAGCGGCGATTGCGTTTCTCACGGGCATCGAGTTACTGGAAGCGCCCGAGGCGGGTGAGTCGAAGAAACTTTCGGACTTATACGCGTATGTAACGGAGCTCGGCTATCCCGCGTGGGAGGATGCCGGAGCCTATCTGGATGCTTCCGAAATTGCGTATCGGCTCGATGCGGATGAAGATCCGGATGCCGACTGGCGCCTGGATGTCTATGAGGGCAGCACACGCCTTTCCGTGGCAATCAATGAATATCTGCACGGAGAGAGCGATCTGGTTGACGAATATCACCGGAACGGCATAGTTCCGGGTTTTCTGCTGTATCCTCTCAGCGCCTTTCCGGAAGAGGGAAGAGAAGAGGCGCTCGCAGCGTTTCGCGATGCATTGCGCGCCTATTTGAGCGAACACGGCGGTGAGGATGCCCTCTGCCATACGGGATTTGCGAGCGGCCTGTACTACGGCTATTTGGATTTCATCGCCTGGGACTTGGAGTCTGTGCTGGATGCCGCCCTCGCCTTCTTTAAGGAGCAGGGCATGACCGGCGCGGAGTTTCACAGCTTTCGAAGAAATGTGGGCGGAATTACCCTCTACCGCGCGGAACCGAAACGGCACGCGGAGACCGGCTCTCTGCTCTCGCCCGAAGACATTGAGACCCTGGAGGCCTTCCTGGAGGATGACGGCGGCTATTACGGGAAAATGGTGCGTTGGATTGAGCAGTTTGTGGATGCGGGCGCCGCGGACGGCCGCTTTTCAAAGAAGCAGGCCCGCCGGGATTTGAAACTCTCGCTCTACTACGGTCTCGCCTGCAACAACGTGGGAGAATACAGTTATTACTACCGCGGGCAAGCGTGGATGAAGGACGCCGAGGAAAACGCCAAGGGTTCCGGCGTCTGGTATTACCGCTATGCCGTGGGACTTTTGTACAGCGGATATCCGGAAGAGGCGCTGCGCTATGCGGAACAAGGTGTACTCGAAGAAGCGGACTATCCTTGGACTTACCTTTTGCTCGGAAAGCTACGCGCGCACTTCGGGGACAAGGAGGGCGCACGCGCCGCGGCAGAAGAGGGGCTGAAACTCGTACCGGGAGATTATGAGTTCCTCACCCTAAAGCGGGAAGCGGAAGAAGGGGCAAGTCTGGAAGCGATGCTCTACCACTGGATCGATCCCAAGGCGGATTTGGCGCTGCAGGAGGGAAGGGATGAAGACGGCCCGGAAAAGAAGCGCGCCATTGCCTGCATTCGAAAGAACGAGGCCGGGCTCAGAGACTTTTACGAACTCTTCCGTCCGGAGGAGCATGAGTACACGAAGGATGCGCCCTTCTGTGAGCTCTACTATCCCGTGGGAGACCGGGCGGTGCAGCTCTGCTTCCGCATGAATGAGGCCGGACTCTCGAAACTCGGGCACAGCTACCTTGCTGCCCTCAAGGAGAAGCTTGACAGCGGCTCTCTCATCTCCGCAGAGTCCGAGGAAGGGGTGGCAGGCAAGTTAGAAGCCGTTCTGGTGCAGCAGACGGGGCAACTGGCCCTCTTTTACCGCAGAGCCGGAGACCGGCAGTATTTTACGGTGGAAGATGACAGTCTGGACGACAAGATCGATGCCGCGCTGCGGTAAAGGAAACGCAGAGAGCTCTGCCATACTAAGATACAATCGAGATGACGGCATTCAGCGCTCGGGTAAAAGGATGCATGTCGCTTCGGTATAGAGAGGCAGAACAGGATAGAGGAGTCGCGTATGATACGGAAATACCTTCGGTTTTACGGCTTTGTGCAGGGCGTCGGTTTTCGCTACCGGGCAAAGTACGCCGCCGAATTTGCGGGCGCTGTGGGCTGGGTGCGAAATGAGGACGACGGCTCTGTCAGTATGGAGATACAGGGGACGGAAGTGCAAATTGACCGCGTGATCCTGGAAATCGAACAGGGACGTTATGTGAAGATTGAAAACATGGAGGCTCGGACGATTCCGCTACGGGAAGGAGAACGAGGCTTTCGGATACGATGAGCGTCTTCTTTCTATGGACAGACCGTATTTCTTAACTTGTTCCGCGATAGGGGGATACGCTATAGTTAGCCTTGATATATTGTTGCCGAAGCATCACGGAAACAGCAGGAAATAAGTTCATTTCGAGAAGGGAGTTCTTATGAGAAAGAAGAACGGTCGTATGCTGTTGCTTGCGACAGCGGTGGCACTCAGCGTTGCCGCCTGCGGAAACAAGGCTGCCATAAGCACTTCTGCGGAGAGCAGCACCGAGACAGAGAGCAGCACGGCGCAGGGAGAAGCGCCGAGCGGTGCGCCGGATGGAAAAGCCCCGGACGGAAAGGGCGGCCCCGGAGGAGCGCCGGGCGGAAGCAGCTCGGACTTCGAGTACAAGGGTGCCGCGGAAATCACATCCGCAAGCTCGACGAGCGACCAGACTTATGTGAGCGCGACGAGCGATGAGAGCGCTCTGCTCATTTCGACTTCCGATGCGGTGAGCATTGCGAATCCCCTGCTCACGAAGACCGGCGACTCCGACGGCGGTGACAACTGCAACTTCTACGGCCTCAACGCAGCGCTTCTGGTAAAAGGCGGTTCCAAGACCACGATTACCGGCGGAAGCATCACATCCAACGCGAACGGCGCGAACGGTATGTTCTGCTACGGCGGCAACGGGGGAAAGAACGGAGAAAGCGGCGACGGCACGACGGTCACCATAAAGGACACGAAAATCACCACCATGGGCGACGGCTCCGGCGGCATTATGACAACCGGCGGCGGCATCACAAATGCCTCGAATCTGAAGGTCACGACGACAGGCCAGTCCTCCGCGGCGATTCGAACGGACCGCGGCGGCGGCACGGTCGTGGTAGAGGGCGGCAGCTATGAGTCAAGCGGTGTCGGCTCCCCGGCAATCTATTCCACGGCGGACATCACGGTGTCCAACGCAGAGCTTAAGTCCTATCGCGCGGAGGGGGTCTGCATTGAGGGACTGAACTCCATCAAGCTTGAGAACTGCAATCTCACGGCGAAGAACACGGAGCGAAACGGCAATGCGACCTTCCTCGACAGCATCATGATTTACCAGTCCATGTCCGGCGATGCGGACAGCGGCACGAGCAGTTTTACGATGAACGGCGGCAGCCTGACCAGTCAGAGCGGCCATGTGTTCCACGTGACCAACACCGATGCCGTGATCACATTGAACGATGTGAAGATTGTCAACGAGGACTCCGAGAAGATACTGCTCTCGGTCTGCGCGGACGGTTGGAGCGGCGGAAAGAACATTGCGACCTTGAAGGCGAGCAAGCAGACGCTTGCGGGCGCAGTCAAGGTGGGCAACGATTCCACCTTAAATCTTGAGCTGAGCGACGGCTCGAGCTTTGAGGGCTCCGTGGACGGCAAAATCAGCAATGCGAAGGGCGAGACTGTCTCGACCGAAGTCGGAACCGTCTCGGTGACGCTGGACAGCACCAGTACCTGGACGCTCAGCGCGGACAGCTATGTGACTTCCTTTAACGGAGATGCGGCGAATGTGACGGCAAACGGGCACACGCTCTATGTGAACGGCGTAGCGCTCACGGGAACCAAGTAAAAAAGAGGGAAAGAGACAGGCGCTATCGAAAGTACTAAGGCATACAGAGAAAAAGAGACGGCGTTCCGCAGTTGCGGAGGGCCGCCTTTTTTAGTTCCCCAGCAGAGGCTGTCTGTTCGCTTGCCTACGAAGCCGAGTTTTTGCCAGAAGGGAATCAAATTGGGTTCGTAGTCATTGACCACGTCGATGCGAATGCGTGTAGCGCCACGGCTTCGAACCAGGGTCTCAAACGCGTGGAATGCTCGCCTTCCGAGTCCTTGTCGCTGCGCGGAGGCATCCCAAATAAGAAGGGACAAATACACATAACCGTTGGGGCGTTGCATATAGTCGAGAATGCCGAGGGGGCGCCCTCCCGCCGAGATGAGGCGGAGTCCAAAGCCGTGGCGTGCAGCCTCCCGGCGTTCTTCGTCGATAAAGTCGAGAGAAATTTGCTCCTGTCCGAGGTGGTGCAAAAGAAAGTCCGGATTCGAGTTGTAAATGCGGAGTGCCGTAAGACAGGAAGTTGTATCATTGCCGAGTGTTTCTATGTGCATGTGCTAAGATCCTCTTTGTTCCGCTTGTGCTTCCCGCGCAAAGCTTTTATAATATTATAACATAGGTTTCTGTAGCTCAGCCGGATAGAGCGTTCGCCGCCTAAGAAAAATGTTATCATGCGCCAAATCGAATTTTGCATTTTTTGTTCGGCGTTCGAAACGGGAAAGGGGGATTCAGAGAGCCGAAGTGTGGCGAGCAGAGTCATTTGATTCATGGTTTTCTTGACCATCACGGCAAAGCCTTGAAAATAAAGGAAAATCCAATATGTCTTCGTACCTCAGCTGGATAGAGGGTTCGCCTCCTAAGCGAAACGTCGGCGGTTCAAATCCGCCCGGGGACAGGTCCGGACAGGGGAAGATTGCACAATCTTCCCCTGTTTTCATCTAAAAAAACAGAGATCCGATTAGATGCAATCTAAAAAACAGGCTTTTTTTCTAATTCCGGAGTAAGTCCTCAGAGGGGACGCAAGCTAAAAATAGCGGGAGGTCGTGAGTTTTTCGCTGCACAGCAGTGTACCAGTTCCTTTATCGCATGAAGATCATTTTTAGTCAGCTCAATGTCAAGCCATTCATCAATGATGAAGAGTTTTGGCCTGGCATAGGCCTGCAGGACTTTGTCATAGCGCTTTTCGTCCCAGGCGACCGTACACTCCAGAAGGAAGTCTGCCATACGAACGTATTTCACTGTTATATACTGCTTTAAGGCTTCCATCGCAAGGGCACAGGCAAGATATCCTCTGTTCCATAGTGACAGAGGTTTCCAGTATACAGGCAAACCTTTCTGCACACGTTTAAAGAAACATCATATGAAGCAGAGTATGTCCAGAGCGCCCATTGTACCGACAATGGGCCGATGGAAGGTTTTTGGGGTATTTTGAAGCGGGAAATGTACTATGGCAAGAAGTTCACCTCAAAAGGAGACCTGATTACTGCTGTTGAATCCTACATCAGGTATTACAACACGGAGCGGATCCAGCGGAAGATGCATCTGATGACACCTGCGGAATTCCATGATCATTTCGATGCTGCGGCATAAGAATACCGCCAGCCGATTATTGCTCTGACTGGCGGTAAAGAGCTTTTTAATGATTCACTGTCCTCTTGACGGGTAGCACACCATTGCGGCAGCTCCCTTCCTCTTTTCTCATTTTCCGATCCTTCCGTACCGCTTCGTGATCTCATACAGCGTCTTCACTTCCTTCTCTCCGAATTCATCCTTCAGAAGACGCCATTTCCAGTTGTTTCCGTAGGTGGAAGGAGCGTTCATCCTTGCCTCGTTTCCGTACCCCAGAAGGTCCTGCATGGGGATGATGCAGAGTCTGCTGACGCTTCGCATGGCGGCGCAGATCAGGGGTATGTGCATCCCGGCGTCGGGAGTCGTATGGTCGCAGAAATAGTCTCTGACTGCCTCCTTCTCCTCCGGCTTCAGGCCCTCGGAAAACCAGCCGATCACCGTCTCGTTGTCATGGGTGCCGGTGTAGACCACACTGTTCTTTTCGTAATTGTGGGGAAGGTAATCCTCCGCACAGCCGGAATCTCTTGAGTCAAAGGCAAATTCCAGGACCTTCATCCCGGGATAGCCGCTGTCCTTCACCAGCTGCCGGACACTGTCCGTCACATACCCCAGATCCTCCGCGATGATCTCCCGTCCAGGGAAGGCTTCCGAGACCTTCCGGAACAGATCCATGCCGGGTCCCTTCTCCCAATGGCCTGCTCTTGCGTCCTCCGCACCGGCAGGAATGGAAAAATATTCATCGAAGCCGCGGAAATGGTCGATCCGCATCACATCATAAATATCAAAGCAGTTTTTAAGACGTTTCAGCCACCAGGCAAAACAGGTCTTTTTGTGATAGTCCCAGTCATAGAGTGGGTTGCCCCAGAGCTGTCCCACAGCGCTGAAGCCATCCGGCGGGCAGCCCGCCGCCGCGGTCTGTCGGCGGTTTTCATCCAGCTGGAAAAGTTCCGGATCCGCCCAGACGTCTGAACTGTCCAGGGATACATAGATCGGGATGTCTCCGATGATCCGTATTCCCTTCCGGTTCACGTAGTCCTTCAGCTGCATCCACTCTTCGTAAAACTCAAACTGCAGGAAACTGCAGAAACCGATGCCTTCCTCCAGGCGTTCCCGCGCCGCGGCCAAGGCTTCCGGATCCCTGAGTCTCAGCGGATCTTCCCATTCGTACCAGGGCCTTCCTCCGTTCTCTTCCTTCAGAGCCATGAACAGCGCGTAGTCCGGAAGCCATTCCGTCTTCTCCGTGAACGCCCGGAACTTCTCATTCTCTTCGATCCGGCTGTTTCTGTACGCCTTCCGGAGCAGCTCATAGCGGCGTTGGTACTGCAGCACGTAATCCACACCGCGCGGGTCGGAAGAAAGGCCGGCTTCGCGGCAGTCCGCCTCAGTGATCCATCCCTTTTCCACCAGCGTCTCAGGTGAAATGTAGTAAGGGTTGCCCGCGAAGGTGGAGAAGGACTGGTACGGTGAATCTCCGTATCCCACCGGCCCCAGCGGCAGGATCTGCCAGTAACTCTGGCCCGCCTCTGAAAGGCGGTCCGCAAACTCATATGCTTCCCTGCTGAAGCAGCCGATCCCGTATTCGGAAGGAAGGCTGCTGATGGCAAGAAGAATTCCACTTTCTCTCATGCTGTCTGCTCCTTTATTCATTCGATCACCGCCAGGACTCCGAAATGGTCGGAAAGCACCGGCCCGCTGATCCCGTTCAGGACCACCTTTGACTGAAGCACCCTGTGCCTTTTTGCGGTCCAGATATAATCCAGGCGCATGCCCGTATGTTCACCGTCCCTCCATCCGTCGATGTTTCCCGGAACGGTGATGCCGCTGTCTTTTATTTCGGCATCCTCATAACTGTCCCGCCACCCGAGGTCCAGGACCATGTCCCTTCCCTCTCCGCGGATCGCTGCGGGACTGTTGAAATCTCCCATAAGGAAACTGTCAGAACCGTCCTGCGGACGAAGCTTCCTTTCGCGGAGCGCCTTCTGCAGCCGTTCCATCTGCCCCCGGAAGTTTTCCTCCGGATCATTCCACCATCCCATGTGGACGCTCAAAAAGGCAGGCCCGTCAGCGGTGCAGGCCGCCAGCGCCTTCCGGGTCTTCCAGTTGGAGAAGTCCCGGACGCCGGAAATATAGAAACTGTCCGCGCCTGTAACAGGGCGGCGGCTGAAGATGGCCAGACCCTCATTGTATTTTCCGTACCCGAGCTTCGCTCCGGTCCAGGTCCACCAGTACTCCTGCTGCAGGCCCTGAAGTTCCTCCGCCAGGACCAGCGCACAGTTATCCTCCCGGACGCGGGAGTCCGGTCCGGCCGGCACCCAATGCATGGGGAGGGGGCCGGAGACCACCGGCCTGTCCTCCTCTTCACTGCATTCCTGGATCGCCGCGGCATCGATCTCTTCTTCCTTCATAAATGCCGCCAGCGCCTTCATCTTCTGATGATAAAGTTCCGGTTCAAAGTCACTTCCATGGCTGTGAATATTGATAGTAAGCAGTCTCATAGTTCTTTCCTCTGCGTATTGAGCAAAATCTGCCCGGTGAGCAGGCTCCCCGGGCAGATTTCACTCATTTTTTCCGGGGTGCTGAATTGTTACAGGATATCGTTGATATCCGATTTCAGCACGTCCGCCTTGGGTCCGTAAATTGCCTGGATGCCGTTGTCTTTCTTCACAAGGCCCATGGCGCCCTCTGCCTTCCACGCCGGAAGTTCAGCCACCTTGGAGAGATCCTTCACTGTCACGCGGAGCCTGGTCATGCAGGCGTCCACAAATTCAATGTTCTCCCGTCCGCCAAGGAGGGCGATGATACGCTCGGGCTGGCTGTTCCCGCCCGCTGCGTTTCCTGCCGCGCCGGCAGCGGGGCCTGCCTCTTCCTTGCCTTCGTCATCCATGTAGTTTCCCAGACGGCCCGGCGTAGCGTAGCCGAACTTTCCGATCATGAAATACGCCACAAAGTAACCGATCGCAAAGAAGACGACCACGCAGATCACAAAGTTTACCAGGTCCCCGGCAAGCCCTGCCTTCAGCGCCATGGGAACGCGGGTCAGGAACTCCAGGTTCCCGAAGGAATGAAGCCTGAGGTGGATAATGCCGGCCAAGGCGAACGCGCAGCCCTGGAGAACTGCGTACACCAAGTAGAGCGGCAGTGCGCAGAACATAAACATGAACTCCAGAGGTTCCGTGACACCGGTCAGGAAGACCGCGGCCGCAGTGGAGATCATCATGGACTTGTACTTTGCCCTGTGCTCCGGCTCCACCCGGCGGTAGATCGCCAGGGCGATGCCGAGAAGAAGGCCTGTGGCGCCGATCATCTGGCCAACCTTGAAGCGGGCAGGCGTCACCGTGGTGAGGAGGTTCGTATAGGCAGCGGTATCGCCCGCGTTCTTAAAGTTGATGAGATCCGTGATCCAGGCGAGCCAAAGCGGATCCTGTCCGAACACCTGGGTCCCGGCGTTGCTTCCTGTAAGGATCGTGTAGGTGCCTCCGAAAGAGGTATAGTTCATGGGAATGGTCAGCATGTGGTGCAGGCCGAAGGGGAGCAGCAGACGCTCCAGAGTGCCGTAGATAAACGGGGCAAGAATGGGGGAGGTGGAGCTGGAGTTCGCGATCCACACACCGAAAACATTGATGCCGCCCTGGACCACCGGCCACACTACGCTTAAGATGATCGCCGTCACCGTAGAGTAGAAGATCACCACCAGGGGAACAAATCTCTTGCCGTTAAAGAAAGACAGCGCGTCCGGAAGCTTCCGGAAGTTATAATACTTATTGTATGCGTTGGCGCCCACGAAACCGGCGATAATACCTACGAACACGCCCATGTTCAGCGCGGGCCTTCCCAGGACGTCGACAAAGTAATCCTTCACCAGGATCTCTTTTCCGAGCAGCGTGTGGGTGACTGCCGTCGGATCTTTCAGCATGGCCGAGCTCACACCCAGCATGGCGCCGGTGACGACATTGATGAGACAGAAAGCAATGACTGCGGCAAAGGCGCCTCCTGCTTTCTCCTTCGCCCAGGAACCGCCGATGGCGGCAGCAAACAGGATGTGCAGGTTTCCGATGATCGCCCAGCCGATCTGGGCCATGGTATTACCTGCCATGAGGCCGAAGCCTTCCGGGAAGCACATCGTCAGAATGTTGCCGAGACTGATCATCAGACCCGCGGCGGGCATGACCGCGATCACGGTCATGAGGGACTTGCCGAGCTTCTGCAGGAAGTCAAAGTCGATGGGGAACTTCTTTTTGGCGGAGGGTGCTGCCGCAGCTGCCTTGCCTGCCGGCTGTGTGTCCGAGGGGTCCGCTATCTGCGCATCTCCATCCGCGGCGGCTGCCGCATCCACGCTGATCTCCGCAGTCATGATCTCTTCCCCATGGCGGATCTCTCCTGTCTTTACAGAGAAGCTTCCCTCCTCTGCTCCGTCTGTCACCAGCACCGGCGTCACCGTGTTGATGCCCTTTGACTTCAGGAAGTCCATATCCGCTGTACAGAGAAGCTGACCCGCTTTCACTCTGTCCCCCACCTTCACCTTCGGGGAGAACCCTTCTCCCTTCAGGTTCACGGTCTCAAGGCCAAAGTGGACGATCATTTCGATCCCGGCGTCAGACCGGATTCCGTATGCATGAAGGCTCTCCGGAATAGAGACGATCTCGCCGTCTATCGGGCTGTAAATGTTTCCATTCTCAGGAATCACGGCTGCGCCGTCTCCCAGCACCTTTTCCGCGAAAACCTCATCCGGCACTTCCTCCAGCGGTATCACCCTGCCATCCAGAGGGGACAGTATCAACATCCTACTCATTTCCTGCTCCTTTCTGTTCATTTCCCTTCTCTTTTTAGTGTAATTTCAAGCTGTTTTCCATCTTCCCAAAGGTGTTTCAGCTCCGCAAGATACTTGCCACGGAAAAGGCGCGAAATGACCCTGATAGGAAGAAAGAACTCTTCTCCGTTGTCTTTCCAATGGTTTTTGGAGTCAAGACCGCCGTCAAGCACAACGGCATGGATGTGGGGATGGAAGTTCATCTCACTCCCCCAGGTATGGAGAATACAGATGTACCCGATATCCGCACCAAGATACTTGCTGTCTGAGGCCGGTTCCCGCAGTGTGTCAGATGAAGCGTGATAAAGGGCATCATACAGAAGCTTCCGGTTGCTATAGATTACCGGGTTCAGTTCCTCCGGGACAGTGAAGACTACGTGGAAGTATGGCGCATCCGGTACATCTTCCCGGCGGGCGTCCACCCACTTTTCCTTTGGGAACTCCTGGCACATACCATCCCGACAGCCTTTTGATACAGGCGTGCCGCAGGAAATGAAAAATGTGCAGAATAGTGCAGCCTGTATTTAATAGTATACTCGTTTTACAATCTTCTTAAAACGGAGAAATGTTGTATAAAGCCTTAATTTACGGGCTTTTTGTATTCCGGCGCCCGTGGGAGCGGTATTCCCTCTGGGACATTCCGTATTTGCGGCGGAAGCGCCGGATAAAATAAGAGAAGTTGTCGAACCCGCACAGGGAGGCGATGGCACCGACAGAGTCCGGGCGCTCCCTGAGCAGATAGGACGCGTAACTGAGCCGGTAATCCGACAGGTATTCGCCGAAAGTGAATCCCGTCTCGCGGCGGAAGACCCGCATGAAGTGAGCGTCGCTGTAGTCAATAAGACTTGCGGCGTCGCTTACCGTGATCGGCTCCGAAAAGTGATTCTGGACGTAGAGCAGGACCTGCTTGATGGCGTCCTCGTAGGGGGACGGCGGTAAGCTTTCCTCGCGGATCCGATGGGTGTAGAGCGCAAAGAAAAAACGAAACAGGCTGCTGCGCACCAAAAGAGAATAGCCGTCAGGCCTCTTGCTGCAGGCATCGTCAGCCGCGTCAAGGGCAGCGGATACCTCGGCGTGCATCGCGGTGTCCGCGTAGATCGGGCGGGGGAAGCGCAGGGTCCCCATCTGCAGAGGGGTCAGAATATTGCGCCTTGCCCAGTCGTTTTCAACCTGATTGTCCAAAAGGGAGAGGGGGAATATGATATTCTCGTACTCCATCCGCACGCCGGGGTCGCCGTCGATGGCGTGGAGTTCACCGGGGAGGATGGGCATGATGGAACCGGCCATGACGGGATATTTGCGGGAAGAGGCGGTCACTGTGCCGCGCCCTTTTTTGACATAGATGATCTCCATCTGGTCGTGCCAGTGCAGATCCACCCGGGCAAAGTCCTGGGGGACGGTACACAGGTAAGTGTTGTAGGCGAAACCCGGCTGCTCATGCAGCAGGGTCTCTCTGTATTGTGAGTATTCCTCGAGATTCATAAAAACGGAACCCTTCTTTGTGCCCTTCTTTGTGCTGAATTAATTAATATCATTATTGTACTATTATTTGCCGTTATTCTGCAAGATTATCACACATATAAATCATTATAATGCATTCTAATAATATGGAACCATTGTAAGCAGCGGAGATCTTCCGCAGGAGGCAGTAATGAATACATTAAAACTCAGAGATTACACTGGAAAAGCACTTAGCGAGTGCACGATTCTGGAACTTTACAACGCGGCGCTGGCCCTGACGCAGGATGCCTGCAGGAACAGGGGATACAACAGCGGAAAGAAGAAAGTTTACTATATTTCGGCAGAATTCCTGATCGGTAAACTTCTTTCCAACAACCTGATCAACCTCGGCATCTACGATGATGTGAAAGCGGAACTGGCTGAGGCTGGGAAAGACATTACGGAGCTGGAGGAATTTGAATACGAGCCCTCCCTCGGAAACGGCGGCCTTGGCAGACTTGCAGCCTGCTTCATCGACAGCCTTGCGACACTGGGCCTTCCCGCTGACGGCGTAGGCCTGGCCTACCACTGCGGTCTGTTCAAACAGTCCTTCGAGGACCGCAAGCAGCACATGAGACCTGACTACTGGCGCAAGTGGGGCATGGCCAACTGGATGAAGCGCACCGACAAGCACTATAAGGTGCAGTGCGGCGATCTGGAGCTTCTTTCCACCATGTATGAGATCGATGTCACAGGTTACGAAAGCAAGTGCGGACGCCTTCGTCTTTTTGACCTGGACACGGTCAATGAGGGACTGATCGGCTCGGGTATCGGTTTTGACAAAAAAGAGATCGAGAAAAACCTGACCCTCTTCCTGTATCCCGATGACAGCGATGAGGACGGAAAGCTTCTCCGCGTCTATCAGGAGTATTTCATGGTCAGCAATGCCGCCCAGCTGATCCTCGACGAGTGCGTGGAGCGCGGCAGCAACCTGCATGACCTTGCCGACTACGCGGCGATCCAGATCAACGATACGCACCCTTCTCTGGTCATTCCGGAACTGGTGCGCCTTCTGACCGAAAAGGGCATTGAGGAGAAAGAAGCATATCAGATTGTGACTGATGTCTGTGCTTACACGAACCACACGATCCTTGCTGAGGCACTGGAGACATGGCCCCAGCACTTCTTCAAGGCTGTCGTGCCGCACCTTATGCCGATCATCAAGAGGATGAATGACGCTGTTAAGGCAAAATATGAAGAACCTTCCGTTCAGATCATCGACGAGTACGGCAACGTGCATATGGCCCACATGGACATTCACTACAGCCACTCCGTGAACGGCGTCGCGAGACTTCACACTGACATTCTCAAGGAGACAGAGCTCAACAATTTCTACAAGCTCTATCCCGAGAAGTTCAACAACAAGACCAACGGCATCACTTTCCGCAGATGGGTCATCGAGTGCAACCCTGAGCTGACAGAGCTGATCACCGAGAAGATCGGCGAGGGCTGGAAGACGGACGCCAGACAGCTTGAGCAGCTTATTCCTTACGCGGAGGATGAGACTTTCCTGCAGTGCATCCTGAACAGGAAGAACACGAAAAAACACAAGTTCTCCGCATGGCTTGAACAATATCAGGGCGACAAGGTTGACCCCGAGTCCGTCTATGACGTGCAGATCAAGCGCCTGCACGAGTACAAGAGACAGCAGCTCAACCTCCTGTGGGCCATCGACCGTTACCTGCACATCAAGGACGGTTACAGGCCGAGAAGACCGGTCACGGTATTTTTTGGCGCAAAGGCAGCTCCTGCCTATGTGATCGCCAAGGATATAATCCATGCGATTCTCGCCTTCAGCAGCATCGTGAACAACGACCCTGAAGTGAGTCCTTACCTCAAGGTCGTCATGCTTCGCAACTACAACGTGTCCATGGCGGAGAAACTGATCCCCGCATCGGACATTTCCGAGCAGATCTCACTGGCCTCCAAGGAAGCCAGCGGGACCGGCAATATGAAGTTCATGCTCAACGGCGCTGTGACGCTGGGAACCATGGACGGAGCGAACGTCGAGATCGCGGAACTTGTCGGGGAAGACAATATTTTCACCTTCGGACAGTCCTCCGAGGAGGTCATCGAGCACTATAAGAACGCGGATTACGTCGCAAAGAACTGGTATAAGAAGGACAAGAGACTTGCCGCGGCTGTGGACTTCCTGGTCAGTGAAGAGATGCTCGAAGCCGGCGACAGGAAGCTTCTCAAGCAGCTCTATGACGAGCTGCTTGGCAAAGACTGGTTCATGACATTCCCTGACTTCGAGAGTTACTGCAAGACCAAGGACAAGGCTCTGGAAGCTTATGAGGACAGAATGGGCTGGGCGAAGAAGATGGCGGTCAATATCGCCAAGGCGGGCTACTTCTCCTCCGACAGAACGATCGACCAGTACAACAATGATATCTGGCATTTGGAGAAAGACTGCTGACCGCAGGGAACAGAATATCGTGCAGAGAACCCCCCCGGAGATCCGATTTCCGGGGGGTTTAACTTGCCCCATTAAGGCCTCTCTGCAATAATAAAAGTGGAGGATTATGTCAAAAGCGGGGCATTATTGCAGCGGAGATTTTAATGCTCCGCCATCTCATGGTAGATGGTATTGAGTTCCTGATTATACCAGTCATTGTTATGGATCACAGCTGTCTTGGTATTATCCGGAACCAGGATACGGGTAACACCGCCGAAGTACTCATACATATGTACATGAGCTGTGATCCAGGCACGCTGTTTCTCATCGATAAAGGCTTCAACGTAAGGGTACTGGCTGTACGTCATAACGCCTACAAAGAGAAATGCCGGGATGATCTCACCGGTATCCGGATTGGTGATCTGAGCAGGATCTCCGGCCCAATCGACCTCGATCTGCTCACCGGCTTTCGGTTGATATGCATCGTAGCATGGCGTTTCTGTTCGTCCTGCTGGATGTAATAGCAAAACTGGGAATGCATTAGGGGATCGTCGCCGGACTGGCGGCACTCCTCCAGGTATTCCGTCCAGAGGAGTTTTTTGTTGACTCCGTTGCGAAGCAACTCCTTCTGGATGTAGTTGAAGTCAGGCATCCGTTTTGTTGATGACACTTGCTTCTGTGCGGATGGAAACAACTTCTCCGCAAGGACGGCATCGGTCTCGTTGGCTTCCAACGGCCAAAAGATGTTGAGCTCTTTGGCGCGCTTAAGCACACGGTTGACCGTTTTCTTGGATACACCGCTACTGTCAGCGATGCTCTGTTGACTGAGACCCAGACTTGCCAGGCGCAGAATCTCTCGGTACTTGGTCATATGAGCGACCTTCTTAGCGAAAGGCCGTGGGTTCGACTCCCGCCAGGAACAGCATAAAACGGGAGAAAGATTAAAAAATCTTCCTCCCGTTTATTTTCATAATATACGACTTAATTTGAATGTTTTGTGGGATTTCAACACAAACAGTGCAAGGACTGCGGATATTTATAAATAATAGCTGAATGGAGACGATAGAGATTTTGCTAATAAAGGCGATAGCCGGAAAGAGTTCTGTTTCCCCACGATTAGATAATCTAAGACCTGTCTAATGAGAATTTGTGGATATTTAACGACAAAGGTGAACATCGACAAAAAGAGCGCTATCGCTTCTCGGGCGTAAGGCTCCGGGTTCGACTCCCGTCAGTAACGGAGCGCTTCTTCAACAAGAAATTGACAAATCAGAATTCCTAGAAGCGAGAATAGTGTTATGGCAACACCTCCGACTCAAAGCGCAACAGCATAAAATTACGAGGAGGCTAAGAGATGAGCGATTATATCAAATTAAATGAAGATAGATGGAATCATGTAAAAAATGACTATACCGAGCCGTTGACACATGAAGAAGTGGAAGAAGTTAGAAAGAATCCGATTTCTGTTGCATTAACTGTCGGGAAAAAGGTTCCGATAGAATGGTTTGAAAAAGCCAACGGGAAAAAGATATTAGGTTTAGCCTGCGGCGGCGGACAGCAGGGACCGGTTTTTGCGATAAAGGGTTATGATGTAACCATAATGGATTTTTCTGCATCACAATTACAAAGAGATGAGATGGTTGCTGAAAGAGAAGGCTTAAAAATCAACACGGTTCAAGCCGACATGACAAAACCGTTCCCGTTTGAAAATGAGACCTTTGATATCATTTTTAATCCGGTTTCAAATGTTTATATAGAAGATTTGGAAAACATGTATCAAGAGGCTTCTCGCGTATTGAAAAAGGGTGGACTGTTAATGGTCGGATTTATGAATCCTTGGATATACATGTATGATGCTGACATCGTATGGGACAAACCCGACGAGGAATTACTTTTAAAGTTTTCAATCCCGTTTAATTCAAAAGAGCTTGAAGCGGAAGGCAAGATAAGCATAAATCCGGACTATGGATATGAATTCAGCCATACCTTAGAAACGCAAATCAGAGGACAGCTTAAAAACGGTCTCGCGATGATAGATTTTTATGAATCGTGTGACAAGAGAAATAGATTATCGCGTTACGGAAATGACTATATCGCTACACTTTGCATTAAACTGTAATGTTATAGAACACACTTCGGGAGAATGGCCCGCTTCATTTTTTAGAAGGGTTAAAAGCTAAAATAGAGGAGACATGAAGTCGGTTCAAGGTGACTCCGGTCATGAGCGGAGCGACAATGTTTTGCCAACGTAGTAAGAGACCGTGCGTGAAAGCTATCGTTCATACGGAGATGAAGAGGGAATATGTTTGAACTGACAAAACACAAGGCCTACAAGTTATTGAAAACAACATGGAGTCGCGTGAGTCTCGATTATGTGATTCTCTCTGTCGGCAAGGAGTATGAAGGCTATGCCACACACAAGCTTGCGGTGATTGAGGCATTCCGAATACTGGAACTCAGGTTTGCCGCGTCCGCGTATCAACTGAATATAGAGGCTGATAACATGAGGGCAACAAAAGTCGATACGGAAGAATTTTTGATGCCGCCGAGCCATGCGTATTATGAGGACAGAACCAAAAAACAGACATGTATCCATGTCCCCGCGCCTATGCCCTATTGGTATGCCTTTTTAGAACCGCCGTACGGAACACCGTATTTAAAGTCCGATTTCATCCGCTTTAACGATATCCTTTTCCCGAACAGGCAAGCGCTTGAAGTGTATCGATGGAACGATGATTTTTCGAATTACTTTGATGCAGGCAAAGAGTGGTGGGGGACCGGATTATGGTCCGCATACGACAGGAAAACCGGCATTATGGTTGTAATCGGGGCGTCACAGACGGATTAAAGCGACAACGGTATAGGATATTTGGGAAGGCCCCGTAGTGACGGAAACGCACTGCGGGGCCGTCTTGTATCGTGGACGAGGCGAGGATAATCCCATGTATTCCGTTGAACTTCATAGGATTTTCCTCTGAAGCAGAGGTAACCTCGAGTACTCTCTTGAGTCCGCTTGTCCTAAGGCTTTTCGGAAAGTTGCAATAGGTGTCGTTTGCAATCGGAAAGTCGTAAAAATAGTTGGCATAAACAGTCAATAAAAATTGATTTCATTCGCCGGACGGCTTATGATGGATTATAGCCTTGATGCGAGTATTGAGGCGATTGATTTTGTGCACGTTGACGGAGAATAACCGTACGGATGCAAGATAAGATTTGAAAAAGCAGAAAGGGAGAATCCCTTTGATGGAAAAACTGATAGATATAAGTAGCTATCCGGTCGTGGATGTGCTGGATTTGCTGTTGCAAGACAAGTCGACAAAAAAGAATATCATTTGGGCAACGGACACTTACGAAGAGTTTGGTGAGGGCTTTACCGACAAAGTACATATGCTTACAAATGAGCTTTTATTGCGTCCGGATATTATCCGACCGCGCATACAGAAGTCGCTGGAGGCACAGGCACAGCGGACCAGAAAAAAGGCAGAGGTGTTTACACCGGCGTGGCTATGTAATCGGATGAACAATCACTGCGATGAGGACTGGTTTGGTCATTCGAGCGTATTCAATACGGAAAAGGAAGATCATACGTGGACGGTTACAGAGGGAAGAATCGATTTTCCGAAGCGAAAAAAGTGGCAGCATTATGTAGATTCCAGACGGCTTGAGATTACCTGCGGGGAGGCACCGTATCTGGTTTCCCGCTATGATGTCTCAAATGGGGAATTGATTGTTCCCTTGGTGCGGCGTATCGGAATGTTGGACAGGAAGCTAAGAATTGTCAACGAAAACACCGATACATATGAGGAGTGGCTAAAGTGGACAATTCGTGCATTCGAGGCATCTTACGGCTACGAGTACCAAGGCGACAATGTTCTGATTGCGAGGATCAACCTACTACTGACTTTTGTCGAGTACTATGAGGAACGTTGGGGGCATTCTCCGAATGACAAACTGTTGGAGAAGATGGCAAATAAGATAGTTTGGAATGTCTGGCAGATGGATGGGTTGAAAGGATCTATTCCGATGGGAGCCCTGTACAAGCAATATCACCAGCTGACAATTTTCGATGTGTTTGGTATGGAGGAGGCCTCAGGGAAAATTGTGCCTGAGGAATATATCCCATGCAGTATCTTTGACTGGAGGGGACAGAATAAGAGCATGGATTTCAATGCATTCCGGGAAAGGAGAAACGGAAGTATGAAGTTTGATTATATCATAGGCAATCCGCCTTATCAGGATGAGACGGTTGGGGACAATGCGACATATGCACCTCAAATATATAATAGATTCATGGATGCATCTTATGAGATTGCACAGTCTGTAATATTAATTCATCCAGCACGGTTTCTATTTGATGCGGGAAGTACTCCGAAAGCGTGGAACAAAAAGATGTTGGATGATGATCATTTTAAAATTCTGTGTTATGAAGCTGATTCAAAAAAAATATTCCCAGGGATGGAAATAACCGGTGGAATTGCAGTTTCATATCACGACTCAAACATCAGTTTTGGCCCGATTGGAGTTTTTACCCCTTTTGATGAGTTGAATTCCATCCTTCACAAAGTGATTTACAGAGATGACTTTAAAGGTATGGATAAAATCGTGATATCAAGAACAGCATATCGAATTACTGATAAATTACATAAGGAGCACCCAGAGGCGGTATCACAGCTAAGCAAAGGTCATGCATATGATATGGCATCAAATATATTTGAGAGACTTCCTCAAGTATTTTTTGATAAATGCCCAGAAAATGGGGGAGAGTATATTGTGATTCTGGGAAGAGATGGAGGAGATAGGGCGAGAAAATATATACTGAGAGATTATGTCAAACCAGCAACGAATCTTGATAACTATAAAATTGTGTTAGCACGTGCAGATGGTGCTGCAGGAACTATAGGAAAGCCGATTCCAGCAAGAATACTCGGAACTCCGGTAATAGAGATACCAGGGGTTGGAACAACAGAGTCCTTTGTCAGTATTGGCTCTTTTAATAGTGACTATGAAGTTGGTAATGCGTTTAAATACTTAAAGACAAAATTCTTTCGCACATTGGTCAGCGTTTTAAAAACAACTCAGGATATAACACCAGACAAGTTTAAATATGTACCAATTCAAAGCTTCATCCATACATCCGATATTGACTGGTCTAAATCCGTTGCAGAAATCGATCGCCAGTTATACTTAAAGTATGGACTTTCCGACGAAGAAATTTCCTTCATCGAGACACATGTAAAGGAGATGGAATAAGAATGGAGGTTAAGACAACACCCAAAATCCAATCCTTTATTAAAGTTGAACCTATGATTTATGCCTATGATACACCAGGCGTTTTGGAGCACAACGGTTGGATTAAGATAGGCTACACGGAAAAGCAGACACCGGAACAGCGTATCAAGCAGCAGAGCGGGACGATAACTATCGGGACGCGCCTGCTTTGGAAGGGATTTGCTCGCTACACAGATAACTCCGGAGACAGCTTTAAGGACAGCGACTTCCACGCTTTTCTGGAGTTTGAAAAAGGAGTTGAGCGCTGGATCGAAGAACATAAGAAAAAAGAGTGGTTCCGCATAGACAAGAGCACGTCCAGAGATTACTTTGACGAGTTCGCCGCCCGTGGCACGCTTGCCCAAAACGAACAGAAGCTCACATATACGCTACGCGAGGAACAGGAAGAAGCGGTATGTATGACCAAGGCCTACTTTGAAGGAGGAGGCTCGGAGTTCCTCTGGAATGCGAAGCCTCGATTCGGGAAGACGCTAACTGCCTATGAACTTGTGTGTCGGATGAAACTCTCAAAGGTTCTGATTGTCACCAATCGTCCTTCCATTGCCAACTCATGGGCTGAGGATTTCCGAAAGTTCATCGGCTGGCGCGGAGAATTTTCCTTTGTATCGGATACCGATGCGTTAAGCAAGAAACCCAGCGTGCTTTCACGAAATGAGTACGTTTCCCGTATGCAAGGTGAAGGCAAGGGGATGATTGCCTTTGAGTCTCTGCAAGGGCTTAAGGGCTCCGCTTATTTTGGAGGTAAGTCAGATAAGCTGTCATGGATGGCAAAGGAGTACAGGGATAATCGCGGGAAAAAGATAAACGGTTTAGAATTTGACCTGCTTATTATTGATGAGGCGCAGGAAGGTGTCGAGACTATACGTACCGAGCGCGCCTTCAATAACATTTCCCGCAAATACACGCTGTATCTTTCCGGCACTCCGTTTAAACAACTGGCTTCTGCACGTTTTTCCGCGAACCAGATTTATAACTGGTCCTATGCGGATGAGCAAGAACGCAAGGAAAGTTGGGACGAAGAGGATCACAATCCCTATGAACCTTTGCCGCGTCTTGCCATGTATACCTATCAGCTATCGTCCATGATTCGCGAGCGAATTGGGCGCACGGATCTTGATTCCGCTGAATACACAGACTATACCTTTGATCTGAATGAGTTTTTTGATACAAACGAAGCAGGAAAGTTCATTCATGAGGCTGAAGTAAAGAAGTTCCTGCATGCGCTGGCGACACAGGAGAAATACCCGTTTTCGACACCGGAGCTGAGAAAGGAACTTTCTCATACCCTCTGGTACCTCAACCATATTCAGAGTGTAGAGGCACTTGAGAAGTTATTGGCAGCGGATCCTGTTTTCAGCGAGTACTACGTTGTGAAAGCTGTCGGTGACGGCAGCACCAATGAGGACCGGGAAACTTCTGCCAAGAAGAATTTTGACCGCGTAAAAAAAGCAATCGCCGAGCACGACAAAACCATCACCCTGACTGTAGGTCAGTTGACCGTGGGAGTAACGGTTCCGGAGTGGTCCGGGGTGTTGATGCTTTGTAACTTGAAAAGTCCTTCTTCCTACATGCAGGCAGCATTTCGGGCGCAGAACCCTTGCATGCTTACAGTGAATGGTGAGACCTTTCGAAAAGAGACAGCTTACGTCTTCGACTTCGATCCGGCAAGAACACTGATTATTTTCGATGATTTTGCCAATAACTTGAACGCAGAAACGGTGAGTGGACGCGGTACTTCCGAAGAGCGCAAAGAGAACATTCGCAGGCTTCTAAACTTCTTCCCTGTCCTCGGTGAGGATGACGAAGGCCGGATGATAGAGCTGGATGCCGCTGCCGTTCTGTCCATCCCGAGAAAACTGAAATCTCAGGAAGTGGTTCGTTCCGGGTTCATGAGTAATTACCTTTTCAACATAGGCAATGTTTTCGGTGCGCCGACAGCCATACAGGCCATTGTCGAGAGACTTCAGACAGCCCATGAAGATAAGCACAAAGACAATAAAGAGGCACTGGACAACATGGGAAATATTCGTGTTGGCGAGGATGGCGAGGTTGAGGTTCCCGAAGAGATTGTTATCGGACAGGCTCAGAACTACTTTGCGGATAAGAAGTATGAAGATGTACCGATTATTCAGCAACAACTTGATAATATCCTGCATGAGAGGCCAGACGATTATGGAAGCTCCTCCGTTGTGGACGAGCATTTGAAGAAAATTGCAGACAGCGTAAAGGAAGCCGTGAAGGAACGTGTGGCTCCGGTTATGGAAGATTATAGTCCGAAGAAGGCGGCTAAGAACCGCATTGAGAGTCAATTTGAGCGTGAGATTGAGCACTCTTTCCGGAAGATTTCGGATGATTACAGAGAGGAAGAGTCTATTGCTCGCGTTGAATTGGAGCAAAAACGGAAGGCAGCGCAGACCGAAAAGGATGTTAAGGATGCAGAGATAGAGTTCAATCAACGAATGCAAAGCTGCCTGGAAGCGACAATGAAAGCTGCTAAGGAGCAAATCCAACACACGATGGATGAGAAGCCCGTCGATGTGATTCAGCATCTGGAGAAAAACAAGGCCGAGGCTGAAAAGCGCGTTGCCGAGGAAGAAATCCGTGCCCACCTTAGAGGATTTTCCCGTACCATCCCGAGCTTCATCATGGCGTACGGAGATGAGGGACTTACGCTTGCAAACTTTGATGATTACACGGAAGATGATGTCTTCTTCGAAGTCACCGGAATAAGCGAGGAAGATTTCAGATTTCTTCGGGACGGTGGAGATCGTCTCAATGCCGAAACCGGAGTAATGGAGCATTGGGATGGTTGCCTGTTCGATGAGACTGTTTTCAATGACTCAATCAAGGAGTTTTTGCGGAAGAAGCAGGAGCTTGCGAACTACTTCGATGAGACCCATACAGAGGATATCTTTGACTACATCCCACCACAGAAAACGAATCAGATTTTTACCCCTAAGCGGGTGGTGAAGATGATGGTGGAAAAACTGGAAATAGAGAATCCGGGATGCTTTGATGATCCGACCAAGACTTTTGCGGACCTCTATATGAAGTCAGGCTTGTTTATCACAGAGATTGTGAAGCGTCTGTATAACAGCGCGGCAATGAAGGAAGCGATTCCTGACGATGGGGCAAGAATTCGTCACATCTTGCGTAAGCAGGTGTTCGGAATGGCACCGACCAGAATTATCTATCTGATTGCAACGAACTATATCCTCGGATTTGATGAAACACTAAAAGAGGAAACACACAATTTTGTTGAAGCGGACGCGGCGGAAGCATCTAAGAACGGAACGCTGACGGAACTGGTAGATAAGTATTTTGAGAATATTGGGAATGAAAATTGAAGAAAGCAAATGTGCAAAACCGGAGACCTAAACCGGTAAAAAGGTTAAGATTTCCGGCTTTGCAATTACGTGGAATCGGTATGCAGTGAATTGGGAAAAATTAATATAACGGCATATAGAAAGTGGCTAATCAAGAGCCGTAAGTAGGTTACTGGGGTATTCTGAGAAAGCCAGCGGTTTCTTTAGATTCATGTTTGTTCCTCAATTCAGAAGAAAAATAAAAAGGCTAAACCAAGAGGTTCAGCCTGGTTCCCGACACGCATTACCTCGGGCAACCCTGTTGAGTAGACGATAGCAGATAAATAGATTGAATTCAAGAGTAAGGGGGAAATAAGGGGGGCATGTTGTATATGTAATATACCCTCCGGCACAAGTCACTTTAGGTGCTCGGCATAATTCCCTACTCTTTTTGCAACGACTGAGAGTTACTCTTGGACATCTAAAGTCAACAGGAGTTTCATTTCCTGTAACCTGTGAATGGAGTTCTTTGTAGTGGTACAGTGAATTTATAACACCTCGGCCTGATAGATTATAATGTCAGCAGAGGAGAAAAGTACATGACTCGAATATCAGACGAAACCAGACGAAAAGTTGTTCGTGCACACATTCAGGACGGGCGCACGATTACCAGCCTTGTGGCTGAGTACGGCATATCCAGAGCCACCGTTTCCAACTGGGTACGCTCGTATTGCGAAGAATGCCAAAACAATGATGAGGAGAAGTCTCAGCTGGAGATGATGGAAGAACTTCATCGTCTCCGGCGTGAAAAGCTGGCCAAGCAGTTGAAGGAATACCGGGAATACGATGAGAAGCTGGCACACCTCGCACTGTCTCGCATTCAAATGAATCTGGATGACGGTGTAAAGAAGAATTACCGTAAGATCCAGACCGCAAATGACGGAAAGTTCTACGAGGTTCTTGCGGATTCAAAGAGCATCATGTCGAAGGAATGAGGTTCGATACGATGAGCGAAACATATCAGCCGCCGTTTCGTATGACGGAGGAAATTACAAACTTAATCGTTGAGATTGGTCAATATGTCGGCTCGATTACAACGTATGAGTCTATGCACCGAAATCCGGTTCTTCGAAGAGAAAACCGGATTAAATCCATCTATTCTTCATTGGCGATTGAACAGAATACACTGTCTCTTGATCAGGTCAGTGATGTAATCAATGGGAAACGTGTACTTGGCCCGCCGGAGGATATCCGGGAAGTGAAGAATGCGTACGAAGCATATGAGCGTGTTTCCGAGCTTGATCCGTACAGTGTTAAGAATCTGCTCTATGCCCATAAGCTGATGACGGAAGGGCTGGTAAAAGAAGCCGGGAGATTCCGCAGCGGCAATGTCGGCGTATATGCCGGGGACCGCTTGATTCATGTCGGCACACCGGCAAGATATGTTCCCGAGCTGGTGTCGCAGTTAATGACCTGGCTAAAGGAATCCAAATACCATCCGCTGGTAAAAAGCTGCATCTTCCACTATGAGTTTGAATTCATTCATCCCTTTGCGGATGGGAACGGACGAACCGGAAGGCTCTGGCAGTCGCTGATCCTTCGGAAATGGAATGAGCTGTTTGCGTGGCTGCCGGTGGAAACTCTGGTGCATGAGAATCAGGAAGAATACTACCGTGTACTGCAGAAGGCAGACAACGCGGGAGATTCCACAGAGTTTGTGGAGTTCATGCTGGGCATGATCCGCAATGCACTGAAGGAATTGCGTGACAATCAGACCAAGGGTACCAATGAAGCCAATGCTGAAGCAAATGAAGCTAATTGTGAAGCCAATGAAGCGAAACGCGGGACAATCGAGGATCAAATCCTGCGGCTCATTCGGGCAAATCCTAAAATCTCGCAGACACGGATTGCGGAAGAGCTCGGCGTTTCCCGCTCTACGATTCAAAGAGCCTTTGGCAAGCTGATTGAGAACGGATGGGTTCGGAGAAGCGGCGGAACACGGGGATCATGGATCATACAGGAGAAACACTGATAGGGCAGAGCTTGCGGAGGATATAGCTTCTATCGAACCGGAGAATGCCAAAGTCTACCGGCTGGAGCCTGACAATCGGTTTATGACAAAGCGCTTTCCGGAGCGCGAGGATACGAGCACGAACTACTTAATCTATGCACCGTTTCCGAAGCCGGATGTGAAAGGCAACTACTTGGAAGATACGATGTTGTATTCCAAGCGCTTCTTTGCCGACCGGGCTTCTCTGCTTTCTGTGGATCTCGGAATTGAGGAGAGATATAAGCCCACCATTGAAAAGCACATCAAGTTCTTTGCGAATAAGGAAAGGACGCAGTGCTTTTAAGATCCGGAGATTGAGAACTTTAACGAGGAGAATATTACGGTAGGTCTTCTGAGTGCTATCTGTAAGACCCACACTTGTTCCTTGGAAGAGGTGTTGCGTGTCATGCTCACAGAAGGAGCAGCGGAATATAATTAATTTCTCTCGGAAATGGAGAAATACAATCTTCAGAGCTCCTTCTGGAAGCTCTGCGAGCAACAGTTTAGCTATACCCGGTCGTTTATGATGATGCGACCAGAGCGGAAAGTTTCCGCCATCCCGTGATTATGGATTTGGCATTTGCTGATGATTACGGTTTTACCTTCTGACAGACGGAAGGGAGGGGGAGGCTTGTAACAAGTTGTTTCTCTCGAGGTGACATCATGAAAGTAACGTACTTAGACCACAGCGGTGTTTTGCTGGAATATAAAGACCGCTACTGTATTTTCGACTACTACAAGGGTGAACTACCGCTGCTCGACAGGGAAAAAGAAGTGCTTGTATTTTGCAGCCACTGCCACGGGGATCACTATAATCCGAAGATTTTTGAGCTTCTGGGCGAGAGGGGCATGCGTTACCGGGCGGTGTTGGCGAATGATATCAATGATGAGAAGCGCTTGGCGGAAATCCGACGTATCTTTGTTGCGCCGGGTGAATGCAATCAACTTGAGGGCGGGATTCGTGTCGAGACCCTGCGTTCAAACGACAGTGGCGTCGCGTTTATCGTGAGCTGCGACGAAGGGATTGTTTACCACGGCGGTGATTTGAACGACTGGTATTGGGAGGGAGAACCGGAGGAAGAGAACCGAGAGCTCCGTGCAATTTTTCACACGGAGATCGGAAAAATCAAGGGCAGACATTTTGATATAGCCTTTGTGCCGCTCGATCCGAGACTGGAAGCGCACTACGCGGACGGACTCTTGTATTTCCTGGAACGTGTGGACTGCAATGCCGTTTTTCCGATACACTACTGGGGAGAGCCGGATGTGATTCAGCGCTTTCTCACGGAATACCCGCGGTATAGCTCCCGCATCAAAAACACGGAGACAGCGAAAGGAGAAGAGATATGAAGTTTAAGATGATACACGAGAATTTGAATGTTGCGGATTTGGAGCGCTCCATTCGCTTTTACAACGAGGCCCTCGACTTACACGAGGTGAGACGGAAGACGACGGACGATTTCATCATCGTGTATTTAAAGAGCGAGGTCGGGGAATTTGAGTTGGAACTCACTTGGCTTAAGGACCATCCGCAGCCGTATGACCTCGGCGAGTGCGAATTTCACCTCGCGTTTCGGGCGGACGATTTTGACGCAGCGCACAAAAAGCACAAGGAGATGGGCTGTATCTGCTTCGAAAACGAGGAGATGGGCATCTACTTTATCGAAGATCCGGACGGCTATTGGCTTGAGATTTTGCCGTAATGAGAGTTTGTTGTAACGCGAAAAGGACAGAAAAGCGAAGTTACGCGCTTCTGTCCTTTTTGCTTTGAGCAGCGCTGCGGGGGTACAGCCGGGGTGAGGAAAGAAGGGCTTTGTCCTACTACGGGGAATCGAATTTGGCGGCGGCGCGAAAGAAGCGAACGTCCCGAACTTGTTCAAGCCGGAGTTCCCAGAAGGTTGCCTGAATGTAGTAACCTCTTCGCGACCAGTCATTGTCCAGGGTGCTTAAATCAAAGACACGCTCCCAGTTTATTTCTTTCATGCGGCGCTTCTCGGAAGGGGAGAGCGCCTCGTATTGTGCCTCGAGACAACTGTCTTCTTGCTCGCTATCGGAGAGGAGGCCATTGCTCAAGATGATGCACCAGGCGTCAAAATCGGATAAGAGAACCTCTCGGTCCGGAATTTCGATTTCGAGACAGGCAAAACGTTCTCCGTTGCAGCCGACAGCCCAGCGCTCTTTGCGGAGATCGGGTTTACGGTGTTTTCCTTGCTGTTGATACCATGCCCAGACCGGGTAAGAGACCTTGTCCGGCGGCGGGCCGATGCGTTGTTTCATTTGTCGTACCAGCCAGTCGTACTTCTCGCGACAATCTTTCATCGGTGAGAGATTTAGATCGCAGCGATAGACGCCGGTTTTCAGAAGCTCGTTGTAGACGGCTTCCTCCTGAGAAGTCCAAAGTAGCATGGTTCTCCTTTCTGTCGCTTCGAAGCGTTTTCCGCAGGGGGGTGCGTTTCCCGGCTTCTCCGACATCAACCGCTATTTACGAGTCGCCTCGCACGATGAAGGGCAAGCGGACTTGAGAAGTGGGGAGCGAAACGGTATACTTGCCTATAGCAAAGAAATCAGGCGAGAGAACAAGGGGGAGCAATGTCGGCATACAGACGAAAGAGGCGCGGGGGAAACATACGTAAGGCGCTGTGGATCCTGCTGATACTGCTTACCCTGGGAGCCCTGCAGCAGACACTGTGGCCGAATGCCCGGCTGCCGTGGACAGACCGGGCGGAAAAAGAGGCAATCGGCATCATCGTGCCGCCGCCCGGAGATCCCGCGGAGGCGGTGCTAACGGCGGTCGGAAGCTATCAAGGCAGCCCGGACATCAGCATGAACATGGGGCAGCCGCTCTTTACGGAAGAGGAACGGCTGCTCGGCGAGCAGCATGAGACAGAGGGCTATGAGTCCTATGCGGACTTGGATGCGCTTGGGCGTTGCGGTCCGGCCTTTGCGGTTCTGACAAAAGCGACCATGCCGACAGAAAAACGCGAGAGCATAGGCGATGTGCGGCCGAGCGGCTGGCACACGGTGCGCTACGATGATTTGATCGAAGACAAGTATCTCTATAACCGCTGCCATCTGATTGCCTACATGCTCTCCGGGGAAAATGCGAACCCGCAGAACTTAATGACGGGAACCCGCTACCTTAACATAAGCGGGATGCTGCCCTATGAAAAACGGGTCGCGGATTACATCGAGAACGGCGGCGGCGCGGTGCTCTACCGTGCAACTCCCGTGTTTCTCGGCGATGACTTGCTTGCGCGGGGGGTAGAGCTCGAAGCGGAGGCACTCCGGGATCCGGAGTTTTCCTTCCATGTATTTCTCTACAATGTGCAGCCCGGCGTGCGCATCGACTATGCGAGCGGTCAGAGCAAGCGGGAAGGCTGAGTGAGCGCCGAGCGCATACAGGCGCCGGCCGCCCCGGCAGCAAGCACTTCCGGAAGTCGTTCCGGGGTGATGCCGCCGATTGCATAGACCGGAACCGGAACCGCCTTACAGACCTCTGTGAGGAAGGAAAGACCGCGCGCCGCGAGCCCGGGTTTACAGTCGGTTTCATAGATATTTCCCGCGATGAGATAGCTTGCGCCTAAGGAGACGGCGCGCACGGCCTCATCGACAGCGTGCACCGAAGCGCCGAGAGAGGAGCAGCCTTCCAAGAGGGAGGGCTGCTCCTCTTTGATTTGTTGCAGCAGGGCAAGCGGGAGATGCAGGCGGTCACAGGGGAGTTCCTTTGCCGCGCGCGGAAAGGAGTGGAGGATCAGCGGCACGGAAGGGATACGGGCGCGGACGCGCCTTGCGAGGGCAAGGTAATCCGCCTCTCGCATATCCTTTTCGCGGAGCAAGAGGGCGTGCGGTCGCATTGCCGATACGCGCTCCAGATAGGATAAAAAGGCAGCCTCGGGCGCCGCTTCGCAATCAAACAAATGTCGGTCACTCACGATGATGACCCGGGAGAAGTCCATGGCTCAGCTCTCCACGCGGTTCATATAGTAATCCCAGCCGAAGACGGCCTTTTCGCAGAGGACGCCGATGCGGTAGGAAGGCGTTATAAGCGTGTCGTATTCCTCGGCCTGCGGGAACTCGATGCCGAGCTCCAAGAGAATCTTGCCGTCCGCTCTTGTTTCGCTGAGAATCTGGAAGAGGTACACGTCGCGGAGCTCGGGGAGCAGCGCGGTAACTTCCGCCGGGGAGAGCAGGGTGTCCGGGACGGATTCGAGGAGCACATCGTTTGCGTCTCGGTACTGATAGCCCTCTTTTACACTCTCGGTAAATTGTCCGCCGAGTAAGCGCAGCTGAACAGTACCCGCATAGCTCGCGGTGAAGTTGGTGTTTTGCGAGTTTTCCGGGAGAACAATCAGTGCCTCGAGTGTCAGCTGAACACCGGCCGGGCTTGCGCTCATCTCCGTGAGCACGCAGTCGGAAAAGGAGAAGTGGGAGAATTCGTTGACGGATTGGTATTTCATACCTGTCCTTTCTGCGGGGCGAGCGCCCCGGGGCTTATCATTGACGACGGACGGTGTTTTATTTTCCGTCCTTCATTAGGTCTATGATAGCGTAAATCCGAGGAGGCGCAAATCTTTTCTGTTTGTAATGCCTTTCTGTATCGAACGAAAAAGAAAATCCCCGGCGCCCATAAGGGAACCGGGGATATTTGCAGTGCATTGTCAGACGGTCGTATCATCCTTGTTTTCGGTGTTGTCGGAAGTTTCGCTTTCGCTCGCAACGCTTTCAGGAGCGGCTTCGGCAACGACGGTCTCAACGTTTTCCGGCGCAGCGGTTGCGGTATCGACCGTTTCGTTAGCGGCAGTTTCCGCAGTGTTTGCAGCGGTCGCGGCAGCTTCGGAAGCGGCCTTAGCCTCCTTGGCTTCCTTCATCTTCTCGCTCTGCTTATTGATTTCCTCGGAAGCGGATTTCACGGCGGTTGTGGTTGCCTGTGCGACGGTCTTGGAGAGATTTTTGCTCGCGTCCATGACTTCGTTCAGCGTATCTTTCGAAAGCTTACCGCCGGAGAGTGCCATGGCACCGAAGACGGCGGTGGCAACGGCTGCAAGCAACACAAGGACGAAGCCGAAGCCGATGTGTACCGCAACACCGTAGGCTTTGAGCTCCGCACCCTGGGAGCCGAGCATGCGTCCGATGTTGATGAGATTCAGGAGCATGATGACACTCTGCACAGCACCGATTGCAAAGATGCCGGTCGCAAAGTTCTTCGGAAGCGCTGTCTTATGGTCTTTCAGGCAGGCAAGGACAATGGCGACGATTGCGAGTATGATGATGAAGGTTCCATCGCCTTCGGTACCGCGCACACTCATGGAGCCGAAGATACCCGCGGAGACGGTTGCCCAGGGGAGCAGACTCCCGAGGATGGCAGCAGCAGAGGAAATCAGGATAAACAAGCGATTTTTATTCATTGGCATATCTCCTTTCTGCCTTACTATACCATAGTTTGACAATATTAAGGTTAAAATTTTCATATAGGCAAAACTAAGTCTTGCCTTGTGAAGAACGCCCAAAACAGATTCACAAAGCAGTTTATTTTTGGTACGATAATACAGAAGATAACAACGGACTTCGAAAGGAGAGGATCCTATGGAACAGAAGCTGCCCAAGAGAAGTGAGGTTGCGGTGGAACAAACCTGGAAGCTGGAGGATGTCTACCCGGATTTACAGGCCTTTGAGGACGATGTAAAGCGCGGCCTCGCATTGGCGGATGAAATCGCGGGTTACGAAGGCAAGCTCGGCGACGGCGCGGAGGTGCTCTTAAAGGTCTATGAGCTCTATCAGGAGTGCAAGAAGACAGACTACCGCTTCTTCGGCTATGCGATGATGCGGAGCGACGTGGATACCGGAAACGCGGACAACCTTGCGCTCTTACAGAGGGCGCAGAGTGCGGATGTAAAGATTCTCGAGAAGACGGCTTTCATCGAGCCGGAAGTGTTGGCACTCGGCGAGGACAAAATCAACGCTTATTACGAGAGCTGCCCGGCGCTCCGCGCATTCAAAATCACGATTGACGATGCGATTCGTCTTGCGCCGCACACCCTGAATAAGAGCGAGGAGAAGCTGCTCGCGGCGGCAAACATCATGGCGCTCGCACCCTATCAGAGCTTCTCGATGCTGCAGAATGCGGACATGAAGTTCCCGACGGTCAAGGACGGCGACGAGGACGTACAGATCACAAACGGAAGATTTACGCTGCTCGAGGCTTCTCCGAACCGCGAGTTCCGCAAGGAAGTCTTTGAACAGTACTACGGAACCTATAAGAGTTTCCGCAATACCATTGCCTCTCTCTACGATGCGCAGATGAAGCAGCTCTTCTTCTTTGCAAAGGCGAGAGGGTATAAGAGCTCCTTTGAGGCGGCGGTCGGCAGAGACAATGTGTCCCCGCAGGTCTGCGAGCGCCTGCTCTCCAGCGTTCACAAGAACATCGGGCCCTTCCACCGCTATATGGCGCTCAGAAAGAAGATGCTCGGCGTGGATGAGCTCCACATGTACGATATCTACGCGAACATGTTAAAGGACTACGAGCGCAGCGTGACTTACGAGGAGGCAAAGGAGATGCTGCTCGAGGGTCTTGCACCGCTCGGCGAGCACTACCTTGAGCTGCTCCGCGAGGCGTTTGAGAATCGCTGGATCGATGCGGTCGAGAACGAGGGCAAGCGCGTCGGCGCATACTGCAACTCGGTCTATGCGACCCATCCCTTTGTCCTGATGAACTTTAACAATACCTTTGAGGACGCCTTTGTGCTTGCGCATGAGTTGGGTCACGCAATGCACTTCTGGCACTCCGACCACAGTCACGACTTCTTTGACGCGCAGTACAAGATGTTCGTCGCGGAGGTCGCTTCGATTACCAACGAGGTCCTGTTGAACCACTACCTGATCGGTAAGGCGGAGTCCCGCGAGGAGAAGGCGTATCTCATCAACCACCTGCTTGACAGCTTCAAGGGAACGCTGTTCCGCCAGGCCATGCTCGAGGAGTTCGAGATTGAGAGCAACCGGATGTCGGAGACGGGTGTGCCGATCACGGCGGATACGCTTTCCGAGCTCTATCTCCGCCTGAACAAGGAGTACTACGGTCCGGCTATGGTATCCGACCCGCTGATCGGCGAGGAGTGGAGCCGCGTGCCGCACATGTACATGAACTTCTACTGCTACCAGTACGCGACGAGTTTTGCGGCTTCGGTTGCGGTCGCAAAGCGCATCCTGACCGAGGGAGAGCCCGCACTCAAGGATTACATCCGCTTCCTCTCCGCAGGTTGCACGGACGATCCGGTCAGCATCCTGAAGATTGCAGGCGTGGATCTCTCGACCGAGAAGCCGGTTGAGGACGCAATGAAGTACTTTGATGAACTGCTGACACAGCTTGAGGAGCTGGCAGAGTAAATCGCGAGAGGCGCCCGAAAGGGCGCCTCTTTTTGAGAAATTTTTAGCGTTCGGTCATTCAGTAAGAGAGGAGTCAAGATGGCAGTTACGTTTTTTGCGGCTCTGTCGCGTATGAAATACATAGACCGCTGGGCGCTGATGCGCGCAAGCCGCCGCGAGAACTTAAGCGAACATGCGGCCGAGGTCGCGATTTTGGCGCACGCGCTCTGTGAAATCGGAAATGTGCGCTACGGAAAGCAGCTAAACGCAGACCGGGCGGCGGTAATCGGCCTCTTTCACGATGCGAGCGAGATTATCACGGGCGATATGCCGACCCCGGTGAAGTACGGGAGCGAAGCGCTCCGAAAGGCTTACCATGCGGCGGAGGAGAGGGCAACGGAGAGCTTACTTGCGCGTTTGCCGAAGGAACTCGCGGAGGTTTATGCGCCCCTGCTCGGCGTGGTCACCGCGGCGGAAGCGGGCGGCGCGGAAGAACTATATCTTTGGCGGCTTGTCAAAGCGGCGGATAAGCTCTCGGCCTATATTAAATGCCTCGAAGAAGAGAGCGCGGGCAACACGGAGTTCCGCACGGCAAAGCGCAGCATAGAGGCAGAGCTTAAGCGGCTCGCCGGAGAATTGCCGGAGCTTCGGGAGTTTATGGAGAGCTGCCTGCCGCCCTACGGCAATACGCTGGACGAGCTCTCGGTCGAGGGGGATTGGAATGAAAACGAGAATGTGGACTAAAGAGACGCTTCGCCGCGCGCTGCTTCTCTATGCGGTGAGTTCCCGCGCCTCGCTTCGCGCGGGGGAAACACTTTACGGCGCGGTGAAAGAATTGCTTGACGGCGGCATTACCATGCTGCAGTGGAGAGAAAAGGGGGAAGAGGACGCAGCGCTCGCGGCCGAGCGGGAGCGCGTGCAGGCGCTCTGCCGCGCGGCGGGCCTTCCCTTTATCATGAATGACAGTTTGGAAGCCTTTCGGAAAAGTGGGGCGGACGGCGTGCACCTCGGGCAGACAGATCTCCGAGAGGCAGCGGCGCGGTCGCTCGGAATTTCGGTGGGAGATACGACAAAGCTCCCGGACGGCAGCATCAAGGCTTTGGTCGGCGAGGGGAAGATACTCGGTATCACGGCGAGAAGCGTAGAGGCCGCAAGAGAGGCAGAGCGCCTCGGGGCCGATTATATCGGCGCGGGTGCGGTCTTCGGGACAGCAACCAAGGCGGATGCCCTGCCGCTTTCCATCGCGGCCTTCCGGGAAATTACAGAGGCGGTTTCGATTCCCGTGGTCGCAATCGGCGGCATCAACGAAGAAAATGTTGAGAAGCTTTCGGGCAGCGGGGCGGCCGGCATTGCCGTGGTTTCGGCGCTCTTTGGCGCAGAGGAGCGGCAGCTGACGGCTGCGGCATTGCGGGCAAAGGCAGAGAAGCTCTTCGGCAACAAAAATTAGCGGCGTTAAAGCTGAAATTTCTTTGACATTTCCGGAAAAAGTGGTATTCTGAAGTCGACACATGAACAAATGCTCATATGCTCAGATATGAAAAAGACTTGCAAGTTGAGAGGAGGAAGGCATGACGGTGGCAGCAATGCAGAGGGCGCCGAGCGAAGATCAGCTCTATGATTTGGCGGAACTCTTTAAGGTGTTCGGCGATTCGACGAGAATGCGCATCCTTTACCGGCTGTTTTCGGGTGAGTACGGCGTGAATGAGCTCGCGGAGAGCCTTAATGTAACGCAGTCGGCCGTTTCCCGTCAGCTCAAACTCCTAAAGCAAGCGAGACTTGTCAGGGCACGCCGCGAGGGGAAGTCAATGATTTATGCGCTGGCGGATGAGCATGTGCGAACCATGATAGACCAGGGACTGGAACACATTTCGGAATGAGGAGGCAGAGATGAAGAAGAAATTTGCTTGTGAGATTGACTGCGCGAACTGCGCAAAGAAGGTTGAGGATGCGATTCGGAAGCTGGACGGTGTTGTGGACGTGAAGGTGAATTTCCTGATGCAGAAGTTCACCCTGGAGGCGGCCGATGAGGTCTTTGAAGAAGTGCTCGAGGAAGCGATTCGGACGGGGCAGAAAATCGAAGCGGATTTCAGCGTGAGCCGTTGAGTGGGGGCATCCTATGAATCGAAAGCAACAGACTTTGCTTCGCCGCATCTTACTTGCGGTCGCGGGCTATGCGGCCATTCTGGTCTTTCAAAAGAGCGGCGCGGCCGAAGCGCTGCGTACTCCCGCATGGTTGATCGGTGTTCTCTTCCTGCTTCCCTATCTTCTGGTTGGCCGGGAGGTAATCCTAAAGGCGCTGAAGAACATACGAAACGGCCAGGTCTTTGACGAGAACTTCTTAATGCTCATTGCAACGGTCGCTGCCTTTTGTATCGGTGAGTACTCGGAGGCCTGCGCGGTCATGATTTTTTATCAGGTCGGCGAACTCTTTGAGTCGCTCGCGGTCGGAAAATCCCGCGCGTCGATCACGGCGATGATGAGCATTGCGCCGGAGTACGCGAATGTGGAGCGCGAGGGCGAGATTGAGCAGACGGATCCCGACGAGGTAGAAGTGGGCTCGGTCATCTTAATCCGTCCCGGCGAGAAGGTACCGCTCGACGGCATTGTCCTCGAGGGGAGCTCCTTCCTCGACACGGCGGCGCTGACCGGTGAGCCGGTGCCGCGCGAGGTGAGACCGGGCGATACGGTGATCAGCGGTTGCGTGAACGGGGAGACCGCGCTCCGTGTGAAAACGACCAAGGCGTATGAGGACTCGACGGTTGCGCGCATTTTGCAGTTGGTCGAGAGCGCGAGCGAGAAGAAGACCCGCATGGAGAACTTCATCACTCGCTTTGCGCGCTGGTATACGCCGGTGGTCACAATTACGGCCTTTTTGCTCGCGATTGTGCCGCCGCTCATGCTCGGTGCACCTGCGGCGCCCTGGATTAAGCGCGCCTGTATCTTCCTCATTGTATCTTGCCCCTGTGCGCTGGTCATTTCGTTGCCGCTCGGTTTCTTCGGCGGCATCGGTGCGGCATCGAAGCGCGGCATTTTGGTCAAAGGTTCCAATTTTCTGGAGAGCGCCGCGGAGTTAAAGACCCTGGTCTTCGATAAGACAGGGACGCTCACGCGGGGTGAGTTCCGCGTGGTCGGCATTCACCCGTCGGAGGGCTCCGGGCTCAGCGAGGAAGAGCTCCTGGCGCTTGCGGCCCACGGCGAGAGCATTTCCGCACACCCCATTGCCCAGTCCATTTTGCAGGCCTACGGCGGCAGCATAGAGCGGGCGCGGCTCGGCGAGATGCACGAGACGGCCGGACACGGCCTCGCGGGACAGCTGGACGGCAGAGAGCTGCTCCTCGGCAACGAAAAGTTGCTTAAGAGCAAAGACATTGATTTCCCCGCGGTCAAAGAGCACGGCACCGTGGTCTATGCGGCACACGGCGGCTGCTATGTGGGGCATATTGTCATTGCGGATGTTCTAAAGCCGGGGGCTTTTGAGGCGTTGAAGGCGCTTCGCGCGGTAGGGGTCGAGAAGCTGGTCATGCTGACCGGTGACCGCAAGGAGGCCGCGGAGGCCATTGCGGCGGAAGTCGGCGTCGACACTGTGTATCACGACCTTTTGCCCGCGGATAAAGTGGAGCAGGTGGAGCGCCTGTTAAAAGAAGCGAAGCCCGGAGAACGGGTCGGCTTTGTGGGCGACGGCATCAACGATGCGCCGGTATTGATGCGCGCGGATGTAGGCATTGCGATGGGTTCCCTCGGGAGCGACGCGGCGATTGAGGCAGCGGATCTTGTCATTATGGACGATGAGCTCTCGAAGCTTGCGGACATCATACGCATTTCGAGAAAGACCGTTTGCATTGTGCGCCAGAATGTCGCTTTCGCCTTGGCGGTCAAGGCAGCGGTCTTGGTTCTCGGCATTTTCGGACTCGCCAATATGTGGGAGGCGGTCTTCGGCGATGTCGGTGTCACGGTCCTCGCCGTGCTGAACGCGATGCGTGCGCTCACGCCTCCGTCCGCTCGGCGCTGAGACAAAATTCAATTTCCTCCAAGAAACGAAGCATCAGATCATTCGGAACGGTTCCCTTTTTTAGGATGTAGCCGATCCGCATGGTCTGATTTTTATTTCGCCTGTCCTCCCGGAAGGGCACGGCGACATAGTCGGAGCCGTTTAAATCGCGACTTATGATGCCCGAGCAGAGGGTATAGCCGAGAATGGAGCGCATGAGATTTAAGTTGGTCGCGCGGTCGGAGGTCTTAATGACGCGCGGGTAGTCGCGGTCGCTCAAAATCTCCTCGGCGAGAAAGGCAGAGCTGTCCTCGCCCTGGTCAAACTGGATGCAGGGGTAGGGCTTGAGCTCCTCGAAGCTGATGGCGTCGAGGGAGGCCAGCGGGTGGTCCTTGTAGAGATAGACATAGGCGTTGCACTCGATCAGCGGGTGGAATTCAAGCAGTTCCTCTCGAAAAATCTTGGAGAGAAAGCGGTGATTAAAGCCGCTCTCGTAGAGTATGCCCACATCGGACTTGCCGCTGATCACATTGCGGATCACATCGATGGTGCGGGTCTCGAGGACGGAGAACTGGTACTCGTTGGTGTCAAAACTCTTCGTCATGCGGGCAAAGGCCTGGGTCACAAAGGAGTAGTGCTGGGTCGAAATCGAGAAGCGCTGGCGCACCTGCCGCGCGCTGCCGAAACGGTCCATGAGGAGCTCATATTGCTGGTGCAATTCCCGGGCGCGCGCCAAAAACTCGGTGCCGTCCGGTGTCAGGCTGATGCCGCGCGAGTTGCGGTTAAAGATGCGAAAGCCGAGCTCTTCCTCGGCCTCTTTGACGGCGTTTGTGAGCGCGGGCTGTGAGAGAAAGAGCTTCTCCGCGGCGCGGTTGATGCTGCCGGCCGCGGCAATCTCCGTGAGATAATAGATTTGCTGAAGGGTCATGACAGTCTCCTGCTATACAGTGGAGTTATAGGTATCAAAGGTGATACTAACACGCAAAACCGCGCAAAACAAGGGCATGGCAAGAATTACGATGAGGCATATGCTCTGCGCGCGGCGGCACAAATCAGGCAAATATGCAGGGAAGAAAAACAGAGAGCGTTGAAGACAGTATGTGATTGAGATTTGAGAGGTAGGGGTTCGAAACAGGGAAAAAGCTCGCCGCCGGGAGAACCGGAGACGAGCTCTTTTTGAGATAAGTTGCAGAACGACATATGTCGGAACTTAGGGGCAAGTATCCGGAAAAGCCCGGCCTAGGTCGCCTTCCTCCGAGCGTGTCGAGCGTGAAGTGAGCAAGCGAGAAAGGCCGCGGCTTGTGTTTCCGAAAAACAGCTTACGTTTATACGTACATTTGAAAGCGAAGTTCGCTGCGGAGTCGAAGCGGAAATCATGCTCAGAGTTTCTCGAGGAGAGAAACCATTTCGAGCGCGGCGACGGCGCATTCAAAGCCCTTGTTGCCGGCCTTCGAGCCCGCGCGGAGCAAAGCCTGTTCCAGGGTATCGCAGGTCAGGACACCGAAGAGCACGGGGAGGCCGCTCTCCAAGCCGACGGCGG
The DNA here is from genome assembly GCF_030644385.1 of Stomatobaculum sp. F0698. Classification (GTDB taxonomy): domain Bacteria; phylum Bacillota; class Clostridia; order Lachnospirales; family Lachnospiraceae; genus Moryella. The sequence goes on along the minus strand of NZ_CP130060.1, from coordinate 2,000,338 downwards.
CAATGCCCTTGGAGACCTCGCTGCACACATAGTTGTAGTGGTCGGTGTCACCGCGTATCACCGCGCCGAGCGCAATGACCGCGTCGTACTTGCCGCTCTCCGCCATTTTCTTGGCGACAAGGGGGAGCTCAAAGGCGCCCGGTACCTTGGCGAGCGAAATCTGTGCGGGGAGCACGCCGTGGCGGAGCAGCGCATCCTCCGCACCGTCAATGAGGCGGGAGACCACAAGATCGTTAAAGCGCGCCGCGACAATGCCGATGCGGATTTTTTCGGGGGCCTCGAGATATAAACTTCCTTCGTAAAGATTCATGGTGTTATCCTCTCTTTCTCTTGTTCAAACATAGGGGGTACTTGCGGGCAAAGCGTTTCAGCAGCTTTCGCGGAGCAGGGTCTCATCGAGCAGATGTCCCATGCGCTTCTGCTTGGTGCGAAGGTAACGGATGTCGTGGCGGTTTGCGGGGATCTCAATCGGGACACGGGATGTGACCGGAATGCCGAAATCCGTGAGCTGTGTGATCTTATCGGGATTATTGGTCATAAGACGCAGGGACTGTACGCCGAGACTGCGGAGCATGGCCGCCGCGGGCGCGTAATTCCGGAGATCGTCCGCAAAGCCGAGGGCGCGGTTTGCCTCGACGGTATCGAGCCCCTGTTCTTGGAGGGCATAGGCCTTCAGCTTGTTGAGGAGGCCTATGCCGCGTCCCTCCTGACGGAGGTAGAGGAGGACACCCTGTCCCTCCGCTTCGATCTGCTTTAGTGCGCGCTGCAGCTGTTCGCCGCAGTCGCAGCGCTTGGACCCGAAGACATCGCCTGTCATGCACTCGGAGTGCATGCGGCAGAGGACATTGCTCTTACCGCGCACCTCTCCCTTGACAAGCGCGAGGTGTTCGAGGCCGCTCAGCGGATCGAAAAAGCCGTGGATTTCAAAATCGCCGAAGGCACTCGGGAGCGCGGCGCTCGCCGCTTCTTCGAGCGCATAGTCGTAGCACTCGCGGTAGCGCACCAGGTCCTCGATGCTGATGATGCAAAGGCCTTCGCGCTCGGCGAGGGAGAGCAGTTCTTTGGTGCGCATCATCTCCCCGTCTTCGCGCATAATCTCACAGCAGAGTCCGGCGGGCTTAAGACCCGCGAGGCGGCAGAGGTCAACGGTCGCCTCGGTGTGGCCGCGGCGCTCGAGCACGCCGTGCGGGCGGGCAAGGAGCGGAAAGAGATGGCCGGGGCGGCGAAAATCGGAGGGAACGGCATCCTCGGAGACCAGCTTTCTGGCGGTCAAGGCGCGCTCTGTGGCGCTGATGCCTGTGGTGGTCTCCATGTGATCGACAGAGACCAGAAAGGCGGTCTCGTGGTTATCGCTGTTTACGGAAGACATTGACGGGAGCGCGAGCTTTTCCGCATAGCTTGCGTCTATGGGGAGGCAGATCAGTCCGCGGCCCAGACTTGCCATTTGGTTCACAAGTTCTGTGCTCGCAAATTCCGCCGCACAGATCAAATCGCCCTCGTTTTCCCGCTCGGGGTCGTCCACACAGAGTATCGCTTTGCCGCGCCGCAACGCTTCGAGCGCCTGTTCAATCGTAGAAAAAGCCATGATAACTCCTTTCTTTTTATAAACCGTGCCATTCAGTAAGCGAGGGCGCGAAGCAGGCTCTCGTTGACGGAAGTGTTGTTCGAAGACTGTGACAGGGAGAGTGCCCGCAGGACGTACTTGCCTATCATATCCGTCTCCAGATTGAGGCGGTCGCCGGGCCGTTTTCCGGCGAGGGTGGTGACTGCGGCCGTGTGCGGAATCACGGAGACCGAAAACAGGGTTTCGGTCACCTCGACCACGGTGAGGCTGATGCCGTCGATCGCGACGGAGCCCTTTTCAACGATGCCCCGCAGAAGCTCGGGCGCGGCGCGAATCGAGAATATCAGCGCATTTCCCTCGGGGCGCACGGAGAGCAGGCTGCCGACCCCGTCAATGTGCCCGCTCACAAAGTGGCCGCCGAAGCGACCCGTTGCCGGGAGAGCGCGCTCCAGATTGACAAGGCTGCCTGTGCGCAGTTCTCCGAGATTCGAGCGATGCAGGGTTTCCGGCATGACATCGGCGGTAAAGCGCTGTCCGGAAAAAGCGCTCACGGTTAAGCAGACGCCGTTTACCGCAATGCTGTCACCGAGGGCAAGACCTTCCGTTACCTTGCTCGCAGCAAGGCTCAGTTTTCCGTTGCGAGGCGGTGTGAGTACCCGTCCCTGTTCTTCAATGAGTCCGGTAAACATAATCAGAGTTCCCCCTCGAGTAAAATGTCGGAGTCCAGTTGCCGCAGGCGGAGATTTTTCAGTCGAAAGGCCTCGTCCGGCAGGGCAACGCCGTCTCCGCCGAGCGCGGAGGAGGCCGTGCGGCCGCCGAAAAGTTTTGGGGCGATATAGGCCTGCACGCGCTGGGCAAGTCCTTCCGAGATGAGGGACCAGGCGAGTTCGGCACCGCCTTCGACAAAGACTTCGTTGATGCCGCGTTCGCCGAGGCAACGGAGCAGTTCCGGGAGCGGAACTCGCTCGCCGGAAAAGCAGAGAACTTCGCAGCCGGCACGGAGATAGGGTGCATGGCGCTCGCTGTCCGAAACGCAGCAGGCAAGCAGAGTCGGAATCTCCGCTGCGCTATTTACAAGGGCAGAGGAGAGCGGGGTTCTGAGTGCGGAATCGCAGACAACGCGGAGCGGGTTTCTGCCGCCCGGAATTCTGCAGGTGAGGAGGGGATCATCCTTCAGCACGGTGTTGATGCCTACCATGACAGCGCCGGCCGCGGCCCTGCTCCGATGGACCTCCTCGCGCGCGGCCTCGCCGGTAATCCAGCGGGAGGCGCCGGAAGCGCAGGCGGTTTTTCCGTCCAGGGTCATCGCGTATTTCACGGTGACCAGGGGAAGGCCGGTCTTCATGTGGCGAAAAAAAGGCGCGTTCAGGGCGTCGCATTCGTCCGCCAGAAAGCCCTCCGTAACCTGTATACCCGCGGCGCGGAGCGCCGCCACACCCTTGCCCGCCACCAGCGGGTTCGGGTCCGCGCTGCCCACAAAGACCGCGCGGATACCGGCATCAATGACAGCCTCGGTGCAGGGCGGTTGCTTTCCGTGGTGGCAGCAGGGCTCCAGCGTCACGTAGAGAACCGCGTCTTTGGGAGAGTGCCCGCGGCGCTTACAGTCCTCGAGCGCGGATCGTTCCGCGTGGAGGCCGCCGTAGACCGCATGCCAGCCTTCGCCTAAAATTTCACCGTCCCTCACGAGGACGGCGCCCACCAGAGGGTTCGGTGCCGTGTGTCCGCGGCCTCGCGCGGCGAGTAAAACGGCACGCCGCATCATTTCTTCGTGCATAGAAACTCCTCTCAAACAAAAAAATCCCCGGATAGACTCCGGGGGCGGGCAAGTTGAAAAAAGCCCTTGGAATTTGCATTCCAAGGGCTTTTTTGACTATGGAGGGTGCTTATGAGCGGAATGGGGAACAATCCGACCCAGCGCGCAGCTTCTTCCATCCAGACTTTACTGTCGGCTCCGGAATCTGACCGGATCTGCCTTTCGGCTCGCGGGCTATACCGCCGGTAGGGAATTTCACCCTGCCCTGAAGACTACTAGCCCAGTATAGAATAGTGATGAAAGCTTGTCAAGTTTCGAATCGAGGTGAAAATCGTTTCGCTTTCTCGGTACTTTGCCATCATGTGTTTTAAGAGTTCGGCAGTGGAAGGCGGCGTATAGGTGATGGCGTTTGCGCCGCTCGCAATGATGGGAACCTCGGGGAACTCCGCGCGGATTTTCCGCACGAGATCGGCTGTCTGCGGCCCCGCCGCAGCCGCAGAATACCGGGATATAGGAGCCGTTGATCAGCGCGTGGCTGATGGCGGATTGCGGTGTAAAGGGGTAGACCGCGAAGACCAGGGATTTGATGCGTCGTCCGTTGACCACGATGCCGCTCGCCTGATAGCAGGAAGCCGGGAGGCGAAGCAGGTGGCGGAGGGAACTGTCAACCTAGGGCGGATTTGGCTTGATCTCTGACATGGGTCTCCTTTCCGTATGAATGAAAAAGTTTCCTCCGTTATAAAACTGTCGCTAAAAAAAGACAAACCAATTTTGTGTTTCTCCTTTTCCCGCCTGAGAAAAAGATTTATGATAAGGAAATCTTTGATTAAGAAACGAAAAGGAAGAGTCGGAACTATGAGATTAATGAGACAGTTCGGCATCATTGCGGCCATGACCTGTATCGGTGAATTGATGCACTACTTTATCCCGCTGCCCGTGCCGGGCAGTATTTACGGCCTGCTGCTCATGCTGGCGGCACTGATGACAGGTATCGTAAAGCTGGAGCAGGTGCGGGAGACCGCGGAATTTTTAATTGATGCCATGCCGCTCATGTTTATTCCGGCCGGCGTGGGTCTCATGACAGCCTGGGGCCAGTTGCGGCAAATTTTATTGCCGGTCACGATTATTACCTTTGTTTCGACCGTTGCGGTCATGGGGGTTACGGGCCGTGTCACAGAGCTTTTGCTCGCGGTGACGGCGCGCGGCAGGGCAAAGGGAGAGACGGCCGCTGCAGAGCTCAAAGAGGAACTGCTCGCGGAAAAGGCCGTGCTGAAGGCGGAGCTGGGAGAGCTTGCAAGCCGAGAGGCCGAGAAAGTCAAGGAACTGGTTGAGGAAGCGGAAGAGACCGTGCGCAATTCGGCGGACGAGAGGAAGCAGCATACGCTTGACAAGGCGGAAGAGAAGACAAGCGGAAGAGAGGAGACGGTAAACCATGAATGAGGTCGTACAGAATTCCACCATCATCGGCATTGTCATAAGCCTCTTGGCCTTCGAAATCGGCATGGTGCTCCGCACAAAATTCGGCTATGCGGTTTTAAACCCGCTGCTGATTTCGATTATTCTCGTTATCGGATTTATGGTTGCGTTTCACATCGACTACGACAGCTATGTGATGAGCGCGCGCTACCTGAGTTACCTCCTGACACCGGCAACCGTGGCGCTTGCGGTGCCGCTCTATCAGCAGATGCAACTCTTAAAGGACAATCTCCTTGCGGTCATGCTCGGTGTTTTCTCGGGGGTTTTGACGAGCCTCGCTTCGATTCTTCTGCTCTGTCTGGTATTTCATATGAATCACGCGGAGTATATCACCCTGCTGCCGAAATCCATCACGACAGCCATAGGTATGAGCGTGGTCGAGGAACTCGGCGGTTATACAACCATTACCGTTGCGACCATCATTGTGACCGGTATCCTCGGCAATGTGCTTGCCGAGCCGGTTTGTCACCTCTTTGCGATTAAGAGCCCCATTGCGAAGGGCTTGGCGCTCGGCACTTCCGCCCATGCAATCGGCACTTCGAAGGCCATGCAGCTGGGAGAAGTGGAGGGCGCCATGGCGAGTCTCGCGATTGTGGTCTGCGGTATCATGACTGTGGTCGGCGCGTCTGTATTCGCAAACTTCCTTTGAGTCGAACGCGACGGTACCTTCTGCTCTGCGCTTTAATGCAGGGCTGCGGCAAGTTCATAGATAAGCCCGCTTTCATAGGCGGGGAGCAAGGCGCAGGCATAGTCCTGCGCTTTTTCGCGTTCGTTCGGGAGTTCCAGGGTCTCGACTTTTTCGAGCAATTTCTCGCGCCCGCTTTTTTGCAGGTATTCCCGGAAGGATGCGAGTTTTAGGGCAGAGAGCGGATCTCCGAGAACAGGCATAAAGACCCGGTCGCATATCTCTAAAAGTTCGAGTGCGCGGCGGCCGAAAGAACCGAAATCCAGGATTACATTTCGGTAGGCGCTCTCGTCCGCAATGCGCTGAATCAGCGATGCGAATTCTTCCGGCGGGAGCAGGGAGAGGTCTTCCGCGGAGCGAACGGGCGGGAGCAGCTTAAGCGCACCGAAGGAGGAGAGACGGCTTTGCAATTCACTCCAGCGATAGCGTCCCGTACAGTGGGCAAGCAGGAGTTCGGACAGACTCTCGGCACCGTCCGGCGCAATTTGTCCGTAGACGCCCGCATACTCTTCGAGCGAAAGGAGCAGGGTATTGCCGCGCTCTGCGCGAGCCAGTCCGAGGGACAGCGAAAGCGTGGTTTTTCCGCAGCGGTGAACGGGCGAGTAGATTCCGAGAATTTCGCACTCGCCCCGCGAGACGGCAAGGAGGGAATCTCCCCGGGCTTTGGCATAGAGCGCCATGATGCTACGCGCCAGGGCATCGGCGGGACGATACAGGAAGAGGGCCGGCACGGAGATCGTATTCAGTGCCTGTTCGCCGACAAAGCCGTCTTCGCTCAGCAGAAGCGCAAAGCTGTTGCCGATGAGTCCCTGCATCTCTTCCGCAAAGTGTTCGGAGAAGAGCAGAATCTCCACGGCAGCGCCTGTTTGAAAGTGCGCATATTGAGAGCACTCCGAAAAGGCGCGGACCGGCAGGCCGAGACTTTTTTGTTGAGACCAGAATGCGGCGAGTCGTTTTCCGAGCTCCGCATCGGGATGTAAGATGACAGCATAACGTCGCATAGACAATCCTCCTCAAAGGCAGTTTGCGTTCAGTGCAGGAAAAGCCTGTGAACAAGCCCGCTCTCCACGCCCAGATTGAGGAGCGCATAGCCGGCAAAGAAAAAGGGGGCAAGCGGCAACTGTTCGCAGCGCCGGTCCGAGAGCAGGAGACAGAGGGCGGGCAGACTTGCCGCGAGCAGACTGAGGAAAAAGAAGCTGAGAAAGGAAGAGAGCCCCAGATAGGCACAGCAGAGTCCGAGCAGTTTCACATCGCCCGCGCCGAGGAGGCGCAGATGAAAGCAGGGGTAAAAGAAGAGCGTCGCAAGGACAAGACGGAGCAGAAAGCGAAGGTCCGGAACCATGAGCCCCGGGAGCAGAGCGATGAGGAGGAGCAGGTTCGGGATGCGTCGCGTTCGGAGATCGGAGATGGAAAACAGAGGCAAAAAGACAGAGAGCGGAGAAAGTTGTAAAAACACAGAAACCTCCTTATCTTGCTTTGTCAAACAGAAGAAAAAAAGCTATACTTGTAGTATAAAAAACATTTGCACGGAGGGAGTATGGCAGAGGTCAACAGAGGTATGGGGGTCATCACGGAGACAGATTGCTATCTGTTCGGTCAGGGTACGCACTATGAGATTTACAAAAAGCTCGGCGCACATCCCATGACGCTGGATGGCGTGTCCGGCTACTACTTTGCGGTTTGGGCACCGCATGCCACCGCAGTGAGCGTGGTCGGAGATTTTAACGACTGGAAAACAGAGGCCAATCCGTGCGTTGCGATTTTTGAGGGGGGCATCTGGGAGTGCTTTATCCCGGGACTTCATGCGGGCATGCTCTATAAGTTTGCCCTGCGGAGTGCGGCGGGAGAACTCTTATTTAAGGCGGACCCCTATGCGCGGAGCGCGGAATTCCGCCCGGGCACGGCGTCGAAACTTGCGGACGAACCCTGGGAATACGCCTGGAAGGACGACGCGTGGATGCGGAAGCGGGCCAAGCAGGATCCGAGAAAGGAGGCCCTCAGTATCTACGAGTGTCACCTTGGCTCTTGGAAGCGGGGAGATGAGAACGAGCGAGACGGCTTCCTCTCTTATGAAACCCTGGCGCGTGAGCTCTCTGCCTATGTCAAGGAGATGGGCTACACCCATGTGGAACTCATGGGCATTGCGGAATATCCCTTTGACGGAAGCTGGGGCTATCAGGTGACCGGTTACTATGCGCCGACTTCGCGCTACGGAGATCCGAAGGGATTTCAGTCTTTTGTAGACAGCATGCACGAGGCAGGTATCGGTGTGATACTCGACTGGGTGCCGGCGCATTTCCCTCGCGATGCCTTCGGACTTGCGGATTTCGACGGACAGGCGCTCTATGAATATGCGGATACCAGAAAGGGAGAGCACCCCGACTGGGGCACCAAGGTCTTTGACTACAGCAAGACGGAGGTCAAGAACTTCCTGATTGCGAACGCGCTCTACTGGATGAACGAGTACCATGTGGACGGGCTCCGCGTGGATGCTGTCGCGTCTATGCTCTATCTGGACTACGGTCGCCGGGACGGACAGTGGTGCCCGAACCAATACGGCGGCAACGAAAATCTGGAGGCGATAGAGTTCTTCAAGCACTTAAACTCTGTGATTGCCGGTCGCAAGGACGGCAGCATGATCATTGCGGAGGAGAGCACGGCTTGGCCGTTGGTCACCCACAGTCCCGAGGAAAACGGGCTCGGCTTCACCTTCAAGTGGAACATGGGCTGGATGCACGACTTCCTCGAGTACATGAAGTTGGATCCCTACTTCCGGCGCGACAACCACAATAAGATGACCTTCGGTCTCACCTATTTTACGAGCGAGAACTATGTCCTGGTACTCTCGCACGACGAGGTGGTGCACCTCAAGTGCTCCATGATCAACAAGATGCCGGGCATCTACGAGGACAAGTTTTCGAACCTGAAGTGCGGCTACAGCTACATGATAGGTCATCCCGGCAAGAAGCTCCTCTTCATGGGCCAGGAATTCGCACAGTGGCATGAGTGGGATGAAAAGGTCTCGCTGAACTGGGAGCTTCTCGAGGAAGCGCCGCACCGCGATATGCAGAGCTTTGTGAGGGGACTCCTTCAGCTCTATAAGACACATCCCGCGCTGTACCGTCAGGACAATGACTGGAACGGCTTTGAGTGGATCAATGTGGACGATGCGGACCGTTCGATTTTCTCGTTTATCCGTCGGGATGAGACCCTGAAGAAATCCCTGGTCTTTGTGGTCAACTTCACGCCGATTGCGCGCGAGGATTACCGTGTCGGTGTTCCGCATGCCGGAAGCTATCGCCTGATTCTGGATGAGAGCGAGGGACTCTATGCAGAGAGCGGAAAGCGCGCAAGTTCCCATCGCGCAAAGCCGGGCGAGTGCGATCAGCGTCCGTTCTATCTGGAGTTTGCTCTTCCGGCTTACGGTGTGCGCGTGTTCGAGTTTGACGAGAAGAAGAAAATCGAGGACGCAAAGAAGCGGGCAGCGAAGAAGGCCGAGGCCGTAAAGAAAACCTCGGGCGCGGGTAAAAAGACAGACGCGAAGAAGGCGGACAGCAAGAAAAAGACAGAGGGAACAAAAAAGACAGAGGGAAAGAAGACGGCGACTTCGAAGAAGACAGCGGAGTCAAAGAAGCCTCAGAGCGCACGGAGTGCCTCCAAGAAGACGGCATCCTCGGCTGTGGGTTCGGCTTCTTCCTTGTGAGAAAAGAGTCGGCGGAGCAATCCGCCGCTCTTTTTTTGCGGAAGTTCTTCGGTTCGGACTTCACGAATTTCACTGACCAAAGTATCGTTTACCGGGGCAAGCGGCTCCTCCTTCTGCGGAGCCGGTTCACTTGCGCCTAAAATGCGCTCCAAGTAATCCAAGGCGTGGGGGTGCCGCAAGCTTTCCTGATAGAGGCGGTAGGCGAGCACCACGCTCGCTTCATCGCTCTGATCGGTCAGGGAAAGGAGCTCCTGTAAAAAGGCGGAGAGTGTCTCCGAAAACGGACGCTGCTGCCCCGGGTGATAGAGAAAGTGAGGTGCACGGCTTAAGGACTCCAAATACACGTAGTCACTTTGGAGCAGGACGCCGTCTGAGGAGAGGAGATAGGCGGGGAGCCGGGAGAGCGCCTGCAGCAGATAGAGGAGCAGGTGGCGGAGCTCCGCCGCGCGAAGCGCTTGTTCGCGGCAGGCTTCCGAAAGTGAGCGCAGCCCGCTCACCTCATAGCAGAGCTCGTTTTCGGCGCTCTCGCCGCAGGGGCGAAGCGGCAGAAAGCCGGGGATAGAATTTTCTTCCAACATGCGAAGCGCAAAATGAGGCGCGGCATCTTCGAAGCGCGGCAGCGCAAGAAAGCTGCGGGCTGCGCTGTGGAGCAGTTTCGGCATGGCATTACCTCCTAGGGGTTTCGGTGGGAAGTTCGGCTTTCAGGCGGAGCGCGTCTTCGGGATGCGGGTTTTGTCGTTCGATGCGCGCTTCGAACGAGGGGGCGTGAAGCTCTGCGCCGCCGCGCGTGCGCTCTCCCCAGACGGAAAAGCGAGAGTCACCGAGCGGAAGCAGGGTTTCAAGACGCGGTCGATAGCGCTCTTTCAGCGCTTCGGCTTGGAGCGCTGCGGTCTCAAAGCGGGCATCGCTTCGGGCGGCCTCTCCGGCCGCCGCTTCCAAGAGAAAGCCGGATACACAGCGTGCCTGTTCGCGGTACACGAAGCGGGTCGCCGCAGTGAGAGCGAGAAAGAGAAGAGAAAAGACATAGAGCGCCTCGACGGTCAGCGAAGCGCGCAGTCGCTTGGAAAACAGCCGCTTCGAAAACGAGCGCATCATGACAGGCCTCCGTGTAAGAAAAAGAGGCTTCCGAGGGCGGGGAGTAACAAAAAGGGAAGCAGAGGCAGGCGCTGCGTTCCGACGCTTCGAAGCCTGCCGAAGCGAAGGCAGAGCAGGCAGAGAGAAAAGAGAGCTGCCGCCAGGGAGCCAAGCGTCAGTACGAACAAAAGCCGCCGAAAACCGGCCCCCAGGCCGAATGCGAGCAGGAAGAAGGCATCTCCGAGTCCCAGTGACTCGCGGGTCAGCAGGGAAAAGCCGAGAAGAGGCAGGGAGAGGAGCAGCGAAGATGGAACCTCGCCGCTGAGTGCCCGCACGTCGCCGACAAAGAGTTGCAGATAAAAGAGCAGCTCCGCGACAAAAATTGTGCCGAAAAAGAAGCGTGGGACACTTTGCCGTCGAAAATCCTCGGCGGCGCAGGCAAGCGAAAAGAGAATGAGCGAGATGCGCCCGAAGGCAGAGTTTGCAAACATGGGGGCTCCTTTTCAGCGGTAGCAGTAAGAGCAGGGACCGAGCGACTGCACTTCGCTTAGGCGCACGGCGCGGACATAGGCACGGATTGCGCGGCAGGCGGGGTCTCTGTGATAGGCGTTGCCGCTCGGCATGATATAGACAGTCCCCGCGGTCACAGCGCGCGCGCAGACCGGGCAGGCATGGTAGCGTCCGCCGCCCGCATTGCGCGCGCTTTTTGCGGCCTCGACGGAGACCGCGCTGAGCGCATTCGAGAGATAGTGACAGTGTGCGCTTTTATGGTAGCGCGTGGAGTTCTTCCCGATATAAACGATTTCATCCGCCGCGGTCTCCGACAGGCGATTTTCGGGATCGGTTTCTCCGACCCAGGCGCGCCGCGTCGCCGTGCAACTCAGGGTTAAGGGCGGCAGGCGAAAGAGGGGAATCGGGATTTGATAGCGATAGTCCAAAACCACGGAGACGGTTTCTCCGTCCGAAAGAAAGGAAGAGCGCTCGGCGCTCAGTCCGCTTACATTCGGATCTCGGACGGTCTCGCGTGCCGCTTTCAGTGCCTGCTCGCCGAGGGAGGACGTGTATCGCATGCTTTCCTCGTCCTGTAAGGCAGCCAGAGCGGCGGCACGCGCAGAGACCTCTTCGGCGGCGCGCTGCACCTGTCGCTCCGCCGTCATCATGCGAAAGGGGAGGGCAAGTAAGAGCAGGACAAATAAAAAGAGGGGAAGAACGAGAGCGGCTTCAACGGTGAGGGAAGCTCGCAGCCGGGAACGGCGCCTCGGCGCTGCGCTCCTGCGGGAAAAGAGAGAGTCGATCCGTCGGGAATGTGCCTGGAGAGCTGTTTTCCGCTTTTGTTTGACAGTGGTTTTCATGACCGTCTCCTCTTTGCGCAGAAACGCAAGGTCGAAACGCCGTGCCGCAGCGAGATTTCGGGAAAGAAAGCAATCAAAGCAGGTAAAAAACAAAGAAGTGCGGCGAAACAAAGAAATGCAGCGAAACAAAGAAATACAGAGAAACAAAGAAATGCGGCGAAACAAAGAAATGCGGCGAATCAAAGAAATGCAAGCGAATCAGTAAGCACGAAAACTCCGCACCGAAATCCGGAAGCGATTCTCCGCTGTCTGCGGGCGGGATGAGAAAGAGAGCGCCGTGAAAAGGTGGGAGGCATTGCAGCGCAGTTCCGCACGAAGTGCGAAGAGGCATTGATCCAGCCGAAAGGCGCTGTCCGCGGTGGAAAGCGAAGCCTCGATGACATCCATCATGCGGTAATTTCTGAGAGAGCGTCCGGTCTCCGAATAATAGAGAAGCAGAGCACTCCGGTAGTCGAGCCCTTCGGGACTTTCTTCGCTCTGTACTGCCGTCGGAAGGGAAGTCCCCGTTTGTAAGGCTTGTTCGGCAGTCAGGCGGGGCCGCGGTGCCGCGGTGAAGAGGGGCGCTTTTTCTCCGGAGAGGAGCAGTGAGAGGTCGTTCAGACTGTCGAGCGCGGCCATTGCAAAGAGGATGAGAGCGCAGAGCAGGGCGCGGAGACGAGGGCTCGCGGTAGCGGTACAGAGGCTGTCCGCAGCCGCGGCGGCTGCCTGCAGGGAAGCGCTGTCATGTAAGAGGGCGAGTAGGCGCAGGCTTTGCTGGTCGGAAAAGAGGCGGGTACAGACAGCGGAGAAATTTTCGCGGTCCGAACCTAAGCCGCAGACCAGATATTCGAGTTGTAGCGAGAGGCCTGCACGCGGCGGCGTTGTTTCCGCAGAGAGAAAGCAGGGGAAAAAGGCTGCCGTATAGGCCGCGAGCGCGCAGAGTTCTTGCTCACTGCGCGCCGTTCCGGGCTCAAGTTCCGGGAGAGTCGCGGAAAACGAAGTGCCAAGCGTAAGTTGCCCCGCGGGAAGCGTTGAGGCTGCCGGGAGGCAGAGCGCTTCGCGGCTCTCGGGCGATAGGCGCAGGAGTTCCGATAGGGCAAGGAGCTCGGCATCCCTTATGAGCCCCGAGGGGGCAGAGAGGGTCGGGAGAGCGAGTTCCGCCTCAAATTGAGCGGCAAGTTCCTGCCAGAGAGCAGCGGCATCTATGCTTTCCCCGTCCTCCTCGTCATCCTCGGCTTCGGCCTCCGCAATGCGCTCGGCGAGCGCGGCGGCCTCCGAATCAAAGGCAGAGAGCGCTTGGCCGAGTGCGGGTACGGCAGAGATAAGAGCCGCGAATTCGGGTCTTTCCGCGCGATAGCTTTCACCGCTTTCCGAAAGCACAGCCGTGAGCGGAGAAAGTTCATCTGCGGTCTCGGGTTCCGTCTCGTGGAGCGCCGCTTCGGCGCTCTCAAAGCGGAGCCCGGCTTCCAGACAGCGTTCCGCCGAACGTTCGCTTGTTTCGAGGGCGGCTTGCAGGGCAGCTCGGTGTGCGCCGAAGGCCGCCAAGTCGCCGCTCGACAGAGCGGAGGCGGCGGCCTCTTTTTCGGCTGCGGCAAGAAGCAGCGCCTGTTCCGTTTGAAAATAGGAGGCCTCGCACTCGGCCGCTTCGGCCGAGAGCCGGGAGAGCGAAAGTACGGCGGGAGCGCTCTTTTCGGCGCGCCGCAGTTCCGCCGTGTGAAGCAGAAGTGTCTCCGGCTTTAAGGGAAAATCTGTCTCGGGCTTCTCCTTCATGTAGGCAAGCAGCTCCTCTTCGAGCCAGACCCCGCCGCCGTCGCCGAGGAAAGTCTTTTCCGGAAGGCCTATCTCTGCGTCAAAAAACGCATAGCGCCCGGCGTTTTCCCGGTAAGTGCTTACGGTCTCCGAGAGCAGGGCAACGCAGCGCTCGTCGCCGGGATAGCGGTAGGCGAGAATGCGGTACTGTTCCCAGAGCGAGGTATCATAGCGGGAAAAGAGAGAGTCGGTGGCGGCATCCAGAGCGAGTGCGGCGTAGCAGCGGACCCCGGCGGTTCGCGCGCTCTCCAAGAGCGCACAGATGAGGGCGCAGCAGGAAGTCAGAATCAGCGCGAGAAACAGGGTGACCGAGCCGCGGAAGCGCATCAGTAGACCTGACCGGCCTGGTTGTTGATTTCGCTGAAGGCGCGGTTTAAGAGGGCAATCACCTGGCCCTTGAAGAGGACCACCAGGGTCACGAGCACCACGAGAATCAGAATCAACTCGATGGTGGAAAAACCGTCTTCCGCTTCGAAAAAATCGGGTCGTATGCGTTTCATGCGTAACCTCCTTACGGGAAACTATGGGTTGAGAGTTCAGAAACTGAAGAGCGCGGGTACAACCATGATGACCATGACGACCAGCAGCATGAGAAAGAGCGGCAGAAGCAATTTGGTGCCGGCCTCTTCTCCGAGCCGCCTGGCAAGGGTCTTTCGTTCTTCCCAGGCGAGGCTCATTTCGGCGGACAAAATGTTGCGGAGCGCGGCGACACCTGTTCTCTGGTTCTGCTCGAGGAGGGAGGCGAGTTTCATGTACTGGCGAAGGCCGCAGGCGCGCCCGAAGGCGCGGTACATGTGACTCTCGCTCTCGCCGGTGCGGAGCAGAAGTAAGGCTTTCGTGAGTTCTTCATAGGCCGCGCGCGGCGACTTCCGTTGCGCCTGTTCTTCGGCGTAGTCCGAGGCGATCGAGAGCAGTGCCGCGCGGGCATTCATCCCCGCGCCGAGCAGGACCAACAGCTTCGAGACGAGCTCCGGGTAGTCAAGGAGCAGTTGCTCTCGCCTGGCCGCCGCTTTGTCCGCGCGGTCCTGCCGCTCCTTCAACACGAAAAGAACTGCGGCGACGGCACCCAGTAGGAAGAAGAGCCGCGACTCCTGCTTTTTTTTCTCGCGGTAGCGGAGCGTTTTTCCCCGATAAGCGGTCGGCAGAGAGAGCGACGAATTGTGAAGCTGCCGCCCGTCCTCGTCTTCGAGATAGGAGAGAAAGTCCTGCCGCAGGGAATCTTCCGCGCTCCGCGCGGGCGGCAGAATGGTGAGCGGTAGGACAAATAAGAGCCCTTCTCGATCCGGGGAATCTCGGAGCCGCACACTGAGTGTTACATCCACGGCTTCCGTGAGCTTCCCGTTGTTGACATTTCCGTAGCTGTCCAGAAGAGAGGGATTCGAGGAGAGGTAGCTCGCCGAGAGCCCTTCTTCCGGGAAAAAATGCGGGAGGCTCAGCTTCGTTCGAATTTCCGAGAGCGAGGCATTGCCGTTTAAGACGGCGAGCGGAAGTTTTTCCATGCAGGTTTCCGCGGCCTTAGCGAGTTCCTCCTCGGTGTAGCGCCGTGCGCGGACCGGAAGCAGGAGTTCGGTTTCTTCGTCGGAGAGCCCTTCGACCACAAGGGCATAGCGGGCATCCTCCGCGCCGTAGTTTCCGCGCGGCAGCGTCGGCGCAGTGTCGGGAGAGAAAAGACGGCCTTCGTGCTGTGCCGCAAAGAGGGATAGCAGAAGGCCGGACAGGAGGCAGAGACAGGGGGCGCGATAGCGCGAAAGGAAGAAAAGCAGTCGTTTTTTCATGACGGCTCCTAGAGAGAGACGGAAGCGATGCGCTGTGAGAGATAGAGCGCGAAGAGATAGGTTGCGAGGCAGAGTGTCATGACGAGACGCCCCATGAAGCTGGCGTACATGACCCGAAAGAAGCCCGGAGAGGAGAAGTCCACATAGAGTATCATAAAGAGCGGAATCACATTCATGACGCGCTGCTCGAAGCGCCTTGCTGCCGTGAGCGTCAGAATCTCCTCTTTGATTTGAATGCGGTCGCCGATTACCTCGCTGGTGCGCCGAAGAATGCCGGGGAGATCTCCGCCGGATTTTCGTGCGATGCGAAGAACCCGGGCAAAGGTCTTGATGTCATCTAAGCCGGAGCGGCGCGCAAAGTCATCGACCGCCTGTTCCGGAGGAATGTTCATCTCAAGTTGGCGAAGCAGGTAGGCAAATTCGCGGACAATGAGGGAATCCGGTCCGTAGAGAACATTCAGTTCGCCGAGGCTTTCACGGAGGGCATTTTCGAGGGAGTAACCTGCGCTCAAGGAGGCGGCAAGCAGGGAGAGGGCCTCGCGAAAGGCAAGCAGGAGCTTGCGCCTTCTGGCGGCAATCAGCGCGTTGCGCCTTGTAAAGGGGAAGAGCAGTGTGAGGGGAAGCAGGAAAAGGAAGCAGAAAAGGCTGCGGTAAAAGACAAAGGAGAAAAGAGCCGCGGCGAGGACGGCGTGCAATAGGAGTTTCAGGTACTCCGAGGGGGAGAGTTGATAGCGCTCATAGTTCGATACCGGCTGCCGCGAGTTTACCGCGGTTTTTGAGACTGCCGACCCGGATAAGCCGCCCGTTGCATTTGTCGCCGCTTTGCGCGCCTTCTTCCCGAAAGGCAAAGAGTTCGTGAACTTGAATTTTCCCATGACTGATGCCTCCGACTTCCGAGACAGACAGGACACGGCGGCTCCGGTCGCGCAGCCTGCCGAGGTGGACAATGAGATCCAGGGCGCCGGAAATTTGTCGCTGAACGGCTTCCAGCGGGAGATTGGCACCGCCGAGCGCCATGGTTTCGAGTCGCGTCAGCATATCGGCGGCGGAATTTGCGTGCCCGGTTGAAAGGGAACCGTCGTGGCCGGTGTTCATGGCCTGCAACATGTCGAGCGCTTCGGCGCCGCGCACTTCGCCGACTATGATGCGGTCCGGGTTCATGCGAAGGCTTGCGCGTATCAGATCCGAAATTCGCACCTGCCCTTCGCCTTCCGCCGTGCGATTTCTCGTCTCGAGGCGCACCAGATTTTCGATGTGAAGAAGTTGCAGCTCCGCGGAATCCTCTATGGTGATGACGCGCTCCGAGGCCGGGATGAAAGCGGAGAGCGCGTTCAGAAAGGTCGTCTTGCCGGAATTG
This sequence comes from Stomatobaculum sp. F0698, assembly GCF_030644385.1. Taxonomy (GTDB): domain Bacteria; phylum Bacillota; class Clostridia; order Lachnospirales; family Lachnospiraceae; genus Moryella. The sequence continues at coordinate 1,983,811 of NZ_CP130060.1, read as the reverse complement.
GTGCCGCCGCTGATAAAGATGTTGTAGCCGGCTGCGACGGTCTTTTTGAGAAAGGCGGCGGCCTCCGCGGTCAGCGTTCCGTAGCCAATCAGGCGTTCCATGGTGATGGGCTCCGGAAATTTGCGTATGGTGACAGCGGGACCGCCGAGGGAGATCGGCGGCAGCACAACGTGGACACGACTGCCGTCGGGAAGACGCGCATCCGCAATGGGCATGGAGACATTGACGCTGCGGTTTACGCGGCTCACAATGCGCTGAATCAAGTCCTCCAACTGTTCCTCGCTCGAAAAACGAAGGTCACAGCGCTCTATCTTGCCGCGCCGTTCGATGAAAATCCGGTCCTTGCCGTTTACCATGATTTCCGTGACATCGTTCCGGTCGAGGAGTTCCTGGAGTATGTCCAGCCTGCGAAAGGAATTGAAAAGAGAGCTGCGGAGGGACAGACGCTCCGCGACCGAGAGCAGACGCTCGGAAGAAAGACCGGCGAGTGCGTCATCGATCACAGCAAAGAGTGCGTCGTCGCTCAGATCCGGCAGGGTGCAAAGGGTCTCGGACAAGCGTTCACGCAGTGAAGCGCAGAGTACTTCCAAGGACTTCATAAGCTCTCCTTTCGTCTTACAGTATGAAGGACGGTTGAAAGAGCAAAAAGGTTCGGTGTTTTCAAAAAAAAAATAAAAATAATTTTTGCCGTCGAGAAAATCGCAAGGCGGGTGAGAGACAGCGCGAAGTCACGGAGAAGGGAAAAAGGAAGGATAGTCGGAGAAATACAGGTGGAGGGCGAAAACGGAGGCAGAATGAAAGTATAGGCAGAATGAAAGCAGCGGCAGTGCGAAAGCGCAGGCGTGAGAGCAGCGGCAGAGATACTTCTCCTCGAAATGGACAAAAAAACCGCAGTGCTGTAAAGTAAAGACAACACTGCGGCAAGTTTGTTTGCACGGAAAGAGGAGGCATAAGGATGAGACAAGACGATTGCATTTTCTGTAAAATCGCAAACGGAGAAATTCCGGCGACGGAAATCTGTGAGAATGAGGGCTTTCGCGTGATTCTGGATCTGGGCCCCGCGTCCGAGGGGCACGCGCTGGTGCTGCCGAAAGAGCACTATCGCGACATCACCGAGCTTCCGGAAAAGGCTGCGGGCGAGGCGTTTTCGCTTGCGGGCAAGGTCGGCAAGGCCATGCAGCAGGGACTCGGTGCCGCGGGCTTTAACATTGTCCAGAACAACGGCACGGCGGCCGGTCAGACGGTGTTTCACTTCCACATCCATGTGATACCGCGCTATGAGGGCGGTCCGGAGATGGTCGCGTGGACGCCCGGAAAGGCAGAGGCAGAGGAACTGAAGGCAACTGCCGAGAGCATACGCAAGGCGCTTTGAAACCATGTACGGGAAAAGACGAAATGCGCCGGTCACGGATTTCCTGATTCTTGTGAATGTACTGGTGTTTCTTTATGTCGCATTGCACGGCGGCCTGCGGGACGATGAGATTTTGCTTCGCTTAGGCGCAAGCTATACGCCTTATCTCACGGAGAAACATGAGTACTGGAGATTGCTCACGGCTGCCTTTTTGCACTTCGGCATACGGCATCTCGGGAACAATATGTTTGTTCTCTTTGTGACCGGTGACAGTCTGGAGCACGCGCTGGGGCATGTGAAATACCTGATCTTTTACCTCTTTTCGGCTGTCGGCGCCTCGGCCGCTTCCCTCGCGGTCGAGGTAGCTATGGGGCAGAAGGTACTCAGCGCGGGTGCCTCGGGCGCGGTTTTCGCCGTGCTCGGCGGCCTGATCTGGGTACTCATCAGAAACAGCGGTCGCTTTGAGGAGTTCCGCATCCGCAACCTTCTCTTTTTCTCGGGCATGATGCTGTTGAGCGGCTTCTTCACCGAGGGGGTTGACAACGCGGCGCATGCGGGCGGTCTGCTGGTCGGTTTTCTGCTCGCGGTCGTGCTTTACCGGCGACCGGCAGTCACGCTGTTCAGCACAGACATGACCTGAGCTACACCGTCCGCGCTGCCGCCCGCTTCCATTGCGGCGAGGTAGCGCGCCCGGTCCGCATAGGTTTCCCGCACAGCGGCGAGCAGGGCCTCGCGCGACAGGGCTTCTTCCTCGAGTACGCGGGAGTAGCCCTGTTTTTCGTAAGAGCGGGCATTCAGAATCTGGTCGCCGCGGCTTGCCTTTGCGGAGAGCGGAATCAGCACATTGGGCTTTCGGAGCGCCAGGATTTCGCAGATGGCATTGGCGCCCGCGCGGCTCACCATGATGTCCGCAAGGGCAAAGTAGTCCTTTAATTCCTCGGAGACATACTCAAACTGGCGGTAGCCCGGGGTTTCGGAAAGGCTTGGATCCAGATTATTCTTGCCCGCGATGTGCAGCACTTGGAACTCTTTCAGGAGGTCCGGAAGCGCCTCGCGGACGGCCGCATTGACCGCGCGGGAACCGAGACTGCCGCCGATCACGAGGAGCACCGGGCGCTCCGGCGTAAAGCCGGTTCGTTCATAAGCCGCCTCGCGACTGCCCGAGAGGAGTTCGGCGCGTATCGGAGAGCCGGTGAGCACGGCCTTATCTTTCGGGAGCAGAGAAAGTGTCTCCGGGAAGTTACAGCAGATTTTGGTCGCCGCACTGTAGGAGAGGCGGTTTGCGAGTCCGGGTGTCATATCCGACTCGTGGATCACGGCGGGAATGCCGAGGCGCTTTGCGGCGCGCACCACGGGCACGGCGACATAGCCGCCCTTCGAAAAGACGAGGTCCGGCTGAAAGTCGCGCAGAATGGCCTTTGCCTCGCCGTAACCCTTCAACACGCGGAAGGGGTCGGTGAAGTTCTTCCAGTCGAAATAGCGGCGCAGTTTTCCGGAGGAAATGCCGCGGTAGGGAGTGCCGGTCTCTTCGATTAATTTGCGCTCCATGCCCTCGTAGGAGCCGATGTAGAGGACCTCAAAGCCGGCTTCGCGGAGCGCCGGGAGCAGGGCGATATTCGGTGTGACGTGACCTGCGGTTCCGCCGCCGGTCAGAACGATTTTTTTCATTTACGAACCTCTCCTTACAGGGTAAGATGAAGAAAGCTATGTCTTGTATTTTACTCTGCGGAGGGCATTATCTCAAGGCGGCAAAGGAGGCATTATGACGGTTGGTATCATTGGGGCGATGGAAGAAGAGGTGAGCGGCCTAGCGGCGCGGCTTGCCGAGGCAAAAGAAGAAGTACGCGCGGGTATGCGCTTTCTGACGGGAAAAATCGAGGGGAAAGAGGTTGCGCTGGTCTGCTCCGGAATCGGCAAGGTAAACGCTGCCGTTGCGGCGAGCATCTTGATTGAGCGCTTTCATGCGGACTGCATCCTGAATACCGGCATTGCGGGCGGTATTGCGCCGGAGGTAAAGCTCGGTGACATTGTGCTCTCGACGGCTTGCCTGGAGCATGATTTTAATGTCACGGCCTTCGGCTATGAGAAGGGTGTGATTCCGAGAATGGAGACCAGTGTGTTTCCGGCGGATCAAAGACTTCTGGAACTCGCGAAGACCTGCGAAGAGGAGCTTGCTTCCGGCGTCACGGTGCACACGGGACGCGTGGTGTCCGGAGATCTCTTTGTCGCGAGCCGGGAAAAGAAGGAAGAGCTGTACCGCGACTTTCACGGCAGCTGCTGTGAGATGGAGGGCGCCGCGATTGCGCACACGGCCCACCTCTACGGCGTGCCCTATCTCGTAATTCGCGCCATCTCCGATCAGGCGGATATGAAGGCGACGGAGAATTATCCGGAATTTACGGCGCAGGCCATCGAGAACTTCTTAAAGCTCACGCTCCGCATGCTGAAAGCGCTTTGAGTTTACTCTTCGATTACCTCAATCTCCAGATAGTCGAAGGGGAGAGGTTCGAGAAAATTATCGGAAGTAAAGTGCGTGCGCGCGCGGCGCTTAAAGTCACGGATGTTCTTCTCAAGCCAGAGCGGCGAGGGGAGGTCGAATTCCGCGGCGAGGGCGGTGACGGCGCCGAGCACCTTTTCGGTACGGCTTTTTTCGGAACTCTCATCGCCGATGACAGCGCTGAGAACTATTTTGGTGTGCCGGACACATTTTCCGGAGAGACGAAACATGAGCTTACCTCCGCATCTGCAAGTTGAGTTTTAGCTGTCCGTCTATCGTAGCGGAAGCGCGGCGCAAATGCAATGCGGCGCTTAGAAAGGAGTTTTGGGTGGAACAATCGGGTATGGATTACAGTAAGTTCCTCGAGGAAGCGCGTCAGGCGGTAATCGAGGAGGCAGAGCTTCGAAAGCAGGAGGAAGAGCTCGGTGTGCAGGAAGCGGAGCGCCGTCAGGAACTCATGGCGGAGGAGCAGAGCCTCAAGGACAACATCGAGCGCACCGTGCAGAACCGCAGAAAAGAGCTCAGCGATAACTTTGACGACGAAATCGCGCGGGAGCGGGATGCCGTCAAGCGGGCGCAGTCCAAGAAAGAGAGAGCAAAGAGCATAGGCAAGCAGGAGAGAATTGCGTCGGAATCCGCGCCGCTCGAGGATAAGCGGACAGAAATCAAGCGCACACTCCGCGAACTGTTTCGGAAGAACGGGGTTCCCTCGATATTCCGCTCCAAACTCTACTATGCGCTCTACTGGCCGCAGCACTTCGCCGAGTGGATGAAGATTCTGCTCTTTGTCGCAGCTCTCTTTGTCGCGCTGCCCTGCGGCATTTATTTCTTTGCGCTGCCCGAGCACTTGCGCAATATACCGGCTCTGATATTGATTTACATTGCGGATATCGTGGTAATCGGCGGCATCTACACGGCCATCGGCACGCGCTCCAAGCTCCGTTACCTGGAGACCCTGAAAGAGGGGCGTCGCATGCAGAACGAACTTATGCAGCTTGCGCGAGAGCTCAAGAAGTTAAAGAAGAGCATTCAGCGCGATAAGAGCGATGAGCCCTATGCGCTGGACAGCTACGACAGTGAGATTTCCGCGGCGGAGCAGCAGCTTGAGGAGACCCAGCGGAAGAAGCAGGCCGCGATGCAGAAATTCGAAGCGGAAACCTGCGGACTCATTGCGAAGGAACTCAGCGGAGAGGCAGAGCCGCGCATCACACAGAAGAAGAGTGCGTACGAAGAGACCCACAGCCGCTTGACCGAGATCGGCAAAGAGCGGCAGGCAGCGGCCCTCCGCCTTGCGGAAACGTATGAACCCCTGCTCGGCAAGGAGTTCATGTCGGAGGAAAAACTCGAGGCGCTAAAGAATATCATGGATAACGGAACGGCAACCAATTTGGCGGAGGCTGTAGAACAGTACCGGAACCGACAGGAGTCCTGAATATGGCGGGTGAAACAAACACGCTGAAAAAGGACTGGCGCAGACTGATATGGATTACGGCTTGCCTCCTTACGGTGCTGGTTGCGTGGAACATCTACCACGGGCGTAAGAGTTACCGCGCCTATGCGGTGCTGAACCAGCAGGATGTGAGTCAGGGCAGCCTGGTCGGTTACGAGCCCTTCAAGCGAGGTTTTCTCAAGTATTCGAAGGACGGCGTCAGCTATATCGGCGAAAAGAACGAGACCTACTGGTCCTCGAGTTTTGAGATGAAGGACCCGGTCATCGATGTCAACGGGGCTTATGCGGTCATTGCGGACCGCACCGGAAACACCCTGCAGATTTTTGATGAGAAGCACGGAAAAATCGGCGAATGCCGCACGGAGCGAAGTTTGGACAGCGCTTCGATTTCGGCCGGCGGCATTGTCGCGACGCTCGAAGAGGACAGCGTTGCGAGCTATATTCAGTTCTACAACCCGGACGGCACGGTGCTCGACATCACGGTAAAGGCGCTGCTTGAGGGCGACGGTTTCTTTACGGCGCTTGACCTCTCGGATGACGGCAGCCAGGTCATAGTGGGTGTTGCCTATCTCGAGGGCGGCGTGCTCCACGGGAAGGTGGCGGCCTACGATTTCTCGGAGAAAGAGAGCAGCGGCAAGGGGCCGATGCGCGGCGGCGTGGAACCCTTTGCCGGGAAAAATCTGATCTCGGAGGTGCGCTACCTGCAGAACGGAACCGCCTTTGCGGCTTCCACACGCGGGCTCTTCTTCTTCCGGGTCGGAGAACAGAAGGTGGAGGGCTACAGCTCCGTCGAGGCGGAGGAGGAGATACGCTCGCTCTGCTTCGACCGATCCTATGTGGGCATAGTCCTGAACGATACGGTGTCCAAAAACGGGCCGTACCGCATAGAACTCTACAACAGCAGCGGAGAGCGGGTGATGCACGCGAACTTCGGTGAGCACTACAGCGCCTCCTTTGTGGACAAGGGAACCGTGTTCCTGCTCGGGAGCGATACCCTGACCATTTTCTTAAAGAACGGCACCAAACAGTTCAGCGGAAACGTGGATTTTTCTCTGGTGCGCGCCGTGCGCCGTCCCGGGGAAAATCGCTACCTCTGGCTCGGGGCCTCGCACATCAAAGAAGTAAAACTAAAGTGAGCGGAGGGGAAGAAACATGGAGAAGATTTGCATCGGCGTAGATGTCGGCGGAACCGGAATCAAGTTGGGAATGTTTCGGGAAGACGGGACGCTCATCAAGAAATGGGATTTCCCGACCGATACAAGCGATAACGGAAGCCGTATTTTACCGGATATCGCAGAGAGTATCCGAAAGACGATGGATGAGAGCTTTCACGGAAAGGCAGAGTTCATCGGTGTGGGACTCGGCGTTCCGGGGCCGGTGCAGCCGACCGGCTATGTGGAGGTTTGCGTCAACCTGAATTGGCGGGAGATGTACCCGGCGCGCGAGCTCTCCGAACTGCTCGGCGGTGTTCGCGTTGAGGTCGGCAACGATGCCAATGTCGCTGCGCTCGGTGAGGCGTGGCGCGGCGGCGGCGAAGGCGCGGCGAATGCGGTGCTGATTACACTCGGAACCGGTGTCGGCGGCGGCATTGTCATGGACGGCGAAATCGTGACCGGAAAGCACGGTCTCGCGGGCGAGATCGGACACATTCATGTGCGGGACGGCGAGACCGAGCCCTGTAACTGCGGGGCGGTGGGCTGCCTCGAGCAGATTGCGAGTGCCACCGGCATTGTCCGCGAGGCGAAACGCCGCCTCTCGAAAGAAAAGGAGCGGGAGAGCGGCCTCCGCGCCTTCGGCGACAAGCTGACGGCGAAGGATGTCTGCGACCTCGGACGGGAGGGCGATGCCCTCGCGGATGAAATCATGGAGACGGTCGCCAAGTATCTTGGGGAGACGGTTGACATGCTCGCTATGACCATAGACCCGGAGATCTTTATCATCGGCGGCGGCGTATCCCGGGCGGGGGCTTACCTGCTCGACAAAATCAGAGTCTATTACGACCGCTATATGAAGATCTCTCAGAACCGCGGTCGCGTGGTGCTCGCGGAGCTCGGCAACGACGCCGGCATCTACGGCGCGGCAAAGCTGGTGCTCGGATGACGCAGGAGCTTTTCCCGGGCGTCTTTGTGGTCGAAGCCGAGACCGAAATGGTAGGCGTCCGGCATTTGAATTACGGTATTTTGCGCGGAAAACCCGGCGAGCGTAGCGTGCTGATTGACTGCGGCTTTCCGGCGGGACTGGATCCTTCCGGGGCAAAGACTCTCAGGGAGGCGTTCGCCGCCTTACAAATAACGCCCGCGGAACTCGATGTGCTGATTACACACGGGCACAAGGATCACCTCGGGCAGGCGCAGGAACTCGAACGTTTGGGTGCGCGCATCTTTGTAAACCCGGAGGACATGGATCAAAGCGCCATTCTGAACACCCTCCTTATGGGCGATGAAGGACGGCGCATGCTCTTTCGCTTGGTCGGGCTCGAGACCTATGATCGGGAGACCTATGCGGCCTTCTGGGAGGCGGCGGACGGCTTTGTGGAGGGCTATCGAAACATCTGGGACTTTCCCTACACGCCCATACACCCGGGGGAGAGCCGCACGGTCGGCGACTATTGCATCGAGGTTGCGGCGCTGCCGGGACATACGCGGGGGGAGCTCGGCTTCTTCGATCGGAAGCACAAATTTATTTTCAGCGGGGACCATGTGCTCGAAGAGGTTGCGCCCATCGTGAGCAACATCGGCGAGTTTCCGAATGCGCTGTCCGCCTATCTCGGAACGCTTCGAGAGGCCGCGGAGCGCTTTTCGGACTATCTCTTTGTGCCCGGGCACGGCGCCCCCTTCCGAAACCCGGAGACTGCCGTCCGGAAGGCAGAGCGCTATTACCGGAAGCACTGCGACCAGCTGGAAAAAATTGTCAGAACAGAGGGGAGAGCGGTGTTGCTCCGCGACGTCGGGTCCATGGCCTACCGTCGCTATCGGCGGCCGCTCACCATGAAGGAGAGAGAAGTCTGCATTCAGATTTGGTTTAAGACTTACGCCTGCTTAAAATACTTGGAAGAACAGGGGCGTCTTCGGGAAGAGCTGAGAGACGGCGCATCCTATTGGATTGCGGTATCGTGAGCAAAGCGCCGGCAAAGAAACAAGAAAACAGGCAAAGAAAAACGCGTCCGGGATTCGGACGCGTTTTTCTTTGCCTGCGCTTATTTATTCGGTGACGCGGCGAAAGCGCACGCTCGCCTTGAAGTAATCGCCGTCGATTTGGATGTCCAGCGTGCCGCCCTGCAGCTCCGTGAGCGACTTCGCAATCGAGAGCCCGAGGCCGCTGCCCTCGGTCGTTCGGGAGCGGTCGCCGCGCACAAAGCGCTCGGTCAGCTCCTCGGGGCTTATGTTCAAAGCGCTCGCCGAGATATTCTTCAGCGTAAAGCTAACAAAGGCCTCATCCGCCGAAACTTCCGCGTAGACGCGGGAGTTTTTGGCGGCGTACTTGCAGGCGTTGTTGTAGAGATTTTCGAGGACGCGCCACAGGTGTTGGCCGTCCGCGAAGATATAGAGCGGCTCTTCGGGGAGGGTCGGAATCAGCGTGAGCCCGCTCGCTAGGAAGCGCTCTTCGAACTCGCCGTTGGTCTGTTCCACCAGTTCGACAAAGTCGATTTTTACGGGATCGATCTGCACATTGCCGGTGGAAGCCTTGCTCGCTTCAACCAAGTCCTCGGTCAGGGTCTTTAAGTGCTGCGATTTTTTCTCTAAGATGTCGACATAGTTCTGCACCGCGGGATCGGAGGGATGTGCTCTCCGAATCAGATCGATGTAGTTGATAATCGAAGTGAGCGGCGTCTTGATGTCGTGCGACACATTTGTGATGAGCTCGGCCTTCATGCGTTCGGAGCGAACACTGTCGTTCAGGGCGCGCTGAAGTCCCGCGTTGATGTTGTTGATGGTCGCGGCGAGCCGCGCTTCTTTGCCGTGGAAGCGCGCGGGGTTTAGGAGCTGTTCGCTCCGATCGGGCTCGCTGTCCAGCAGGCCGATGGCGGCCGCAATCTCATCGCTCTCGCTCTGTTTCTGATAGAGATGCTGATAGAGCCAGAGATCGAAGATGGCCAGCAAAAGAATTAAGAAACTTGCCTCGAGCCGCGCGTTCAGCGACTTGCCGTGCAGCAGGAGAAAGCTTGCGGTCACCGCGCCCGCGAGATTTACCAAGAGAAAAAGCAGGTAATAAACCGTCATTCGCTGCACAAAACTCACCGTTCTCGACTGCCGCACGAGGCTCTCGAAGAGCTCCCGAAGAAAGCTGTTCTCCCAAAGGATTTTCGCCTTATGCATGCGGAGGGCGGAGAACCAGAAAATCAGCACAAAGAGGTAGATGATGGCCGCGTGAAGCAATTTCTCCGAGAAGGACCAGTAGGCCGTGGGCAGCATGAGATGCAGGATGCGCACCGCAACCTGGGTCGCAAAGAGCATACAGAGGGCACAGAGAGCGCCGAGCAGCAAAGCCTTGCGCTCGATGCGGTAGCGATCGATGGGAAGCAGTTGAATTTCGACCGCACCCTTGCGCTTATGTCCCGAGAGCAGAGAGAGGGAAATCAGCGTGAGCAGCATAAAGCTTGCGCCCGCAAAGAGGAAAATCATGCCGACCCCGTAGAGCGCGCGCTGGCGCGCATAGTTCAGCACGCCTTGGTAAAAGGCATCCTGCAGGGGATAGTTCGTATCGACCGCGAGTATCAGGTGATAGTCCGCGGTTCGGCTCGCAACCTCCTCGAGGAGCAGCGAGCGTATCTTGTTCGGCGTCTCCGGCAGATTGTTGTCCGGCAGAGGATTTTCGGAGTTGAAAATCGCATAGCGCCCAAAGGAACGCGCCTGCGCATCGCTTAAGCCGGGGCGGTTCGTATAGTTCTTCCGCCCGTCGATTTCCAGGAGATAGTAGAGATTTGAATTCCCCGTGTTAAAGAGCTTAACACCCCGGTAGTAGTCACCGAGGCACTGCATGACCTCGCGAGTCATGGTGTCGAGGGTCTTAAAGGCGGAGCCGGGACCGGTTGCTTTCTGGGTCTCTCGGTAGGCTCTCCAAGTAATCGGATAGGTCTGACCGTCGCCGCCGGGTGCCGCGTCGTCATGAACCACGCGGTAGTCGTTGTCAAAGGAGTAACCGTGCTCCTTGGCGTAGGCAAGGACATCGGCGACGCTGAAAAGCTTCTCGGCGCCGTTGCCGTCGGAATAGGAGAAGACCTCGTTGTCGGCGTCAAAGGCGCCGTCGGTCTCGAACACATCACGGTAGCGGACATAGCCGAGCAGTTGCTGTACCCGATCGCGGAGCAGGGCCTCAAAGGCGGGCGAGTCCTCGTAGTGCGCGGGATTCACCCAACTAAGCCCCTCGCGAAAGGCTGCGCTCCCGTAGAGCAGGCAGATGCCGGACAGGAAGGCGAGAAGCGCCAGAAGATGCACAAGCAGCAGAACCGCCTTTTTGTAGAACATAACTTTTTCTGCCTGGGCGTCCGATTTCATGGCTTCTTTTCCACCTTATAGCCGACGCCCCAGACAACCTTTAAGTAGCGCGGCTCCTTCGGATTGATTTCAATCTTTTCGCGAATGTGGCGGATGTGGACGGCAACGGTGTTATCCGCGCCGATGGCCTCCTCGTTCCAAATTTTCTCGTAGATCTCATCGATCGAGAACACCTTGCCCGCGTTCTTGACGAGCAGCAGGAGGATGTTGTACTCAATCGGCGTGAGTTTGACGGCATTGCCGCCGACCTGAACTTCCTTGGTCTCATCGTTGATCACCAGATCTCCGACCGAGTAGAGGTGCTGATTGTCGCGGCTGTCCACGTTGCCGAGCTCCGTATAGCGGCGGAGCTGGCTCTTGACGCGCGCCACGAGTTCCAAGGGATTGAAGGGCTTGGTGAGATAGTCGTCCGCACCGATGTTCAGGCCCAAAATCTTATCATTGTCTTCGGATTTGGCCGAGAGAATGATAATCGGGATGGAGCTCTTCTCTCGGACCTGTCTGGTGGTCCGGATGCCGTCCAGTCCGGGCATCATGACATCGACAATCAGGAGATCGACCGGCGTCTCCTCCATAATTTCCAGCGCCTCCGCGCCGTCGTAGGCGGGAAGAACTTTAAAGCCCTCGCCGGTGAGGTAGATGCTGATTGCCTCGACGATTTCGTGGTCATCGTCACAAACCAGAATTCTCTGCATATGCTTTCCTCGCTGTGTTAAAATAAACCTTCCGGTTGCAACGCGGGTTTTGAGCCGCGTTTCATCTAGTATAACATAAGGAGAGCAGGAAGCGAAATGACGGATGAACAGTTGATGCGGGCCGCAATTCGGGAGGCCGGAAAAGCGGAGGCACTCGGCGAGACGCCGATCGGCTGTGTGATTGCGCGCGAGGGAAAAATCATCGCGCGGGGCTATAACCGTCGTATGACGGATAAGCAGACGCTTGCGCACGCGGAGCTCTTTGCCATACGAAAGGCCTGCAAAAAGGCGGGAGACTGGCGGCTTGAGGACTGCACGCTCTATGTGACGCTGGAACCCTGTCCCATGTGCGCGGGGGCCATTGTGCAGGCGCGTATTCCGCGGGTGGTCTACGGGGCCTCGAATCCCAAGGCAGGCTGCGCAGGGTCGGTGCTGAATCTGCTTAACGAGCCGCGCTTTAATCATCAAGCCGCTGTGGAAGCCGGTCTCCTCGGTGAAACGTGTGCGGATCTCATGCGGGATTTCTTTCGCACATTGCGGGAGAAAAAACGCGTCGCACAGACAGAGAGCGCGAATGAAGCGGGAAAAACGGAACAAGAAGACTGAATTCCCAGACAATATCAGCCTAAAACTACAAAACACCGCGAATGAGATTGCAAAACTCCAAGAACTATACTATACTTAATGCGGGAGAAAAGTGTGTTATACGGTAAAGGAGAGGTCTCATGGAGCGGGCGGAGCGGTATTTTCAGCGTATCTTTGTCGGCTATGCGAGCTTCTATCAGCTTCTTCTGCTACTTGAGTGTGCTGTCCAGTATGTGAGCGGCAGTGCGCGCAGTTTTGCGACGCATAACTTCCTGTTGAACGGGATTTTGTTGCTCATGAGCCTTTATGCCATGTTCCGGCTCGGGCAGAAAGAGAGAAGACCTTCGCTCACGCTGAAACTCGCGCTGATTGCGCTGTTCTGCGTGCTCGGAAAAGAGGTGGTGTTACAGGGGGCGGAGCCGCCCTACGCCTATGCGGAACTTTTGAACGGGGAGTTCTTCTTCATGGTTTTCTTACTCTATCAGGCCGTGATTTGCCGCGAGACCGAGTACTTTTGAAGCGCGGAAGCGGGCGCTGTCCGCTTGACAAAGCGCAGGTGGCTCTCGTATACTGAAAGTCCGCACAGCCGGGGAGACGGCGGTTCCCTGCACCTGCAGTCCGCCATAGCAGGGGTGATATCCCGCCTCGGGCGTGCAGAGCTGTGAAGCAGCCCGCGATAAGCGGCGTAGACGCGAGGGCCCCTGCGCGGCGTACCTTTGTGAACCGTGTCAGGGCAGGAATGCAGCAGCACTAAGCAAATGCGTACGGGCGATGCGGGATCGCCGTCGCCGAGCTGGCTGCCGCGGTAACGTTCATGGCTCCCGTTCAAAGCGGGATGTGCGGCTTGTTTTTGACTTGACAGAGAGAGACGGCAGAGCCGTCTTTTTTTGTTTTTGGCTTTCTTGTGATATGGCCGAATCTGTCGTATACTTTTGACAAGTATGCGGCGTTTTGAGGTGCATACGCAAGCGGTAAGAGGAGTCGGATATGGCAGAAAAAGAAAAGTTAGAGAGAGAGAAGTCGGAGAAGGCAAAAACAGAGAAAAAGGGCGGCAGAATTCGCGTCGGTATGCTGACCAGCGGCGGCGATTGCCAGGCGTTGAATGCGACCATGCGCGGCATTGCGAAGGCGCTTTACAATCTGTACGAGAGCGTGGACATTGTCGGCTTTCGGGACGGTTACCGCGGCCTCATGTATGAGGACTACCGTCTGTTGTTAAAGAATGATTTTTCGGGCATACTCACGCGGGGCGGCACCCTGCTCGGCACCAGCCGGCAGCCGTTCAAGCAGATGACCGTGCCGGATGAAAACGGAAACAATAAGGTGGAACTCATGAAGGCGACCTACCGGAAGCTGGGGCTTGACTGCCTCTGTGTGCTCGGCGGAAACGGAAGCCAGAAGACGGCAAACCTGCTGCGCGAGGAGGGACTCAACATTGTCTCCCTGCCGAAGACCATAGACAACGATCTCTACGGCACGGATGAGACCTTCGGTTTTCAGAGTGCCATTGAAATCGCGTCCAATGCGATTGACTGCATTCACACCACGGCGGCATCGCACGGCAGAGTCTTTATTGTCGAGGTCATGGGACACAAGGTGGGTTGGCTCACGCTCTACGCGGGCATCGCGGGCGGCGCGGATATCATCCTGATTCCGGAAATTCCCTACGACATTCACGCCGTCATCGAGGCGCTTCAGAAGAGACAGAAAGCGGGCAGCCGTTTCTCGATTATCGTGGTCGCGGAGGGTGCAATCTCGAAGGAGACCGCGGCCCTCAGCAAGAAGGAGAGAAAGACCAAGCTTGCGGCGCGGCGCTATCCCTCGGTTGCCTATGAGATCGGCGCGGAAATCGAGGCGCTCACCGGCCAGGAAGTGCGCGTGACCGTGCCGGGACACACCCAGCGCGGCGGCGCGCCGAACCCCTATGACCGCGTGCTGTCCACGCGTCTCGGCGCGCGCGCGGCAAAGCTGATTTACGACGGCAAGTTCGGGCAGATGGTCGTGATTCGGAACAATGAAATTACGAGCATTCCGCTCGAGGAGTCGGCCGGCAAGTTAAAGGTTGTGGATCCGAATTCTTCGATTGTCGAAGAGGCGCGGCTCCTGGGCCTCTCGTTCGGAGACCGCTGAGATGGCGTATGTCGCACTCTATCGCAAGTGGAGACCCCAAAACTTCGATGAGGTAAAGGGGCAGGATGCCGTCTGCACGGCACTCCGCAACCAGGTTGAGAGCGGGCGTGTGGGACACGCCTATCTCTTCTGCGGGACCAGGGGCACGGGTAAGACGAGTGTCGCAAAGATTATGGCGCGCGCCGTGAACTGCGAGCAGCCGGAGCGGGGCAACCCCTGCGGTGTCTGCGCATCCTGCCGGGCTATACTCTCGGAGAGCTCCATGAACGTGCAGGAGATCGATGCGGCATCGAATAACGGCGTCGACAACATCCGAGATATCAAGGAGCAGGTGCAGTACCCGCCGACCGCCGGAAAATACCGGGTCTTTATCATCGACGAGGTGCACATGCTCTCGAGCGGCGCTTTCAACGCGCTCTTAAAGACCTTGGAAGAACCGCCGCCCTACGTGATTTTCATTCTGGCGACGACGGAGCAGAGTAAAATACCGGTCACCGTCCTGTCCCGCTGCCAGCGCTACGATTTTCGCCGCATCACGGCGGATACCATTGCGGAGCGCTTGCGGGAACTTGCGACGGCCGAAGGGATACAGGCGGAAGCGGAAGCCCTGCGTTACATTGCGACCCAGGCGGACGGTGCCATGCGAGACGCCCTGAGTCTGCTCGATGAGTGCGTGGCCTTTTGTCCGGACGGAGAGATACGCTACGAGGCGGTGCTGAATATACTCGGCGCCGTGGATGTCTCGGTCTTTTCCGGGCTGTTTCGCGCACTGCTTCGCGGCCGGGCGGGGGAGGCGCTTGAAATTCTGAACCGCGCCTTTTTGGAAGGGCGTGAGCTCGGACAGTTCAATGCGGACTTCCTCTGGTATCTCAGAAACCTGCTGGTCTTAAAGACCGCGGCGCGCGGACGGCTTGGTGGACTGCGCCGGAGAGCGCCTCAAGCAGCTCCGGGCGGATGCCGAACAGGCGAACAAGGCGGCGCTGCTTCGTGCGATTCGCGTGCAATCGGAACTCGCCCAGCAGCTGCGCTATGCCTCGGATAAGCGAACGCTCACGGAACTCTCGCTGATTCGGCTCTCGGAGCCGGAGATGGATACGGACGGCGATGCGCTTCTCAGCCGCATTGCGCGTCTGGAGAAGCGGATACAGGAACTCGGGAAACGGGGTGTGGTGCAGACGGTCGCGGTGACGGCGGAAGCCGAGCCGCAGGCCGAAGTGCCGGAAGCGGCGGAGACAGCCGCCGAGGAAGTTGCCCTGCCGCGCGCGGCCTATGAGGACTTTATGAAAATCCGCGGAGAGCTCGGCAGCATCGCAGAGAGCCTCGGCGGCATTTACGGGCCCATGTTGCACCGCTGTGAACTCGTGGCGGAGGAGGGCGGAAAGCTGACCCTCTGCTGTCCGGATGAAATCACCGAAAAGAGCTTTCAGAGCGGCGGGCTCAAGGCCTTGGAAGACTGCCTGACCGCACGCTACGGGCGGACGTTTTCACTCGGCACCAAGTATGTGCGCGGCGGAACGGCGGCGCGGAGTTATCGCATCACGGATGAAGAGTTACGGGAACAAATTCACTTCCCGATTGAGCGGGAAAACTAAGCGCTGCGGCGCAAAACCTGAGAGAAGAGGAGAAGAGAGATGGCAAGATTTAACGGTATGCCCGGCAACGCAAATAACATGATGAAGCAACTCCAGAAGATGCAGAAGCAGATGGAGGAGCAGGCAAAGGCCTTCGAGAGCAAGGAATTCGAGGCGACGGCCGGCGGCGGCGCGGTGCGCGTCACGGTGGTCGGCGGCAGAGAAGTCAGCAAGATTACGCTGGACAAGGATGCGGTGGATCCGGACGATGTCGAGATGCTTGAGGATCTCATCAAGGCGGCGGTCAATGAGGCGCTTCGCATGGCTGAGACCGAAAACCAGCAGATGATGGGCAAGCTGACCGGCGGCCTTTCCTTCTAAACAGGTTTTCAATGGACTACTACGGCAAACAAATCACAAGGCTCATGGAAGAGCTGTCCGCGCTGCCGGGAGTCGGAAGAAAGTCCGCGCAGCGCCTTGCGTTTCATATCATCAACATGCCGACGGAGCGCGTCGAGTCTCTGACCGACGCCATCCGAAGCGCGCGGCAGAATGTGCGCTATTGCAAGGAATGTTTTACGCTGACGGATGAGGATCTGTGCCCCATCTGTAAGAGTACCAAGCGCAATCACAGACAGATTATGGTGGTAGAGAACACGAGAGATCTCGCCGCCTATGAGAAAACAGGAAAATACGAAGGCGTCTACCATGTGTTGCACGGTGCCATTTCCCCGATGCTCGGCATCGGGCCCTCGGACATCAAGCTGAAAGAGCTGATGCGCCGCCTGGAGGGCGATGTGGAAGAGGTCATCATCGCGACCAATCCGAGTCTGGAGGGCGAAACCACTGCGATGTACATTGCGAAGTTGGTCAAGCCGACGGGCATTAAGGTCTCCAGAATTGCGAGCGGCGTGCCGGTGGGCGGCGATTTGGAATATATCGATGAGGTCACGCTCTTGCGTGCCTTGGAAGGAAGAACGGAGCTATAGAGAGGCGGAAAGGAAGCGGATGGACAAGCACGAACTGAACGTAAAAGTAGAGCAGATGCGAAAGCAGGCGGGGCTTGGCGACTATCAGACGGCGGTGAAAATCGCCGACAAAATTGACTGGAGGCGCGTGTCAAATGTAAGTCTCCTGACGCAGGTCTCCGAGATATATGAAAAGGTCGGGATGTATGCGGAGGCAAAGGATATTCTGCTTCTGGCGGTCGAGCGCACCCCGATGGGAAGGGGGCTGCTCTTTAAGCTGACGCAGCTGGCCCTGAAGGTGAACAGCATTGATGAGGCGGAGGAGTGCTTTGAGGAGTTTCAGAGACTTGCGCCGCAGGATACGCGCCAAAAGCTGCTTCGCTATCTGATCCTCAAAGCGAAGGGCGCGCAGCCGCAGCAGCTCATGCCGCCGCTTGAGGAGTATGTGAACGAGGAACTCTCCGATGAGTGGATGTACGAACTCGCGGAACTCTACCACAGAGCCGGCATGCGGGAAGCCTGCCTGGACCTCTGCGACCGCATTACCATACTTTTCGGCACCGGCGAGTGGGTGCAAAAAGCCCTGCGCCTAAAGGCCGAGGGAGAAGGGGAGCCGCTCAACGAGTATCAGCAGAGCATTCTGCAGGGCGAAATTTACTATCAGCCCACCGCGCCGCGTCAGAATGCGGTGCGCGAACCGGCACCGCTCACGACACCCTATGCGCAGCAACCCATGATGGCGACAGAGTACGGTACGCAGATGCCGTATCAGACCGCGGCAGAGCCGTACGGGATGGAACCGGCGCCCGCACTTGCGGAACAGTATGTGACGCAGCCGACAGCGTTTGCGCAGCCCGCAGCGTTTACACAGCCTGCGGCTTTTGTGCAGCCGGAAGAGAGTTATGATCCGGCGCCGCTTCAGCAGGCTGCGCCGAGCGAAGAGCGCTATCGCAATGTTCCCACGTTTCAGACGCCGGCTGCGGCTTCGACGGGAATCCCCTCCTGGACCGAAGCGGCCAAGCCGCAGGAAGCACCCGCGCAGAACGATATCGATGCGGAGATCGATGCGCACCTCCGTCGTTTGGAAGAGGAGAAGCGGAACGGTGTAAGAGCAAAAGTCGCAACAACGTCGGTAAGTACCGAGACCGTGCAAGAACCGTTGCGCGAGACAGCGACAGAGCTTCGGGAGAGTGCGCTTCCGTCCGCAGAGGAGGATGCGCGCAGCGTGGAGCAGCGTTATCGTGAGGAGAGCGCCCGTCTCTCGAGAGACTATGTGGTCTCGAGCGGAGAGCGCAACGAGTCCTCCGAGTTCCCGGGAACGGAACAGCTCATGGTGGATCGCCTGCGCTATGAGGAAGAGAGCGAGGCCGCAAAGCTGCGCGCCGAAGCACGCGCGGCCGAGACCGAGGAGGCCATCCGGCAGCGCGAGGCAAAACTCGACGAGACCAAGGTGTTGCCGAAGCTCCCGGCACAGGAGAGAAGAGAGCAGCTCGCACGCGAAGAGGCGGCACTGCGTCGGATTGAGCAGGACAAAGAAGCCGAACAGATTAAAAAGAGTGTAATCGAGGCGGCAAAAAAGCCTGAGCTCGAAGAGACGGCCAAGGAAAGCCCGGAAGCTGCGGCAGCAAAGCCCGCAGTCGCTGCGGAAGCGCAGGAAGCGCCGAAGGCGGAAGCGGCAGAGGCTGTGAGAGCTGCGGGAACGGAAGAAAAAGCGAGCGAAGCAAAGTCCGCGGAAACCGCGGATGTTGCGGAACAGCGTCCCGCGGAAGAGACGACCGCCGCGACGAAACAGGCTGCGGAAGAAGCGGTTGCTGCGAATAAACAACCTGCGGAAGAAGCGGTCGCTGCGAATCAGCAGCCCGCGGCAGAAATCTCCGCTGCGGAGCAGCAGTCCGCGGAAGCGTCAGAGAGCGAGGCTTCCGAAGAGAGCGCGGAGCTGAGACGGGAAGTGCCGAAGCAGCCCAAACTGCTGCGCACGCCGGGCTCCTTCAATGCGCTGATCGAAGGCAGAACGCCCGAGGAGGGCTTACAGTCTGCGGTGGAGCGCCTCAAGGAGGCGCAGGCCGTGACCGGCTTTAAGCGTCCGGCGGCCAAGGTAAAGGCAGAGCGCCTCAATGTCTACGGTGTTCGAAATTCGGCGGAGAAGACTGCGGGGCGGGACCTTATCATTGAGGAGGCAGGCGATTTAAGCGATGTGAGCCTCAGCGAGCTGATTCAGCTCATTGCGGCCGACGGCGGTATGCGCACCGTCCTTCTCATTGACAACCCGTTGCAGCTCACCAGACTTCGCGCTTCGCATCCGGAGGTCGAGACGGTTTTCCACACCGCGGATAAGCGGGAGGATGTAAAGGCTTACTTTGCCGCGGAGGCAAAGTTCCGTGAGGCGGAGGCGCGACTCCGGGAAGAGGCGGTTAAGACCGCCCTCGAAGCAAAAGAAGCGCGGCGCAAGGAAGAAGAGGCGCGGCGCGCGGAGGAAGAGGCAAGACGCCTCGCCGAGCGCGAAGCCGCCGAGAACGCGCGGAAGGCTGCGGAAGCCGCGGCCGTTGCGGCGGAAGCAAAAGCAGCGGCGGAAGCGAAAGCTGCGGCCGAAAGAGAAGAGGAAGCGCGGCGAAAGGAAGAAGAGGCACGGCGCGCGGAAGAACTTTTGAACCGCGTGGCGGAAGAAATCATTGTCCGCGAGCCGGAGACAGTTCCGGCGGCGCGCGCGGAAGCAGGGGTGCAGCGTCCCGCGCAGCGGGCGGTGCCGCGTGCCGAGGACAGGGCGAAACTCGATGCCGAGAGACGGCGGGCCAAGGAGAATGAACTCCTGACGAAGGATGCCTTCGCGAATTACGCCGCCGCATATGCGCGGAACATAGACTGCGTCATGACCGGAAAGAGCATGAATGCGCTCTATGAGAGAATTGAATTGTTACAGGAAGACGGTGTGAGCCTCACGCGAAAGAATGCGGAAATTTTAATCGAAGAGGCGGCAGATCACGCGGAGAGACCGCCGCTCGGAAGAAGGCTCAGCGGACTCTTCTCGAAGCGCTATAATAAGGACGGTCTCTTAATCCTGAAAGAAGAGGATTTCTTAGGCTGATGGCGGTACAAGTCACAGCCTGGCTCGACCGGAATTGGTTCACGCTCTTAATCGCTCTGTTTTTGCTCGGAATGACCCTGGACGGTCACCGGAGAGGCTTTCTGCGTCTCACGGTGAGTGCCCTTGCCTTGATTCTGACGACGCTGTTTGCTCGGGTTGCGCTCCCGAGCACGGCGAGCTTTTTGGCAAAAAACACGGGGATGCAGGCGGCTGCAGAGCAGTACATTACCGAAAAAATAGGCTTGGATACGGTGACGGATCGCCAGACCGCAGACAGCGCGGGGCAGGATCGCGTCATTGAAAATCTGCCCATACCGGATAATTTTAAGCAGGGCCTCCGCGAAAACAACACCTCGGAAGCCTGGCAGGCGGTCGGCGCGACGGGGTTTCAGCAGTATGCCGCGGATTTTTTGGGGAGAACGCTCCTCAATTACCTCGGCTTCACCCTGCTCTTCCTCCTGTTTCGCATGTTGCTTTACTGTGTATTCCGGTTTTTGAATTTATTTACCTCGCTTCCCGTGATTCACGGCATGAATCAAATCGCGGGAGCCGCACTCGGCTTGGCGGAGGGACTCTTTTTCCTCTGGCTCGGCTTCCTCATCCTGAATCTTTTTCAGTATACGCCGATCGGCAGCGGCATACTGGGGCAGGTTGAAGGAAGTCCCTGGGTGTATTTCCTCTACCGGAATAACCTCTTGCTGAGCGCGCTCGGCAATCTGTGGCAGGGAATTTTCTGAATTTTGCTTTCCCGTGCTTGCAAAGCGGAAATCAAAAAAAGCTCGAATCCGTTCGGATTCGAGCTTTTTTCTGTTGAAAACCGAGGTTACTCAAGGATTCAGAGGTTCTACCGTCTGAATGGCTGCGGTAGATCCGCTCTTTTTGCTCTCGCGCGTTGCGGAGGGCCCGCTTTTTCCGCCGGAAATGGTCTCGCCGGGCGCGGGTGCACCGCTGTTATTCACTGCGTTCGCCTTGCTGCTCGTCTTTGCAGCGGAAGTCTCCTTTGCCTTGGAGCTTGCTGCCGTGGTCTTGGCGGCAGCGGAAGTCTCCTTTGCTTTGGAACTTGCTGCCGTGGTCTTGGCGGTAGCGGAAGTCTCCTTTGCCTTGGAGCTTGCCGCCGTGGTCTTAGCGGCAGCGGAAGTCTCCTTTGCCTTGGAACTTGCTGCCGTGGTCTTAGCGGCAGCCGAGGTCTCCTTTGCCTTAGAGCTTGCGGCTGTGGTCTTAGCGGCAGCGGAAGTCTCTTTTGCCTTGGAACTTGCGGCAGCGGTTGTTGACGCGCTGCTCGTCTTTTTCTGCGTTTTACCGCTTTTACCGCTGTTCTTTTCTGCGGAACTCTCTTCCTCGGCAGTGGTTTCCTTGGTCTTATCATCCGTGCCGTAGGTGTGGTACTCGTGGCTGTTGTCGCCGCCGTTCCCCATCGCATCGAGCTCGGTGAAGTTCGCGACCGCCTCGTGGCCCAGCTTATCGGACACATGGACTTCCAGGCGAGAGGTCAAAACCTGGAACACGGCTTTGTTCTCGCTCTCATCGATGCTGCTCGGAAGAACACGCTCCTCATCGGCATCCATGGCATAGATGGAGTCGTAGTTAATGCCGGACTGCGGATCGTCAAAGCTTACGGTTAACATATTGCCGTCGAGCTCATCACCCGAAATCAGCGGCGGCTGGTCATCCACGGAGCCTATGTGCTCGTACTGGGTGCGGTGCATGCCGTTGATGTAGCGAACCGTGACTTCCAGAGTTCCGTTTTTATCGACCGAGGCCTTATAGTGGCCCCCGCCGAGATTCTCGAGATTCAGCGGTGCATCATCCAACTTGACCTCAAATGCGGCGAGCGGCAGGCGCGGGTGCATCTCCACTTGGATTTCCGCCGTGCGAAAATCGGAAGACTCCTCAATATGAAGCTTAAACTTGGGACGCAGGGTCACCAAGAAAAAGATCAGGAGATTGATGAGGAGAAAGGGGATAATATAGAAGAGAACCACATTGCCCGGTTTCTTTTCTTCACCCGGATTCGGATTTCTCTGCTCCTCGTTGGCCATAGGACTCCTTTCCAAATATAGCTGGTCTGTATTTTTTCTCATTCTAACATTTACCGGGGAGGCGGGCAAGAGCGCATTCCGTCGAAACTTTTGCGCTTTAGGGGTGGTTATGGAAGAGAAACGTGTTATAATGGAGCTTACCATGCGCGAAGACTTGCGTTTCGTTGCGTGGCATTTTGTGCTTCTCAGGCAAAACGGGGGAAATATTTAAGAAGAGGAGGCAGAAGAGAAAGCTATGATAAGACAGACTATTTTTCGGCGCATTGCTGCAGTGGCACTTTCGTTTGCAATGGCGCTTGGTATGAGCAATGTTTCGGGAGATCTCACCGCACCGGTTCACGCGGAAGAAGGCAAGGTTGTCCTCGCCTATGAGATGGAGTACAAGGGACAGGGTTGGACCGGTTGGACCGAGGACAATCACTACCTGAGCCGCACGGGGACCTACCCGACGGCATTTCGCGCGGCGCTCAGAGAGCAGCCGTCCGGAATGTCGGGGACCATTAAGTACCAGGTCAATGTGAGCGGCAGCGGTTGGACCGGCGTCAAGGAAAACGGTGCGGTTGCAGGCGTGGAGGGCGGAACAGCTCCGCTCGAGGGGGTGCGCGTCTGGCTGAACGGAGAACTTGCGTCTTCCTACGATGTATACACCAAGGCACAGGTGAACGGCCAGTGGCTCGACTGGGTTACGAACGGTCAGGACGCGGGCAAGGTCGGCGTGGGAACCCACATTGACGGCGTGCGCATTGCGGTGGTCAAGAAGGGTGAGACGCCCGCGGAAGTGGCACCGGCAACGGTGCGGCAGGTGGACCCGAACCGCCCCATGATCGCTCTGACCTTTGACGACGGACCGAGCAAGTACGATGCACAGATACTCTCGGCACTTGAGGCAAACGGCGGCCGCGCAACCTTCTTCATGGTCGGAAACTTGGTTCCGCGCTATCAGAAGACCGTGCAGCGCATGGCACAGGACGGCATGGAACTCGGCAACCACAGTTGGGCGCACGAGAACCTCGCAAAGCTCAGCGGCGCTGCGGTGAGAGAATCCATTGAGAAGACCAATCGCGCCATCAAGGAGGCAACCGGCCAGACTGCGACGCTGGTACGCCCGCCCTACGGTTCGCTCGGCGGTCAGGCGCGTCCCACGCTTGCGGCAATGGGCTATTCGGCGACCCTCTGGGATATCGATACCCTGGACTGGAAGACAAAGAATGCGGATAACACGGTCAATGTTGTTCTGAGCCAGGTGAAGGACGGCGACATCATCCTCATGCACAGCATCTATGCGCAGAGTGCGGCGGCTGCGGAGCGCTTAATTCCGGAGCTCACGAAGCGCGGCTATCAGCTGGTCACCGTGAGTGAAATGGCTGCGGCACGCGGTGTTACGATGCAGGCGGGACACAGCTACGGTTCCTTCCATAAGAAAAAGTGAGTACAGCAGAACTTGAGAGCGCACTGAAAAGCGGTGCGCTCTCGCGGGCCTATCTTCTTTGCGGAGAGGAAAGCTATCTCCGCAGGAATTATAAGGCCCGTTTTTTTTCTCGGTTCAGGACAGACGGTATGAATGCGAGCCTGCTTCAGGAAGAGGCGGCGAGCGAAGACAACATCATTGCTGCGGCGGATACCCTGCCCTTCTTTGCGGAGCGGCGTCTCGTCTTTGTCGAGGAGAGCGGACTCTTTCAAAGGAGTGCGGATAAGCTCGCGGATTATATCCCGGCTTTGCCCGAGAGCACGCTCCTGGTCTTCTCCGAGCGCGCGGTGGATAAGCGCGGCAGGCTTTATAAGGCGCTTCAAAAGCACGGAGCGGTGGTCGAATGCGAACATCCCTCCGAGCGGGATTTAAAGCTCTGGGCCGCGCGCTATCTGCTGCGGAGCGGCAAGAAAATTCAGGAGTCGGTTTTGGAGCGCTTTTTATCCCAGGTCGGCGGAGACATGGAAGCGCTCAGCGGAGAGCTCGAGAAGCTGATTGCCTATCTCGGCGAACGGGAAGTGGTCACGCGGGAGGATGTCACGGCAATTGCTTCGGTCTCGGTGGAAAACCGCATCTTCGATATGATTGCGGCGAGCTGTGAACGGAAGACCGCGCAGGCACTTGCACTTTACAGCGACCTCTTGTCGCTCAAAGAGCCACCCGGGCGCATTCTCTCTATGTTGAGTCGGCAATACCGCCAATTGCGTCTTGTCAAAGCCTTTGCGGCGGAAGGCAAGCGGGAAAAGGAGATTGCGGAGCTCAGCGCACAGCCGCAGTGGCTGGTGCGGAAACTGCTGCAAATGGGGCGGCAGCAGTCCCTCGGCGGTCTCGTTGCGGCCGAGCGGCGCGCGGCAAATTTGGAAAGCGCCTACAAATCCGGGCGTTTAAGCGACCAGCTTGCGGTTGAGTTGTTGCTGTGCGGCGGTGATTTGACAGACTATTGTCCGTGAAATTGTACAATTTTTAACAAACGGCCGCCGGAAAAATGTGAAAACAATACAGAAAAAGCCAAAAAGTGCATTGACACGCATCATAATGTTTGCTATAGTTACATTGTGATTTGAGTGGACACGGATACGCGCGACGGCGGAGATCATGCAGTTCCATCCATGGTCGAGTTGTGGCGCGCTTTGTTGCCCCGGGGGATTACGGATTATTTTTTATTTCATGGAGGCAGAAAATGCACAACGGAACAGTTAAGTGGTTCAACGCAACGAAGGGTTATGGTTTCATCACGGACGATGCTGATAAGAGCGAGATCTTCGTTCACTTCTCCGGCATCAACTCTGAGGGCTACAAGACCCTTGAGGACGGCCAGAAGGTCACGTTTGAAGTTGCAGACGGCAACAGAGGACCGCAGGCAGTCAACGTAACGGCTGTTCAGTAAGCTTATCCCACACGAGGGCTAAATAAGCTGCGGCAAGCGATACAACTGAGATGGAACAGGAGAGAGCGCGAGAGCGCTCTCTCTTTTTTTTGCGAAGATTCGTTCTCTGTTCTCATCTTCCGAAGGGAATTCGTTTCTTCGGGAGCGATAAGGCAGCCGGAGCGTCGCAGCGACAAATGTGCTTGCAATGCATAGAGGAGTAGTGTATTATTGCGATAGTCCACTATTGTTGAAGGCGAGAAGACAATCCGGACGCTCGGCGTCCGCAGCGGACTTTTGGCTAGCCCACCGCGCGAACAACTAAGAGATGACAGAAGAGAGGCAAAGCATGAATCGGATTGAACTGAAGGAGCTCAGCAAGCGCTACGGCAAAAGCTTGTGCTGAACGGTTTGAATCTAACGGTAAGACAGGGAGAAATTTACGGTCTGATCGGCAAAAACGGAGCCGGAAAAACAACCCTGTTTAAGACAGTTCTGGGGCTCACGGAGATACAGAGCGGGCGTGTCTCGATTGACGGTGAAGCGACGCAGGCAGGGCTTCGTAAGGCAAGGAGAAAGATAGGCTTCTTTATCGGCGGCAATTTTTTTGACTATCTGAGTGCGGAGGAGAATCTTCGCTTTTACTGCGGCGTCAAGGGGATACGGGACAGGGCGGAAATCGGGCGGGTGTTAGAGCTTGTAGGACTTTCGGGCGTCAAGTCCAAGTTCGGCGCCTTTTCACTCGGCATGCGACAGCGCCTCGGAATTGCGAATGCGATGCTCGGAAAACCGGAGATTCTTCTGCTTGACGAGCCGGTAAACGGTCTCGATCCGGAGGGCATTGCCGAGATGCGCGCGCTGTTCCGAAAGCTGGCTGCGGAAGAGGGAAGCACCATTTTGCTTTCTTCCCATATTTTGGGGGAGCTCGAGCACACGGCGGACCGCTTCGGCATTCTGGAGAACGGCACCCTGGTGCGCGAGATAGCGAGGACAGAGCTACAGTCTAAGGTAGCCGATTGCGTGACCTTGCGGGTTTCGGATTGCGAGCGGGCCAAGCGGGTGTTACAGGCAGCGGGCATTCGAATCTGTGGGCGGGAAGAAAAAGGGCAGAGCCTTGAGGACTATTATTTTTCGCTGACGGGAGGCAGAAAAGATGCATAACTATATGTTTGCGGATATCTCGCGTGTTTTGAAAAAGCGAAGCGTCCTCTTCGGATTTCCGGGTTTTGAACTTTGTCTTGCGCTGCTGCTTCTGTTTTACGGCGGCAAGGGTACGGTTTCGGACGATATGCGACGGGCGGCCGAGTTCGCGCTCGACTTTTTCCCGCTGGTCATCGGGACGCTGCTCTTTGTCTCTGTTTATGCGGACGATTTTAAGTGCCGGGCAATGCAGGTAGCAATCGGCGCGGGCGTCTCGCGAGAAGGTATCGTCCTCGCAAAATTCGGAGAATGCGCGCTGCTTCTGCTCTTCACGCTCTTGCCGACCGCGGCGCTCTGCTTTCTGCTGCCGGGCATACGAAATCTGTTCTACACAGGCGCGGAGGCGCAGGCGGTCGCCCTCACCATCGCACAGGTATTTCTTCGGACGCTCGGCTTTATGCAGCTTGCGGCGACGCTTTGCTTCCTCACGCAGAACAGTTTGCAGGGCGTGATTGCCTTTGCGCTGCTCTCATCGAACGCATTGTATATTCTGATTACAATGATTTTCTTGACGGGACCGCTTAAAAATAATGTGGGACGTCTTCAACCCTTTCTTTACACTTCGATGCTTCGCAGCGTGCAGGCTGATATACTGACCGGAAAGCCGTTTGTCGGAATTCTTGTGCTCGCAATCGGTGTGTATATGCTGCTTCCGCTGATCCTTGCCCTGCCGGGCTTTCGGAAGAAGGAATTGTCGTTCTAAGGAGGAATGGTATCATGCTGAATCTACTGAAAAAAATGCTGAAGTTCTGCGTTCGACTGCTCTTAGGGCTCATTCTGCTCGTGCTCGGAATTGTGCTGTTCCGCTTCGGAAAACAGAAAATAGAGGAGGTACAGGCGCACCGGGAAATTCCGGAACTCAGGGCAGAGATGCAGTCCCTATCCGCGGATCATATCCCGGACAAAGTGTCCGTCCTGGCCATCGGGGAAGGGGTGCACGGCAGCCGTGAATTTCAGGAGCTGAAACTCTCTGTCTTGCGAGAGATGGTCGAGAAACAGGGCTATACGGCCTTTGCGCTCGAAGCGGACTACAGCGAGTGTGCCGACATCAACCGCTATTTGCAGAGCGGCGAGGGAAAGCCGGAAGAGCTGGTACAGAAGTTCTCGTTCCCGATTTATCACACCAAAGAGATGGCGGCACTGCTCGGCTGGATACAGGACTGGAACCGGACAGCGCCGGAAGAGAAAAAGGTCCGCTTTTACGGCTTCGATATGCAGAATCCGGAGACCGGCTACGCCTTTTTAAAGCAGTACAGTCTCGCACACGGGTTAACGACCGAAGCGGAATTTGATGCGGTGTTTCAAAATGTTCTGACGCCCCCCTATTCGCTGAATGCGGAAACTGCGGGGCAGGCCGTTGCGTTTCTGGACGGGCTGCGCGCGAAAGCCGGTGATGCGGATATGCGGGATGCGGATGCGCGGGACTTTCAAATGGAACTCACGACCGTCCGCCAGGCAATGGAATCCTGGACTTCGACCGAGAATTTTAACACGCTGAGAGACCGGAATATGGCGGAAAATGTTGAGGCCATTCGGAAAATCGAAGCGGAGATCGGCTCCGGGAAGATTGTGATTTCCGCGCACGACGGGCACATTGAGCGGGTGAATCCGATTTACACAAGCATGGGCGTTCTCCTTTCGCAGGACCTCGGAAACGACTACTACGCAATCGGCACCGATGTCTGGAAGCTTAAGGATAATATCAAGATGATGGGCGAAACAAAGCGGAGCATACAGCGCTTTGTTTCCGGCGATCCGCTGGCGGCGCAGGCGCGCTTTGCAGAGGGTCAGCAATATGTCCTCTATTTTTCGCAGATTACGAATGAGGAGAGCCGGGTTTACACCTTGGTGCATAGCCCCATGCGGATGATGCAGCTCGGCGAAGGCTACAGCTTTTTGATGCGGCTTTTGCCGGATCAAACCTATCGCTTAAAGGGCATACCGAGCGAACACTATGACGCGATGCTGTTTCTCTATGAGGCAAATCCCATTGAGATTTTGGAGGCCACAGGTGCATAAATTTGCGAAACAACAATGAATATACAAGAAAGTAATCAGCGTATTCAAAAAGCCGAAACGGCGGTGAAGAAAGTCTTCACCGCTGTTTCTTTTTCTCACAATAGACGGATACAAAACAAGTGTCTAGAACAAGGCGAGGCAGTGAAGTGCGCTTTAACAAAAACGACAAAGAAAGGACGATAATTAAAGCGAAAAGAATGGTTTTTTGTGTAACCTTGCTATAATTGCAGCAAAGTGAAGGTGGATATTGAAAAGTTGGGGGGTTATTCTTATAATTACATTAAGCTTTCTTTAATAATTTGCAGTTACCTAGCGGAAAAGGAGGTAAAGGTACGGAGTAACGGGTAGCGTATTCAAGGGTGGCAGTTCGTGTTTACTTTTGGAAGGAGAACAAAAGCGAATGAGTGGAAAAGCAGGACAGGGGTTGCGGGCGGCACTGCTCGCGGCGGCTGTCGCTTGTCTTGTCCCGAATGTGACAGCGTACGCGATTGAGGGCTGGAACAAAGTGGGAGACGAGTGGCAGTATTTGAACCGGGAAGATCAGCCGGTGACCAACGCCTTCAAGAAGTCGAAGGAGGATTGGTTCTATCTGGATGATAGCGGCACGCTGTTAAAGGACCGCATTTTTTCCTTCGGCGGCGATGATTACTATGTGGACCCGGACGGTCGCATGGTGAGAAACGCCTGGGTCTTCATTGACAGCGAGAAGGATCCGGACGGTGCCTACGGCGACAGCGCTTGGCATTACTTCGGCGAGGACGGCAAGGGCCTCCGCGCGAAGGGCAAGGGCTTCCGCAAGGAAATTGACGGCAGAACCTACGCCTTCAACGAGAACGGCGGCATGCTGAGCGGCTGGATTGACGAAGAGGGCAATGTCATTGAGGATGAGGACCCCTTCGCAACGGCGCGCTACTATGCGGATGCGGACGGCGCGCTCTACACGAACCGCTGGCTCTATTACGACTGGGGCTCTCATTTGACAAGTGAAGTGACCGGCAGAAGTTATGAGGACTACGAGAAGATGTGGTTCTACTTCGGCGGCGACTCTAAGAAGTACAGAAGCCGCGCGGGCGAGCAGCCCTTCCAGCGCGACATTGACGGCGCAACCTACGGCTTCGACGAGAAGGGCGTCATGATCGAGTGGTGGGACAAGGTCGCGACCATCTCGGACGCGGTTCGCTCGAATCCGACCAGTGACGAGCGTGTCCGCTACTACAGCGGCTACGACGGCGGCGCCCTCATGAAGAGCAAGTGGTTCTGGATGTACCCGTCCGCAAACCTCGACGAGGATCAGAACCGAGATCTCGAGTGCTCCTGGTGGAGAAGCGATTCGAAGGGTAGAGCGATTCGCAACAAGATTCACCGGGTCGGCGAGAAGGAATACGCCTTCGACGGCATCGGCAGAATGAAGACCGGCTTTGTCCTCTTCAAGGGCAAGAGCGAGTTTGTCGCACAGTACGATGTGGATGCTTGGACCGCTGCGGACTTCATCAACGGCGACCTCTACGGCATTGAGAAGGCGGATCTCTATCTCTTCTCTCCGGATGAGATCAACGACGGTTCCATGCAGAGCGGCAAGGAAATCACGGTTGAGCTGGCCGACG
The DNA here is from genome assembly GCF_030644385.1 of Stomatobaculum sp. F0698. Lineage (GTDB taxonomy): Bacteria > Bacillota > Clostridia > Lachnospirales > Lachnospiraceae > Moryella. The sequence goes on along the minus strand of NZ_CP130060.1, from coordinate 1,954,291 downwards.
GTCCGAGAACCTTCGCCTTCGCGCCGAGCGGCAAGGCGTACGGCAACCGCAACATCCTTCAGAAGAGAGACAACAAGTTCTATATCAACGGCCTCCGCCTGGATGCGCCGGAAGAGTACGGCTACGGCATTGTCTCGCAGAACGTGGGCACCTTGGCTTCCCCGCAGTACCGTTTCTATGTGGTCGATCGGAACGGCAGAATTGTGAACGGAAGACGCGTGCTGAACACGGGTGAGGGCTATATCCTCGTTTACAACGGTCAGTTCCTCGGTTTCACCGGAGACGAGGACGCGCCGCGCTGGAGAAACAGCGGCAGTGCGGGACCGGGCTTCTATCACTACGACAGAAAAGAGCGGAATCACTTTGCGCGCGGCCTGATTGCGGGCGCATCGACCACGGTCACGCAGAGCGATGTGCCGGATGAGCTTTCTGTCTTTGAGGCGGATTGAGAAAGGGGCATAAGGAATGAGACATGAGAACAAAGTGAGGCGTGCGGGGCTTGGACGGCGTGTCCTGGCGCAGCTGCTCTCGCTCACAACGGCGTTTACCCTGCTCGCCCCGGGCGGCGGGGGACTGCTGACCGCGCGCGCGGCGACGGAGTTGCAGCCCGAGACACTTCCGGCGACTGAGTCGACGGACAATATGGAAGCCACCTGGCAGGTGAGCGGAGACTTTGCGGAAGAAACTGTAGAATCAAATCGCTATAATATGTCGGGAATTAACAGCGACAATACCAGAAAATCCATTACATACGGAAACTACGGGGTACCGCTTTACTTGGTGATGCCGGTATCAAATGTGAACAATCCTTTCCTGTTGGTACAGATGACGGGAGGATATGATCCGACTGTCTTGGTGTCGAATGCCGGAAATCAGTTTTACATGGCAAAGCTTGGGCAGAGAAAGGCAGAACTCAGTGCCGGGAACGCTTTGCCGGCGGGACAAAACCAGGCGATGAACCCGCTGATTCCGAAAAACGGCGCGGTGGAAACCACGCGCTTCGGAGGTGCTTCCAATCATCGCACCGTGGAGTCCATGGTCAAGACTTCCGCGAACGGCAAGTACATGATTGCGGACTACTACTTCTACGGCCGCGAAGATATTCCGGCATCCGGTCAGGACTTCTATGTCTCAATGGCCTATGATTTTCAGGTAAATGATTCTCTGAATAAGGATATGGTTGTGACAGACCGGGGATTCTATGCGAGAAAGCATGGAGAGAATTCTACGGTAAATGTCATTCTGAAGGATGATAATCTCGGTGTGACAGCAGCAGATTCCAAGTGGATAGGATATTTTAATCAGCGAATCCAAAGATCTCTTATCACAGGATTGTCTCCGATTAGCGGTTATACTGTAACGCATACAATTATGACATTGGCACAAATCACCGGGAAAATATTAGATAACAAGGATTATTCCATCTCCTACTCTTGGAAAATCCGCCTACATCCCGGTGAGACCATCCATAAGCGCGTCGCCTACACCTATACCGAGGCGGCAATCTATATTTCCTCCGCACACGGTGCAGACACAAACAACGGAAACTTCGATGCGCCGGTCAAGACCTTTGCGCGGGCACTGCAGCTTTCCCAGAATAAAAATGCGACCATTTTTATCGAGGACTATAATGTCACGGATAGCGGGCGCATGGTAATCGGCTCCGCGGGTACCGGTACCCTTACCATCACGAGTGCGGATATCACCCGCGGCGGCACCTCCATCGGCTTCGGTCAGGATACGCAGGTCATTCAGTCCCCGGCCGGCAGTACCGCAGCACTCTTTAAGAATGACCAGAGCACGCGTCCGGTCACGATTGACGACCTGAGCTTCCAAGGTAACGGAAGCGAAACGGAGCCCCTGCTTAAGAACACCGCGGATGCGGGTGTTCTGAATCTCGGTGCAAAGCTCACTGTCACCGGAGGCGGGAACGGCGCGCTGGATATTAAGGGCGGCGCGGTCTCTACGACGGCAGTCAGTGAAGCGGAGAGCAGCATGCCGGTCACGATTACCGGAAACAAGGCTTATATCGAAACGGTGACACCCTCGGGCGGTGCGCCGGTACAGAAAGAGCGCGGCGCGGTTGCGTTCCAGGGCGGCAGCTTAAAGCTCGCGGGTGCCGTGAATATCAGCGGGAATTTCATCGAAAGACCGAATCCCGACGATCCGAGCAACCCGATTCAGGAGCCAAAGAATCTTTATGTGAAGGATCAGCTCTATGTAGATGCGACCGAGTCCCTTCGTGCGAGCTCTACCATCGGTTTCACGACCGAGAAGCTTCCGGCGCCCAATTCCACAATTAAGGCAATTAACGTGACCGGAAAACCCGGAAACGCAGAGCGCTTTACGAAGGATGAGCCTTCTCCGGGTGTTCTGAAATGGGTTGAGAAACCCGCAGGAGGCGGTCCGGCGACCGGCGTGGGTCTCGAGGCGAGGGCGCAGAATGTGGAGCGCGTCGTGGTTGACTTAGACGGAAACCGGATTTCCGGAGCGCCGGTCTTCGGCGGCACGAATCCGCAGCTTCTTACCATAGGCGCAGAGTTCAGCTATGCGGAAGACACCGTGCCGGGCAATAACCAGGTAGGCGGTGTAGGCAGTGCTTATCAGAAGCCGAAGTTCACGGCAAACGGCGTTGAGTGGATTTTTGACTCGATTATCACGGATCCGGAGAACAAAATCGAAGCTGCGAAGATCAATGCGACCACGGCGGCGATTACCAAGGCGAAGGTGCCGGAGGACGGCTTAAAGATCTACTACCGCTTTAAGAAGAACATCGGCACACTCCGCTTTATCGGAAACGGCGGCTTGCCTGCGGATCTCAGTATGAGCGGCAGCGGCAGTGCAACCGGTATGACGCCGGTGGTATCGCGCTACGGCTATAAGGTCAGCAAGTGGACGCTTGATCAGGCGGGCACCAACCCGGTCGATGTGCTGACGGTAAATCCGACCTCCGGTCAGGCAGTATTCACCTACGGCAGTGAAGAGAGAACCTATTACGCGCAGTGGGTCTACGATACAAGCATCAGCTTTGACTTGGTCGCAATGTACTCGAATGCGGACGGCAGCATTAACTTCCAGACCCTGAACCCGGTCGCGACCCCGATCGGCAGTGCATCCGCAATTGCGGTGAAGCACATTCACGGTTATCAGCCGGATCCGAGTCAGACCCTGAGTGTGATTACGCCGGCGCTCACGACCACGGGAACCGATCCGCAGGCAGAATGGGCACTCTCGGCAACGCCGAAGCAGTATAAGATTCACCACATGCCCGGCCAGGATACGGCGGTGGATCTCCACTACGTACTCGGCACGGCGGAATCGGATAAGTCCAACTTTGTGGTCGAGTATTACAGCGGCTCCGTTGCGGCACCGGGTACGCTCTTAAAGACAGATACGCCCCAGCGCTACTTCCCGGAGGCACAGATCAGCTATACGGTGAACCCGCCGCTCGGCTATGATGCCACGGAGTTTGCGGTCATTGACGGCAATGTGGCGAGCGATGCGACGACGGTCGACAACTTGGTCAATGCAATTCGCGACGAGGATTTGACCGGAACCTTGTTTACGGCTATCATGCCGAACCAGGATGTCAAGATTCGCGTGTACTGCACGCCGAACGGCACCGGTGTTCCGCTGGTTGTGGATTATGAGGATACGGGCAGTCTGGATCCGGCGCTCAAGGTACTCCTTCCGCAGAAGATTGCGACGCATGCAATCGCAAGCCCTGTGAATGAAGAGCTCCCGAATATCTACGGCTATTTCTACAGCAACAATGAGCCGCTCGGTACTGTGACGCCTGCAGGTGTCGGCGGCAGCTTCCAGTACACGACGGTACCTTACAGCTATGCGTTCACCATGCCGACCGGCGAGGTGGATCTCAAGCTGGAGTACCACAGAGACCCGAGTAAGTGGGTGAAGCTCACCTATCTCCCGGGCAACGACGGAACCCTCGGCAACGATCCTGCTAAGGTATCCCCGGACGTGCACGCAGGCATTGCAGCAGGCAGTTTTGAGGCGGATGTCACGAAGCAGGGCGCGAACGCAGACGAGGGCTACAGCTTCGCGGCGGTCAAGGCAAAGCGCCTGGTGCCGACGGTCACGGCGAACGATGCGCCGTACTACCGCTTCAAGGGCTTCATCGTGAACGATGACGGCAACGGCATTCTGGACGGCGGTGAGCATCTGGTCACCGACAACGAGCAGTTTGCGGCAAACACCACCCTCACGGCTTGCTTTGAGGAGGATCCGGCATACTGGATTGACATTACCTTCGCACCGTACGACGGCAACACCCTGATCAACCCGGGTGCGGCACTCACGATGCACTTAAAGAAGGATAAGCTCTGGAGCGATGCCCTTCCGACCGCAAACCTTGCGTTCCACGGCATTGCAAACTATGTCTTTGACGCTTGGTATGACCTCGCGGGCAACAAGATGGAGCTTGGCACCGTGCTCGAGAACGGCGGTGTTTACCGCGCGAAGTACGTGAAGGATCCGCTTGTCTTCGGACTTCCGGCGCACGGCATCGACGCGGCGGGCAGCATTGACAACCGCGGCAAGGGCAAGGTCACGGCTTATGACACCAAGCCGGGCTACAAGTACATCCTCACGGATATGGACGGCAATGTGGTCGATGTGCAGGATGGCAGCACGACAGGCAGAACCTATTTTGATGACAAGACACCGGGGACGCGCTACAAGGTCTACGAGGCAACCGGAGATGTTGCGGTCAACGCGGGCGATGACATTGCGAACGTCATCGCGGCGAACCCGGCAGCGCCGAACCCGCGCATCTCGAACCCGACCGAAGTTCTGGTTCCGGTGGTCGAGACGAACTACCAGGTAACTTACGATCCGGATGATGAGGGTAGCGTGGTGCTCACGATTGACCCGGCGGACCGCGATGCGGACTATGCATTGATTGATGCCGCAGGCAATGTTGTGACGACGCCCGAGACGGCGGCGGACGGCTGGCAGGCCGGAACGCCCGGTGCGATTCACTTCTCCGGACTCCGTGCGCACGAGACCTACACGGTGGTTGCGAGACCGCACGGCAGAAACGATATCACCGTGCTCAGCAAGCTTCCGGACGGCACCCCGCTGTTCATGGCACCGGCGGGCGAGATTGAGATTCCGAAGTTCAGCATTGAGACGACGGACGGCGAGAGCCTGATTGACAGCGTAAACGGTGTTACAGTCGGCGCCGCAAGCTTTGCCACGGCACATGCGGGCGAGGCAGTGGTGCTCAGCGCTCCGGCGGTGAACGGCGCAGGTGAGGCATTCAAGACCTGGCGCGTCACGGCGGGACAGATTCCGGGCATCAACAGCCAGCTCGGAAATGCGACGCTCAACTTCACGATGCCGGATACCAACCTTGTGTTGACGGCCTACTATGATCGCGACCTGAACGGCAATGCGCCGGTCGAGGATGAGGTTCGCGGCGGTAACCCGGGCGAGATGGCCCTGGATCCGAACGAGCTTCCGGGATTGGAGAATGATTTGACAACTCCGGCCGACCGCGTGCTCATGCAGGTCAACCATGCGGATGTGCGCTACAAGGTGGTTTACACGAAGAAGAGTGTTCCGGCTTCCACCTCCAATGCACTGAAGAACGACACGGCGAACATCGATGCTGCAAATCACCCGAGCGCATTTACGGCAGCTTGGGAGGTGCAGACCAATGTGGAGCGCTACGTAAACGGCAGATTGGTGCCGCGCGCAACGCCTTCCTCCGCACGGTACGATACCTATGTGCAGCTGAGCCGCGAGGACGTCAATAACCTCGATTACCAGCTGGTACACTATGATGCATCGACAAACAGCTTTGTGCCGGAGGCACTGACCCCGGTAGATGTCTACGAGAGCGGCGGTCTCTTTAAGTTCCAAGCGACCGAGGGGGTTAAGTACTACTTGGTCTACTCGAAGGCATATAAGCTCACCTTTGTGAACGAGCGCGAGAGCGCTTCGCCGTGGCCGCATTACAGCTTCCCGGTGAGACGCGGAGAGGCAGTTTCGGATTCCGATTACACGACGCTCTACGGTACAGTACTCAATGACACGCCGAGCGGTAGTGCGACACATGTGACCGATCCGGCGACCGGCATTGAGTATGACTGGCTCGGTTGGAGTAAGCGAGAGAATAAATATGTCGCTTACGACGACACAGCGCCTGTTAAGAAGCGCACCATTGTCTACGGTTACTGGAAGAACAACAAGGAAGTGCTGGACAATGCGAGAAACGGCCTTGACGATGCGATCCGGCGGGCGCAGCGCCTTGCGGATGACTTCTTCCTGAAGCGCCGTGAGACAGCAAACCTTTTGAACGGTGTCCCGGGTCAGTACATCGGTCTCAACGAAGTGATTGCGCTCTTTGAGCGGACCAACCCGAGACCCACGGCTGCGGAACTCGAGGCAGCGATTGCGGAGCTGGAAAACACCATTTCCGTATTTGAGGCAAAGCTTGATCCGCGCTATCATCACTACGGCAACATCTCGAACAACAGCCTCTCCGGCGGCGGCAGCGGCGGCGGCGGTCGCGGAAACGGCGGCAGCGGCGGCGGTCGCAGCAGCGGCGGTAGCGGTGGCGGCGGTGGCCGCGGCAGAGGCGGCAGCGGCACCAAGACCGTCAGCGCGGGCGTCGGCAGTACCTTCGGAAAGCCGAACTTAATCGGAAGCGAGGCCTTCATCGCAGACTATGAGCCGAGCTATACGGTCGGAACCAACGGCAACTGGCAGCTGATCAATCCGGAGAACTCCGAGTGGATCTTCACGCTGAACGGCGGTATCCGCCTGGTGAGCCGCTGGGCAAAGCTTGACTATGCGAACAGCGACGTCAATAAAAACGGCTGGTATCATTTCAACTCTCACGGTATCATGGACTTCGGCTGGTTCAAGGACGAGCAGGGGAACTGGTACTACTGCAACACGGCGCACGACGGCTGGCTCGGCAAGATGCAGACCGGTTGGCACTTTGACGAAGTTGACAGACACTGGTATTATCTTGATCCGGCGACCGGCATGATGCTCACCGGTTGGCAGGAAATCGGCGGAAAGTGGTATTACTTCACACCGACAACGACGGCCTACACCTATGAGTACGATGCGGTGAATGAGAAGTGGTTCTATAAGACGAACAACACGGTTCGCCCGCACGGTTCCATGTATGAGGGCGAGACCACACCGGACGGCTACCATGTCGACCGGAGCGGTGCTTGGCAGCGTTGAGAAGGTCGGGGTGCCGTTTGGCACCCCGATAGATAGGAGAACAGAATGAGACAAAACAGACTGAGAAAAAAGGCCCTTTCGGCGCTCCTTGCGCTGAGCCTGTTCTCGACCCCGCTCCTCACGGCGCAGGCGGCGGGTCCGGTGGATTACTCGGAGTACAACACTGCCGGAACGGCGGGCTACTCCGGCCCGCCCGGCAGCAATCCGTCCGGCAGTCCCGCAGAACTGATTTTTGACACAGGGAACGGACCGAGCGTCACTGCTTCGTCCGTGCCGGGCTGGCAGGCGCTCACCCAGACAGGGCGCTACTACATCATCAGCGGCACCTCCGGCCAGCCTTTGAACAGCATTGCCCCCTTTGCCGGGAACATGGCAGCCTTTGCCGGGGCAAGCAGCTCTTGGCCGGGTGGCAAGCCCGTGTTGCCCTGGGGACAGAACGGTATTCCGGCACCCAACTGGACGGGTTATAACTTTACCGGTTGGAGTAAGCTTACACCGGTCAGTGCCACGGATGCGGTAGAAGGCTCCACTGCAAACGGCATTGAGCCCGTCATTCCCTATGCAAAAAAGACGGTTTATGTCGCGAAATGGGTCGGAAGCGCAAGCTATAAGATGTTCACGCAGCATCGCAGAAAGCCGGCGAACGATTTTTCGCCTTCCGCTGCACCCTGGGTTTTTGACAAGAGTGAAGATAGTGTCGTGGTCGATAACGATGTGAGTTACGCGAGTGTGGAACTCCCGGGCTATAAGATTACCGGTGCTACGGTAACCGGCACGGGCTCAACCGTTGCGACCAAGACAGCGGACGCGGATTTTGTGAAGACCGAGGTGTACGGCCTGAAAGCCGACGGCTCATCGACCTACGGGAACAAGCGCTTTGTGGTTCCCGGCACCATACCGAATCCGCTCGATCTGAGCGATAAGATGCCGAACCAGAACGTCCGGATCATTTTTGACTATGAGCCGGATACCAATGTAAAATTCAAGTTCTCGACGAGCTATGTCTATCTGGATGCAACGGGCGTTGAGAACACGATTACGGTATCGGACAGCACGGGCGCTATCCTCGGTGCGGCAAAGCCTTTCGCGGCTGAGAGTGACGCAGCAGGAGTGCAGCGCGGTACGACTGAATTCAGTGCGCCGCTGCTTCCGGATGCCAAAAACCCGAAGGACAACACGCCTGCGGCACATCCGAAATACCTCTTCCACAAGGCGGAGATCGTTGCGGGTAAGGATCCCAAGACCCTCTCGAAGGCAGTCGCGACAGGCGGCGCAGCGGAGACCTTTGTCCGCCAGCGCGGTCTCAGCGAGGCGCTCTTTGGTCTCAGCTTGCCGGCGGACGATGCGACGGCACCGACTCCGGTGAAGTTTAAGTGGATGCCGAACCAGGATGTCAAGGTGAAGTACACCTACAAGCTGAACCCGGACTACCGAAACTCCGTGCGTATTATCTTCCGCAGTTCAGAGGACAATGACACGACCGGTATTCGCGATATCAATGTGCAGGTGGCGGACGATGAGAAGCCGACCGATCCCACCGGTTTGACGACGGTTGCCATACCCTATGTGCCGAACTACAGGGTCGCTACGGTCATGGCGAAGGATTCGACGGCGCTCGACCAGCAGCCGACAAACCTGGTGCAGCCCACGGCAACGGCGCCGGGAAGCTTCCAGTACAAGTCGAAGACGGATCCGGCTGAAATTGTGGTGCGCTATTCACCGATTCAGGGGGCTTTTGCAAAGGTGTACTACACAGCAACGAGCGGCGGTTCGCTCGGCGGCATCATTGTTCAGCAGAGGACAGTGCCGAAGAACTACACGCTGACAGAACTCCTTACGCTCCACGGCATTACGGCGACCCCGGACACCGGCTATATCAGTGACGGCTGGTACCCGGCAAATGCGGGCGGCAACGCACCGTTGGCAGGAAGCACAAAGATAGAGCCGACGGACACGCTGACCTTGACTGCCGGCGATAAATTCAAGTATGTCCATGTCTTTAAAAAGGACCCGAATGCCTGGGGCACGGTGAGCTTTATCAGCGGGCCGAACGGCAGCATTACCGGCACGGCGTCCCAGTCCGTGCTGAAGAACACGGCGCTCAGCACCCTGGCGCCTGTGGTGACACCGGCGGCAAATTATCAGTTTGATGGCTGGTACAGCGGTAGCACGCTCGTTTCGACCGATCCGAGTTTCGGCAGCCTGACGGTGCAGGGCAATGCGCAGTACACCGCAAAGTTCGTCTTGCAGGCAGCGCTGTACGACATGGTCTTTGCGGCGCCGAACGTGGATACCTCCGTGAGCGGTGCGGATGGCACGGGACAGATTAAGGTCAACACGCCGAATGCGGCGCGCAACTATGCGGTCACCGATGAGCACGGAAACGTGCGTGCGGTCATGACCGGCACGGCGCTGGCAACGGGCAACTTCACCGGTCTCAACCCGGGTCAGCCCTATCATGTCTATGAGCTCGCGTCCGATCAGACCCCTGCAATCGGAAGCGACATCACTTTGGTTCCGGCGAACAAGAAGGGACCGGAGACGCTCGCGGTTATTCCGCCGACGCAGCCCAATCTCACGGCGGTTCCGGATCCGGCAAGCAACACGGCGTCGATTACGGTGAACCCAACGTATGCGAACAGCCAGTACGCACTTGTGGACGATGCGGGCAACACGGTCGCGCCGGGCTTTGTGAGCCCGACCGGCGGCAGCGTGGTCTTCACGGGGCTCGATCCGGCGAGAAGCTATACGGTGGTGGCACAGCCTTACGGCGCGGCACAGGATCCGGCTGCAAATGCAGCGTCCGGTTACGGCATGACGGTTCCCGCGGCCAACCAGACTACGGTAATCGCAGCGGATACGCTGACCGTCAAGATTCAGAACGATCCGGCAAACAGCGGCAGACTGCTTCAGCACATCAGAGGCGGTGCAGTGCTTCCGGTTGCGGATGAGAAAGAAATTGACAGCGTGAAGAGCGGCGACAACGTGATGATCTCCGCGGACGCGACGAATGCAAGCGGCGCTCTGTTTGAGCGTTGGGAGCTTCTCAGCGGCAATGTGCTCAGCTTCAATCCGACCATGCGCAGCCAGAGTGTCACGGTTAACAGCAATGCAATCTTTGAGCCGATTTACCGGACCACACTCCCGGCAAACACCGTGGAATTAAAGGTGGAGTCGAGCGATCACAGCGTGGGCGTGGCCGAGGCGGTTCGCCTGCAAAAGCAGGATGATCTGAACAATCCGCAGCTTGCGGAGGACAGCAATGCATGGGCGACCTACAGCAATGCGACCTATACCATCAAGCTGCAGAAGAGCGCAGCGAGTGCGGCAGTGAAGCAGGCGGTTGCGGATGCGGATGCAAACGGCAGCGAGAGCTCCTTCCGCGTGGGCTGGATGGTCGATGTGAAACTGTTCCGCGCCCTCACCAGAACGGCGGACGGTGCGGTCTTAAATCGCCCGGTTCCGGACGATGCGGCAGGTAGAATCGGTCAGTTTAACCTGACGGCTGCGCTTGACAACGCGGCGCTCGGCAAGATTGATTACGCACTCTATGCGGTCAGAAACAACGGCAGCGGCGGAGTGACGGCACACGATCTCAGCTCCGCACTCCCGGCAGACTTTGCGACCAACCCGAGCGCAATCTATGAGGTGCCGGTGGAAATCGGGGACAAGCTGGTGCTGAGCTATCACAAGGCGGTGAAGTTCCGCCTGGTCGATGCCAGAAACGCGGCGAACAATGCAATCGTAGCGGTTCGCAAGGGCTCCAGGCCTGCGGATAACGCAAGCTTTACGGCTCTGACACCGGATTACACGGTGAATCTCGACAATGGCAAGTATCGCTTTGTCGGTCTCTCGACGACCGCGGGTAGCTATGCGGCCTTCGATCCGAGTGCGGATACCGTCAATGCGGATCAGACCGTCTACGCCTACTACGAGGTGGATCCGGCTTGGACCGCGGCAAGAGCGGCGCTGGATGCGAGCCGCGCAATCGGCACGGCGACCCTTCCGAACGTACAGGATCCCGCGTTGCAGGCAGCCCTGCAGGCGGCACTGAACAATGCGGCGGCGGTTTCCAATGCGGTCGCGCCTTCCTCCTCGATTGCGGCAATGCAGGCGGCTATGGTCGCACTGAATCAGGCAATCAGTGACGCGACGGCAGCACCGACCCCGACGCCGACTCCTACACCCACGCCGACACCGACCCCCACGCCGACCCCGGGCGGCGGAGGCAGCGGCGGCGGCGGCGGAGGCGGCGGTGGCCGCAGAAGCAGTGGCGGCGGCCGCGGTGTGCGCGGCGGCACCATTCCGACCGGCACGGGCAACCGTGTTTACCAGAACGGCGTTGAGGGCAACTGGGTGAACTTTGACCCGGCGGGCCATGGCTGGTATTTTGATCTTGGACTTAGCAAGCGTATCACCGCAAGTTGGGCGGATGTGGCCTACACCTACGGCGGCGAGACCAAGATTTACAGCTATCACTTCGACGAGAACGGTGTGATGGACAGCGGCTGGTGGAAGGATGACCGGGGTGTTTGGTATCACCTCTCGACCAATCACGACGGTTGGTTCGGTTCCATGGACAAGGGCTGGTATCTCGACAGCGCGGACGGCAAGTGGTACTACCTGAACATTATGACCGGCTCCATGCTGACCGGTTGGCAGGAAATCAACGGAAACTGGTACTACTTTAACGAGAGCGCGCCGATGCAGACTTGGGACTGGGATGCAACTGCGAATCGCTGGGTATACGCGAATCGCACGGGCAGACCTTACGGTTCCATGTATGTGAACGAAGTGACGCCGGACGGCTATCATGTGGATGCCTCCGGTGCATGGATACGCGAGACGCCGTAAACAACAGTAAGACGAAAGAGCTCCCCGCGGGGAGCTCTTTTTTGGTTCAAATTAATCTGGACAAGTGCCGCGAAACTGTTATAATTATTTATTATTTCTTAATTTTAGGTGAGGTGACACTTGAAGAAGAGACAGTCGAGAGAAGCTTTTTTTAGGAGAGCGGGACGGAGCGCGCTGAGCCTGGGCCTCAGTGCGGTGCTCGGGGCGCTCTCTGTTTTTGTGCCGCTGGGCGGTATGGAGGCGCAGGCGGCGACCGAATTGCAAACGCCGTCTCCGGCGCTGCCCTTAAGCGGAGAAACCGCGAACCACAGCATGACCTTTTCCTGGAAGGTGGGAATTGATGACCGCGAGATGACCGCGGCGCTTAAGTCGAACCGCTATAACCTTCTGGGAAAGAATGCGGACGGTTTCGAGCCTGCGATTACGCTTGATTCCGTAGACGGACAAGTAGAAGGAAACGGTGTGCCGCTTTACATTGTGATGCCGGATACGGACCAGGGGCCTGCCCCCTACCCCAAGCAGGTGGACACCACAACGGGTTCCGGCGGAACGGGGTATTGGCCGGGCGTTGCGGAAAGTGACGGACGGGGAAATACCTACTACATCGCGAAGATGGGGCAGAGAGCCTCGGAACTTGCGGGGGGCAATGCGGCGAGCGATGCGAACCAGAATTTGAGCGGAGCGGCATTGGTCGCAAAGAACGCTGCGGTCGAGACCACGCGCTTCGGTCCTGCCGGACGCTACCGCACGATCGAGACTCAGGTCGTGACGCGCGTCTCCGGTCGCTATGTGATAGCGGATTACTACTTCTACGGGCGAGAAAATCTGCCCACGGCCGGACAGAAATTCTATGTCGGTATGGCCTACGATCTCTCGGTTAACGATGTGCCTGAGACCTATCCCGGGTGGCCGGGGCTGTATCCTTCTGACAATGCCCGCAAAAAGGATATGATTAGCACGGATCGCGGCTTTTATGCGAGAAAGCACGGTGACATTGCGACGGTGAACATTGTCCTCGACGATGCGACCCTCGGTACCTCTGCGCCGAGCAGCAAGTGGATCGGGAAATTCGACCGCCGTCTGCAATACGCCTTTCATAACGGTTATGAGTCCATCTCAGGATATTCCGGGCTTGTTCCGATGTATCAGTATCATCCGCTCGGCAGCGTTGCGGCAATGACAGGGCGCTCCACCGAGGGTTCGGACCTCTCGCCGGCTTTTTCCTGGGAGTTAAACCTTCGTCCGGGCGAAACCATCCATAAGCGCATTGCTTACAGCTATGTCGAGGCAGCCATTTATGTCTCGAGCGGCGGTGTCGATACAAACAGCGGCACCTTTGACCATCCGGTCAATACGTTTGACAAAGCACTGGAGCTCGCAAAAAACAAAAATGCGGTCATCTACTTTGAGGATGACCAAGCGCTTACCGGGCCGCTTACCATTGATGCGAGCAAGGTCGGAACCATGGGAAGTTTGACCTTTGCGAGCACGGATATGCATAGCAATGCAACTTCGGTTACATTCGGAACCGAGACCAAGACCATTGCACCCGCAGCGGGCTACAGCGGACCGCTGTTCGTGAACAATCAGAGCACGGTTCCGGTCGCAATCGAGGATTTACACTTTGCAAACGGCAGCGGCGACTTCATGCTGAAGAACAGCTCCGGTACCCTTTCGCTCGGCGCGGGTGTGGTGCTCGAAAATGCAGCGGCGGGTGCGCTCAGCATTGAGGGCGGATCGGTCGAGTTCGCCGCAAACGGAGAAGAGGGAAGCCATTACCCGCTCACGGTGAGAAATAACAGCGCTTATCAGGACACGGCGGTATCCCCCGCCGCATCGCGCGGTGCGGTTTACCTCGGTGCGGCAGGCAACCTAACCGTCGGCGGTTCGGTGCGGCTCAGCGGGAACCGAAATGCCGTGACAGCGACCCAGCCGGAAAATCTCTACATCTCGAACAACAAAACCGTCACGGTGAACAGCGCGCATCCGTTGGACGGCAGTTCCGTCATCGGCTTTACAACCGAGACCTTGCCGACAGCGAGCACTACGGTCGATGTCGCGCTGAACGGTGCGGGCTCCATAGACCGCTTTGTCAAGGACAATCCTGCCGTCGGTATCGTCAAGGAGAAGAACGGAACCACCCTTCGCCTCAAGGCGGTGACACATAAGGTGAATCGCAGCGTGACAGACATGTCGGGAATTCCGATTGCAGGCGCACCGACGCTTACGCCGACCGGCGAGGATTATATGATAGGCGGAAAAATCACGGTGGACGGAATTCCGGCGACCATGCAGAGCTTTGTCGCGGGCGGCATACGCTATGTGTTTGACAGCGTTGAGCTCTCGGTATCCCCGGGCGCTGCGCTCATTTCGCCGACCGACGGAACAATCACGGACTTCGTGATGCCGAACGATACGGTGCAGGTGAATTACCGCTACCGCGACGATATGGGACGCATTATCATCGACGGCAACGGCGGTCTTCCCACAACAAGTTCGACGAACGGCATGGCAGGCACCCAGGTGGCGGCAATACTTCCGAGTCGTTACGGCTATGTGATTGATAAGATTACGGAAAATCAGGACGGCACGGGGGCGGCTGTCATCGCCAATGCGGCCGGGCAGTACATGCTCGGCATCGTAAACGGTGTGAAGACCTACTACGTGCAGTGGAAGCCGGACCCGAGCGTGCAGTATCAGCTCTATGTGCAGTATATGAACGCCGACGGCAGCATTTTGTTCCACCAGACGCCGGGTACACCGATTACCTTCATGACGGTCTTTACGGCCTCGAATCTGCGCGTTCCGGGCTATCGACTCCTGCCGGACAAGGTGCTGTCGCGCGTCGTACCGGACACGGTGCGGAATATGGTTGGCGGCCTGGATACGAACTGGCAGATCAACGGCAATTACACAGCGACCATGCCGAACCAGGATGTGGCGCTTGAGTTCCACTATGTCCCGGGCAATGCGGAGAGCGATAAGTCAAACTTCACCGTGGAGTATCGTCTGGGAACGGCTGCGGCACCGGGTGCCTTGGTTCCGGGAACGGCGCCCATGACGACGCGCTACCTCCCGGAGACGCAGATCAGCCAGTGGCTCACACTCCCGGTCGGCTATCGCATCAACGGCAACTCGCCTTTCCGCGTGGTGCAGGGGCATCAACCGAGCCTGCCGACCGCGACCAATAACTTTGTTTCTGCGGTGCGGAATGTGGACATCACCGGCAATACCCTGACGGCGGAAATGCCGAACCAGGATGTGAAGATTGAGGTTTACTTAGAGCCGGACGGCACGGGCGTGCCCTTCGTGACGAGCTTCCGCGATGCGGGCAGCCAGGACAGTGTTCTTCAGGTCCTGCGCCCGACGAGCATACAGAATAAGCCGATCGGCGCGAGCTTTACGGAGTCCTTCCCGGAGATTTACGGCTATCACTACGGCGCGACCGAGCCGAGCTGGAGCGATGCCCCCGCAGGCAGCGGCACGGTCAGTGTGAGCGGCAATGCGCAGAGCTATACGGCGATTATGCCGGGCGGCGAACTGGATTTGAATCTGGTCTATCAGCGCGACAGCGCAAAGTGGGTCAAGTTAAACTACCTGCCGGGCACGCACGGGACACTCTCGACGCTCAGTGCGGCGGCGGATGTCAAGACAGATGCTTCCGGCAATTACTATGCGGAGGTGATTCGCGCGGGCGCTGCGGCAAACGAAGGCTACAGCTTCGCGGAGATTAAGACCAAGCGCCTGGTGCCGGAAGTCACAGTGAGCGAGAGCCCGTATTACGAATTCGCGGGCTGGATTATCAACGACAACGGAAACGGCGCACTCGATGCGGGCGAGCAGCTCGCAGATGATGCGACCAAGTTCTCGGCGGACACGGTGCTCACCGCATATTACCGCGAGAATCCGGCTTACTGGATTGACATTTTATTGGCGCCTTACGACAGCAATACGCTGACAGTGCCGGGCGCAAGCCTGAACCGCCATGTAAAGAAGGACAGTCTCTTTGGCAGTGTTCGCGCTTCGGCGGAGACTTCTTTCACCGGCATCGCGAACTATGTGCGCGAGGACTGGTACGGCGGAAGCGGCGCGAAGCTCGATACGACGGCGGTTCTGCAGGACGGTGAGACCTATCGCCTCAAGTACGTGAAGGATCCGATTATCTTCGGACTTCCGGCGCAGGATGTGGATGCGGTCGGCGGTCTGCTCTCGGACAATACGGGGCGTGTCACGGTCTTTGACACCAAGCCGGGTTACAACTATATTCTGACGGATCCCGCGGGGACGGTACTCGACGTGGTGCCGGGTTCCGTTGTGGGACGGAGTTACTTTGACAACCGCATCCCGGGCGAGCAGCTTGTGGTCTATGAGGCAACGGGCGATGTCGCGGTACAGCCGGGCGATGACATTGCGGTGGTGACGGCGCTGAATCCGCCGTCGCCGAACGCAAAAGTCGGTGCGCCGCACCCGGTCACCATTCCGCTGCTGAATCAGAATCCGGATCCGGAGGCGGTTGAGACGCCGAAGTTCATGATTCAGACCTACGAGGGCGATATCGACAGCGTCGGAACCCAGGCTGTGAACGGCGATTTCTACAGCGAGGCACACGCGGGCGAGCAGGTGACGCTAACGGCGCCGGCGGTGAATGCGGCGGGGGCTGCGTTCACCGCGTGGCGTGTCACGGCGGGAAATATTCCGAATGTAAGCTTCCCGGCGGGGCAGGGCACGGTGCAGTTTACAATGCCGGAGACCAACCTGGTTCTGCTCGCGGAGTACGAAGCACTGCCGGGCGCGGATGCGGCGGTTTCGGATGAGAGCCGCAATGCGGCAAAGGGAGAATTCTCCCTGGTTCCGAGTGAGAGAGCAAGACTTTCCTCGCTTCTCACCACCCCGGAGGACCGTGTGCTCTCCGGTGTGAATGGCGCAAAGGTGGAATACCGCACGGTCTACACGAAGAAGGCGGTCAGCCAAACGGCATCGAACGCGCTGAAGGCAATCAGCATTGCGGGTACACAGCATCCGGATGCCTATACGGCGGCCTTTGAGCTGCGCACGGACATTGAGCGCTATGTGGACGGCAGAAGAGTCAACGCGACGCCCTCCAATGCGACCTTTGAGACCTATGTGCAGCTTGAAAACCGGGATGCGGATATGCTCGACTACGAGCTCTTCGAAGAGCAGCCGGGCGGCGGCTATGCCGGTGTCGCGATGCAGACCCTTGCGGGCAGCGTCGAGGAAAACGGCGGCCTCTTCCGTTTCACGGCGAAGGCGGGCGTGCGCTATTATCTGGTCTATTCGAAGGCATATCGCTTAAAGTTTATCAACGAGGCGCCGAACGCCGCGCAGCCGAGCCACAGCTTTAAGGTGAGACACGGTGAATCGGCGGAGGATAGCTACTACGCGGGCAGCAATGCGCTCGGTGGTCTGGCGGATCCGGATCCCTACGCGGTCGATGCGGACGGCGTCGAGTATGAACTGCATGCGGCCCCGGTTTGGAGTAAGCGTGCGGACCGCTACCAGGGCTTTGACCTCGGAACGCCGGTTCGGAAGCGCATGACGCTCTACGCCTATTACGAGAACAACCGCGCCGAGCTGGAAGACGCGCGGAAGAAACTCGATGAGGCGACCCGCCGCGCAATTCAGCTTGCGGACGACTATTTCCTGAAGCGCCGGGAGACCGCAGACCTGATTAACGGTGTGCACGGTGTTCCGGGCAAGCCGGAGATTTACGGCATACTGGAGTCGCTCGGCGTGCTGGAGCGCACGGGACCGAGAGCAAGTCTTGCGGAGCTGCAGGCGGCGCTTGCGGCAATGGAGCAGACGCTTGCCCACTATGACAGCGTGTTGGATCCGCGCTATGACAACTACGGTCATCAGCAGCAGAATCAGCTCTCGGGCGGCGGCTCGGGCGGCGGCGGTCGCGGAAACGGCGGCAGCGGGCGCGGCGCGGGACGCGGTGTCGGCGTCGGCAGCACGGCAGGCGGTGCTCGTCTCATTCCGAGCGATCCCTTTGTCGCGGACTATGAGAAGGGCTACACGGTCGGCACGAACGGCAACTGGGAGCTTTTAAACCCGGAGCAGTCCGAGTGGATCTTCACGCTGAACGGCGGTATGCGGCTTGTAAACCGCTGGGGTAAGCTTTCCTACCGTTACGGCGACCGCATTGAGACCGCTTGGTATCACTTCGGTCAGCACGGCATCATGGATTCGGGCTGGTTCCGCGATGAGAACATGAATTGGTACTACCTCGACCGGACACACGACGGTTTCTTCGGCAGAATGCAGCTCGGTTGGCATCACGACGAGTACGATCAGCGCTGGTATCACTTTGATGAGAGCAGCGGTGTCATGCAGACCGGCTGGCAGGAGATCAACGGCAAGTGGTACTACTTTGCGACGAGCGCGAGCGCCGATACCTATGAGTACGATGCGGTCAGTGAGAAGTGGTACTATAAGGACAGCGTTTCGGTGCGTCCCTACGGTTCCATGTACATCAACGAAGTGACTCCGGACGGCTACCGTGTGGATGCCACCGGCGCTTGGGTACGGTGAACATCGGTAATAAAAGCAAGGCAGCAACGAGATCCCTAATTCTTGTACCTGCGCGGGGCGGTGAAGATTTCTTCACCGCCCCATTTTTTGTGCCCGTTATCCTGAGAGAGCGTAGGCGCTCGGCGGCATGTACAAGCAGTCCGATTTGTGAAGTGACACGTTTAGAGGAACGGTTCTGCGAAAAATGGTATACTGAATGACACGAGATGCGGCGCCTGAACGAGAATTCCAAAGCGAAGTGTGAAGGCGGGCTTATTCTTACAAATGCAAACGATGCGTCCTGCCGTGCGTGCTTGCAGCAAAATGTGAAAAAGGATTAAAAACTAGGGGGGGGCACGGAAGAAAAGGCCTGAGAGATGAGGCAGAAGAAAGGAGATTGGGATGATTATTAGACATACGGAAGAGCAACTCAAACTGGAAGCTATTTTTGAGCCGTATCTGGAGAAAGGGCGGCTGCGAGAAGACGCACCCCAAGCGGCGAAAGAAGCTTTAGAGCGATACTTCGCGATATTCGAAGAGAACTACCGAAGAGCATTCGAAGACACCTACGGATGGAGTTTGGACAGTTGATTTTCGCATCATTGATCGGGTTCTTCGGCTTCTTGCAAAAACCATGGATTGCTCTCTTTTTTGAATGAGATTTCCAAGGCTTCGGCGGCATGTACAAGCCGTGCGGTTTGTGATACGATACCCGAAGCAGAGCTTCACCATTAAGAGGAGGTACGAGTATGCAGGAGTACAGACCGGTAAAAGAGGGAAAAGTGCGCGAGATCTACGATGTCGGCGAGGGCCTTATCATGGTCGCGACGGATCGCATTTCCGCCTTTGACGTAATCTTAAAGAATCGCATTACGGATAAGGGGGCGGTGCTCACGCAGCTGTCCCGTTTCTGGTTTGAGTATACCAAGGATGTCATGCCGAACCACATGATCAGCACGGATACGGCGGACATGCCGGAATATTTCCGCACACCGGAATTCGAGCGCCGCAGCATGCTTTGCAAGAAGCTCACAATGTTGCCGATTGAGTGCATTGTCCGCGGCTATATCACGGGCAGCGGCTGGGAGAGCTATAAGAAGAACGGAACCGTTTGCGGTATTCAGCTTCCGGCGGGCTTGCAGGAGTCCGAGCAGCTGCCGGAGCCTATCTTCACCCCGAGCACCAAGGCGGAAATCGGCGACCATGACGAGAACATTGATTTTGCGCGCTGCATTGAAGTGCTTGAGAAGGCCTTCCCGGGCAAGGGAAAAGAGTATGCGGAGATTATCCGCGATAAGACGCTGGCGCTCTATCGTCTCTGCGCGGACTACGCAAAGACCAAGGGCATTATCATTGCGGACACGAAGTTTGAGTTCGGCCTCAACGAGGCGGGTGAGGTTGTCCTTGCGGACGAGATGCTGACCCCGGATTCCTCGCGCTTTTGGCCGCTAGAGGGCTATGCACCGGGCAAGTCACAGCCTTCGTTTGACAAGCAGTTTGTGCGCGACTGGCTGAAGGCAAATCCGGACAGCGACTACAAGCTTCCTGAGGAAGTCATTGACAAGACCATCGCAAAGTACAAAGAGGCGTATGCGATGCTCACCGGAAAGGAGTTAGACTGAAGCGCAGCTTCAGGTGCTATGGAATTACGGAAGAATCAGGGCGGACAGCCGGAGTTTCATCACTTTCACGCGGGAGATATCGCGGGCTACGCACATTTTTATGAGTTGCGTTCCAATCTGACCTCGGACAGCACGCCGCTCGAGAGTTTTCTCTGGAGAAAGTATTTTGACGCGCGTGCGGCGGTGTTACGCGACGGGGAGCGGGAACTGGGCCTGCTTTGGCTCTACGGAACCGAAGAGGAGCCCTATGCGGCCATGCCGCTTGCGCGGGAGGAGGATTTGCCCGCGTGCTTTGCGGCGCTGCAGCGCTATTTTCATGAGGTTTTAAAAAAGCCGCTGGTTATAAAGCTTGCGGATGAAGGAGCCGTCAATGCATTGAACCTTTCGCCGGAGAAATATCTGGTCGAGGAGGAAGAGGACGCAAAGGACTATCTCTACGACGGCAATGCGCTCCGCACGCTGTCGGGCAGAAAGCTCCACAAGAAAAAGAATCACTACAACAACTTTATGAAGAACTACGGGGAGCGCTTCAGCTACCGGCCACTCGAATGTTCCGACCACGATGCGGTGATTCGCTTTCTCGACAAATGGCGGGGCGGCAAGGGCGAGGAGGTTGAGAGTCATCTGGACCGCGAGGTCGATGGCATCCATGACCTTCTGAATCACTGTTCGGAAATCAGTGC
This sequence comes from Stomatobaculum sp. F0698, assembly GCF_030644385.1. Classification (GTDB taxonomy): domain Bacteria; phylum Bacillota; class Clostridia; order Lachnospirales; family Lachnospiraceae; genus Moryella. The sequence goes on along the minus strand of NZ_CP130060.1, from coordinate 1,933,377 downwards.
CGAGACGGGCGCCATCTTTATCGACGGTGAGCTCGAGGCCTTTTCCGTGGGCAGTCTGAATCGGCGCGACAGCATGGCGGTGATTCACATCGAAAAGGCAAATCCCGAGATTGACGGGCTGTATCAGGCAATCAACAAAGAGTTTTTGTGTCGCGCGTTTCCGGAGGCGGCCATCATCAACCGCGAGGACGATGTTGGTCTGGAGGGACTGCGGAAGTCAAAGCTCAGCTACTATCCCTCCGGTTTCGCAAAGAAGTTTTTGATTATGGAGAGAAGCGGCGCGGAGCTCAGCGCGGATCAAGTCCGGGCAGAAATGCAATACTGAACAATCCCCAAAGACCTGTCCGCATCGCGACAGGTCTTTTTCAAATGGGGAGAGAAGGGTGCAGATGGAAGTAAAACGCTTGGAAGCGGAAGAGAAGGAGAGCACACGGGCACTGTATGCGGAGGCCTTTCCGGAGGACAGTGTGCGCGCGCGGGACTATTACTATGAGACTCGCATGCGGGAAAATCGGGTCTATGCCATTCGAAACGGGAGTGAGGTGATGGGCATGCTCTGCCTGAATCCCTGCCGGGTGCGTTTCGGCGACAAGGATTGGGACTTGTCCTATATTGTTGCGGTTGCGACCGGGAAAAAGTATCGCAGGCAGGGGGTTATGCGGCGCATCCTCATGACGGCGCTACTCGATGAGTATGCCGAAAAGAAGCCTTTTGTTTTTTTGAAGCCCGCAAATCCCGATTACTACACGCCGTTTCAGTTTGCCTACGCCTCAAAACGCGAAAAGCGCATATTGAAGAACGATGCGCGCTACCACTGCAAGCGCGTGGATGTAGAGGATGACGCACTGCTTGCGGAGCTCTCGCGCTGCGCAAACAAGGTGCTCGGCGAGAAGTATCAATGTTACTGCCTGCGCAGTCCCGCGTATTTTCGACAAATCGGCGGGGAACTGTCCGCCGGGGACGGGCGCATGTTGTCCGTCTGGGAAAGACAGGACGGGGGCGAGCGCTTAATCGGGATGGAGTGCTTTGACTACGCGGATACCGTAGAGCGGGATGCGCGCCTTGTGCTGCCGGAGAAGGCGAGCATCAAATTCTGCGGCACCGAGCCCTTTATCATGGCGCGCGTGCTCTCGCTGCCGGACTTTTTTGCGGGCATCTCCCTGCGGCCGGAGGTCGCTGCGGAGGAGCGAGAACTGTTTTTCTCGCTGAAAGATCCGCTGATTGCCGAGAATAACGGCGTCTTTTGCTTACGCGCTACGAAGTGCGGGAGTCGGCTTGAGCGGCTTGCGGCATCCGGAAAGCGCGGGCGGGAAATCATGGCACTCACACCGGAAGAATTGGTATCCGTCTTTTTCGGCATGAAGCGAGAGGCTTGGGCGGCGGAATTGACGTCATACAGAGCCTATTTTGACGAAGAAATGTAAGGGGAAAACCTGGGTTCTGCGAAAGCGCATCCCATTCTTGCAGGGAATTTTCAGGGGAAGTGGCACCCGGGGGTGGGCGAGTAGCGGCACCCAAAGCCGGAACAGAATAGAAGAAAGAGAAATCCCTGTTGCGGATACGGAAGAGCTGTGTCTGCGGCGGGCAAAGAGGGGGAGGTATATGAACGGAATCAAAAAAACGGGACCCGGTATTCTGGTCTGCTTTGCGCTTGCCGTGCCGGCATGGCTGCTCGGAAAGCGCTTTCCGCTGATCGGCGGGGCGGTGCTCGCCATTCTCGGCGGCATGTTACTCACCATGGTTTGGACAAATAAGGGGAGAGCGGAGGCCGGGATACGTTTCACCTCCAAGTACGTCCTGCAGGCCGCTGTGGTTCTGCTCGGTTTCGGCTTAAATCTCGGCGTCATTTTAAAGACGGGAAGGCAATCGCTCCCCATTATTGTATGCACCATTGCGACGGCCCTGCTGCTCGCGTGGGGCTTACAGCGGGCGCTCCGAATTTCGGGGAACATTGCGACCCTGGTCGGCGTGGGCTCTTCAATCTGCGGCGGCTCGGCGATCGCGGCAACCGCGCCTGTCATCGACGCGAACGATGACGAGGTCGCACAGGCCATCTCGGTCATTTTCTTTTTTAATGTGCTCGCTGCGATTTTCTTTCCGATACTCGGCAGGGTGCTCGGTTTTGATACCGGGAGCGGCACGGCCTTCGGCGTCTTTGCGGGCACGGCCATCAACGACACCTCTTCGGTGACGGCAGCGGCTTCCACCTGGGACAGCATGTGGAAGCTCGGGACGGATACCTTGGACACGGCGGTCACGGTGAAACTCACAAGAACGCTCGCAATCATTCCGATTACGCTGGCGCTGAGTGTATATCGTGCCAAGCAGGCGGCAAAGGCGGGAGGAGAGCAGAACGGCTTTCAACTGCGGCGCGCCTTCCCGATGTTCATTCTCTATTTTATTCTGGCCGCGCTGATTACGACCGTTGCCCTGCAGGCGGGCGTCTCTTCGGCGGCTTTCCGCCCGTTGAAAGAGCTCTCGAAGTTCTGCATTGTCATGGCAATGGCGGCCATCGGTTTAAACAGCAACGTGGTGAAACTCATACGGAGCGGCGGTAAGCCCTTACTGCTCGGTGCGGTTTGCTGGGCAGGCATTACTTGCGTGAGTCTTTTGATGCAGCAGTTCATGGGACTGCGCTGACGAAAAAGAAAGGAGCGGCTATGGGCGGAGAAGCGGATCGCTTAGAAGCACAGATTACAGCACTTTCGGCTTGGATTTCGGAGAGTCAACATATTGTCTTTTTCGGCGGGGCGGGCGTTTCGACCGAGAGCGGCATTCCGGACTTTCGCTCATCGGACGGGCTCTATGCGGAGAAGCGGCGCTATCCGCCGGAGCAGATTGTGAGTCACAGCTTTTTCCTCTCGCACACGGAGCAATTCTATGAATTTTATAAGGAACGCATGCTCTATCCCGAGGCAGAGCCGAATGCCGCGCACCTTGCGCTCGCGGAACTGGAGCGGCAGGGAAAGTTAAGCGCTGTAATCACCCAGAACATAGACGGCCTTCACGAGAAGGCCGGGAGCAAAAAGGTGCTTCCGCTTCACGGCACGGTGCTTCGAAACCACTGTCAGCGCTGCGGGAAGTTCTACGATTTGCAGGATATGCTCGCGCGGCCGGGAACGGTTCCTCACTGCGACTGCGGCGGGATTATTAAGCCGGATGTGGTACTCTATGAGGAGGCGCTTGATACAGGGCTTCTCGAAGAGGCAGCGCGCTGCATTGCGGCGGCGGATATGTTGATTATAGGCGGGACCTCGCTCGCGGTTTATCCGGCGGCGGGACTGCTTCGCTATTTTTCGGGAAGGCGGCTGGTCGTCATCAACCGCAGTGCAACGCCTGCGGATCGGGATGCGGATTTGGTCATTCAGGCGCCGATCGGAGAAGTGCTTTCCGAGGCGCTCAATCCGGCTCGCTGAAGCAAGGCACACGAGAAGGCTCACAAAGGCGCGAAACTGCGCGACTTTCGGGACATTTGCGCTTGCAAAACCGTGTGAAATCGGGTAGAATAAGACACCGTGACATTATATCCTTGCTTCCGGACGTGACCGGAGGCCGGAGACCAAAAGGAGGAAGAGCGAAATGAACAAATACGAATTGACGCTTGTTCTGAACGGAAAGCTCGAAGAAGAAGAGAAGGTGGCTGCGCTTGAGAAGGCGCAGGGTTACATCACCCGCTTCAACGGCACTGTGACGAACGTCGACGACTGGGGTAAGAAGAGATTTGCTTACGACATCCAGAAGATGAAGGAAGGCTTCTACTACTTCATCAAGTTCGAGTCCGAGGATGCGTCCACGCCGAACGAGCTGGAAGCAAGCCTTCGCATTTTCGAGCCGGTCGTGAGATATCTGATCGTCAGAGACGAAACTGTCGAGCAGCCCGCACAGGCAGAATAATTCAGAAAGAGTGATTGTATGAACAAAGTCGTTTTGATGGGAAGACTGACGAGAGATCCGGAAGTTCGCTATTCGAGCGGCGAAAAGTCCATGGCGATTGCGCGTTACACCCTTGCGGTGGACCGCAGAGGCAGACGTGGGAACGGCAACGGCGAGCAGACGGCGGATTTCATCCCCTGTGTCGCATTTGACCGCGCAGCAGAGTTCGCGGAGAAGTATTTCCGTCAGGGAATGCGCGTGCTGGTGTCCGGACGGATTCAGACCGGAAGCTACACGAACCGTGAAGGGCAGAAAGTTTATACAACCGAAGTGATATTGGAAGATCAGGAATTCGCCGACAGCAAGGGCGCTGGCAACGGCGGAAGCGGAAATTATAACAGCGCCGCACAGACAGGCTATGCGGAGGAGAGAAGACCGAGCCCGCAGAGTGCCAGCACCGAGGGATTCATGAATATCCCGGACGGCGTCGAAGACGAAGGACTGCCGTTCAATTAATCAGATAGGGGGACAAGGTTATGCCTTTTAACAGAAGTGACAGACCGGAAGGACAGAGAAACAGACGTCCGGGCGGCATGCGCAGAAGAAGAAAAGTTTGTGTGTTTTGTGCTGAGAGCGCAAAGCCGGTAGATTACAAGGATGTTGCAACGCTGAAGAAGTACATCTCCGAGAGAGGTAAGATTCTTCCGCGCCGCATCACCGGAAACTGCGCGCGTCACCAGAGAGCGCTTACGCTCGCAATCAAGAGAGCACGTCACATTGCTCTGCTTCCGTACCAGGTGGACTAAGCCACAGGCGGAAATACGAGAAATCGGAAGGGAGTTCCCGTGAGGGAACTCCCTTTTTTGTGCCGCCGGAAACTGCGCATCACCGGAGAGTATGCGCACTCGCAATCAAGAGAGCAGGTCACATCATGCTGCTGTTGTCTTGTTTACCAGCGACCAACATGCTCCTTTTCGGGCAAGAAGCTCATCGAACTTGCCGGATTCCGCGACCCGACCGTCCTTCAGGACAAACACGCAGTCAAAGCGCTCCATGAGTTCGGGGTAGATGTCGTGCGTGACAACGACACGCGTTGTAGCTTCCATCTTTTGGACGGTGTCGATGATTTGATATCCGGTTCGGGCATCCAGTGCGGAAGTGGCCTCATCGAGCAGCAGTACCTTGTTTTTCTTTAGGATGCTTCTCGCAATCCCGATGCGCTGCCGTTCTCCGCCGGAAAGCAGTTTTCCGTTTTCGCCGCAGAGATAGTCCAAGCCCTTTTGCTCCGTCAATGCGGCAAGTCCCGCCTTACGGATTGCGTCGTAAAGCTCTTCTTCCGAACAGGAGCCGAACATGGTGATGTTGTCGCGTATGCTTGCATCGAAGATGAAAACCTCCTGTTGAATGACCGAAATCAAATCGAAAAGGCTTTCATTGGAAATATCTCCGATGTCCGAGCCGTCATAGCGGATATACCCGGTGTATTCTCGCATGGATCCGGCAAGCAGATTTAAGAGACTGGTCTTCCCGCTTCCGCTTTCGCCTATGATAGCGTAACATCCGTTTGCGGGAAGCGAAAACGAGATATCACTGAGTATCTTTTTCGTGTTTCCGTAGTCAACGGAAACTTGCTCTACTTCGATTCTGTCACAGCAAGTGACCAAGGCAGTTCTTCCCTGCGCTCGATGTGACGCAAGAAAACGGTCATGGTTTTGCATGAGTTTCCGAGATGCCTTGATGTTGGCCATGAGCTCGGGCATGCTAATGCCAAGCTGAGAGATGTTTCGCATGAGCTGTACAAATACGACAATCATGCCGACGGATATCCCCTCACCGCTTTTTGCGAGGAAGAGCGCCGCAAAGAAAAATACAATCTGTGCCAGGTGACCGACCAGTGAGGCGATGTATGCGACCGAGATTTCCGCGTGTTCGCGCCTGCTGAAAGCCGCGGAGGCATCCGCATTGACGTGCTCCAGTTTTTGAACTACGGCGCGTTCCGCCTTTACGCTCTTGATGGAACGAAAGCCTTGCAGTACTTCCGCAAAAGCCCCGAGAAAGCGGCTGTTTGCAAGGGCCATGTTGCTCTCGCATTCTTCAATCTGCTTCATGCGGAAGGAAGAGAGCAGGATGGGCAATAATGAAACCGAAAAGGCAATCAAGGCCAGTTTGATATCATAGCGGAGCATCAGAATGACGGTACCGGTAAAGCTGAAAAGCAGTTCGGCGGCGTAAGGCAATTGCTCAAGATAATTCATACGAATTTGATTCAAGTCGTTTGAAATTGCAGAGGTATAGTTTGCGGAACTTTCTTGCCGGAAGGCGGCAATGTCCTTACCGAGAATCTTCGCGCAGACATGTGCCCTGTACTGTGTCAGCGCGCGACTCCGAAATGCGGTCCAAAAGATATATTCGAGCACGGCGCCGGTGAGCAGACAGCCGATACAGGCTACAGCGCAGAGAAGCAGATAGGGAACGGTACTGCTACGCTCGCCGGAGATGGTGTCTATGACCTTTTGGGTGAAAACGGAGAAACCAAGCATTGCGGAGGCCTTACACGCAATCCCGAGTATAGACAATAGGAAATTCAGCCCGTTTCCGTCATACAGCGCGGATTTGCACGTTGCGGAAGCGCTCCATTCGGTTGAAGTTATTTTCTTGCTCTTGCACATGATCGGAGTTCCTTTCGTTTGCTTCGAAGCAAAGCCCCAAATCAGGGGGTTGTTTCAGATACATTCATTATATCCGTATTGCAAGGCTTTTTGTGCGATAGAGTCGGGCATTTCGGAAGCAATGGGAAAAGCAATCAAGTGAAAGGAAATCAAACGATACACATCAAAAAATCCCTCGTTACGACATTTGCGTAACGGGGGATTTTTCGTTTGAGAGCGGGAGATTTGGGCGGGGCATTTTATTCCCCTCGCCTTGTCGCGTAATCCTCGAGGAAGCTGTGATCCCCGTCTGTTCTGCGGAAACCCGGGAAGGTTTCTGTGCAGACAGCATGAATCGCGTTGAAAATACTCTTTTCGATGTCCGGATTGTTCTGTTTTAAGTGGCGCAGCAGGATTTTAATCTCCTGGCGCTTGCTGCCGCCGCCCCCATTGTCACAGATGGTGCAGTTTTCGGTGAAACGGCAGGCGCATTGTATAAACGAGAGCTCGTTGTAGCGACGCCACGCGATGATATCGTCCTCGCGGATGCAGTACATCGGACGTATGAGTTCCATACCCTCAAAGTTTTGTGAGTGTAGCTTCGGCATCATGCCCTGCAGTTGGGAGCTGTAGAACATTGCCATGACGGTGGTCTCGATTACGTCATTTAAGTGGTGGCCGAGTGCGATTTTGTTGCAGCCGAGGTCTTTGGCCTTGCGGTAGAGGTGGCCGCGGCGCATGCGCGCACAGAGATAGCAGGGGTGTTCGTCGGCATTGTTCGCGACATCAAAGATGTCGGTCTCGAAAACAGTAATCGGGATGTTGAGCAGTTTTGCGTTGCTCTCGATTTTTGCGCGGTTAATTTCGTTGTAGCCCGGATCCATGACGAGGTAGATGACCTCAAAGGGAACGTCGCTGTGGCGGTGCAGTTCCTGGAAAAGCTTGGCAAGCAACATGGAGTCTTTGCCGCCGGAAATACAGACCGCGATTTTATCGCCAGGCTCTACGAGTTCATAGCGTTTTACGGCGGCAATAAAGGGATTCCAGAGTTGCTTTCTGTATTTTTTGATGATGCTCCGTTCGGCGAGCTGATAGGGCAAGAGTTCTCGTGCCATGGGCACTCCTTTCAAATATGCAGGAGAGGAGCGAGCGCACTTAGGAGAGCGTCCAACTCTTCTCGGGTGGTCAAGTGGCTTAAACTCACGCGAAAGGAGGCGAGAGCGTTTTTTCGGGAGCGACTCACGGCAAAGACCGCGCGACTCGGAAGGGCATCGGAGGAGCAGGCGGATTTCACCGAGATGCAGATATCCGCCTCGGCAAGTGCGGCCTGCACGGCGGAACCGCGATTGCCGGCGATGCTCAGATTCAGAATGTGCGGAACCGCATCCGCCGGGCTGTTGATGCTGACTTTTTTCTCCTTGGAAAACGCAGTGCGGAGATAGGCATTGTGTGCGCGGACCGCCTCGTTTCGGCTGACCTGCTCGGTGAGCGCAAGTTCCAGCGCGCATTCCAGCGCTTTGATTTCCGCGAGGGCAGGCGTACCGCTGCGGTAAGGAGAATCGCTTTCACCGCCATGGAGCTGCGGGAGCAGCGGAATGCCTTTCTTCTTATATAAAACACCGCTGCCGATAAGGCCGTAAAACTTGTGCGGCGCAAAGCTCACGCTGTCTGCAAGGCGAAAGTCTGTACTTATTTTCCCAATCGCCTGGGTTGCGTCGACATGAAAGTGGCAGTCGGGGAAACGGCGTATCCGTTCGACGGCCTCCGCAAGCGGTTGCACCGTGCCGAGCTCGCTGTCGACCGCGGAGAGTGCGACCAGACAGGTATCCTTCCGGAGCAAAGAGTTTAGGGCTTCGAGATTGATGCGGCCGTTTGAAAGAATCGGGAGTAGATCGATCTCATAGCCGTTTTCCTGCAAGTGACTCAGACAGGCACTGACCGAAGGGTGTTCAAGCGCGGTGCTGATGATGTGGCGACCGACATGGCGCCGCGCCGCGACGCTGCCGAGCAGTGCAAGATTATTGGATTCCGTTGCGCCGGAAGTAAAGATAAGCTCTTCGGGCAGAACGGAGAGTAATTCCGCGATGCGGTTTCGGCTTTCGCTGAGTGCGTTAGCCGCCGCCTGTCCTGCGGGATGTTTGGAATTCGGATTGCCGGGAAAATCGAGACTTGCGCGGAAAAACGCCTCTGCAACCCTCGGGTCGGCGGGAGTATTTGCGCTGTAATCGAGATAAATCATAGAAGACCTCCAAAAACGTACAGAAAAACATTCTAGCATGCGGCTGTGAGCGGTGCAAGGCGACGCGGCGGAAAGGAGCTGTTCTAATATAGAAGATAGGCTTCGACAGAAAATTCCGGGAGTCGGGAAAGTGGGAAAGCTCTCGAGAGTTTGGGACATAGAGCGTTGAGGGCAATTAGAAAAAGCAGGGAAAGAGAGAAGGGGAGAGTGTCGATAGGCGATAGGGTGTGAAGGGAGTGAAAGGAAGAGAGATTCAGGGATGAGTAGCGATAGGGTATAAGAGAAGGCAGCGGAAGAAAAGGATGGGAAATGAGAATGATTTAGATATGTGAGCGAGGGAGGGGGATCAGAAGCACCTGGGGATAAGAGGAAATAGGAAGTTGAGAAGCGATAGAGGTTTGAGGGTTGATGGGGTAGGCGGGCCGATAGGGAATGGGATACGATAGGAGTATGGGAAGCATTGGAATGGGAATGAGAGCTTGGAGTTGCGGAGAATACCGGGAGCTGTCACAGCGGAGCAGAATTTCGAAAGATAGCAAAAGAGAGGATCGGAATAGCAACGGGATACAAAATATCGATAAAACGGCAGTAACGAGGGACGCCTCAAAAAACAGCAAAAATCGTGTTCTCGGCAGAAGGACAAAAAAATAAAAAAAGTGGCTAGATTGCAAGATCAAGTAGGACAGTCTGAAATAATTCCTCCGGCGAACTGTAATGAAAGGATTTTCGAGGGAGTTGATTGATCCAGTTCTGTATCTCTCTTATCTGCTCATCCGTAACTACATCAAAAGAACTCCCTTTTGGTAAGAACCGGCGAATCAATGAGTTCTGCTTTTCATTCAGTCCGCGTTCGTAGGCGGAGTAAGGATGGGCATAGTATATGGGTATCGTGGAAAGCAACTGTGGCAGTGAAGCAAATTCACTGCCATTGTCACTTGTGATGGAGCGAAAGACTTGGCTGAATCGTTCTCCGTATAGCTCTCGGAGCGTTTTTAAACCTTGCTCGACCGCTTGTGTGCTTCTACCGGGTATCTTTATAATGTGTCGAAATCTTGTGATTCGCTCATCCAGTGTCAACAAAACGGATTGTGACTCCTTTCGACCGACCACGGTATCAATCTCCCAATGCCCAAACTCCTCCCGCTGATTGACTACTTGGGGGCGAGCTTCAATACTCAGGCCATACAGCCGCTTATGCTGCGGATGTCCCTTACGGTGTTGTTTACGTTTGACCTTTAGCGCGAGATCGATATTTCGAGCTTTTAACAATCCACGCTCAATATAGTTATAAAGTGTCTTGCTGCAAACCAGCTCGGTGAAACAGCCCTTTTCTTTGGCAAGACCGCAAATCGTATCAGGTGCCAGATGCTTTGTCAGTATCTGCTTTACTGCAAAAGACACGAACTTCTTAGCTTTCACCAGCTTCATGGGGCAATGACTATTTCGTCTTCGATGTTCGTAGACACGCTGTCCCGAATCTCCAAAGTACCGAGTGTATGGCTCCAGATTCCGTCCTAACTGCTGTACAGTACCTCTGGCAAGTTCATTATATAAAGTTGACCTTGCAATCCCGATTTCGCGCGCGATGCGACTTTTGGGGAGCTTTAATTGCAGCAGCACTTCAATCTGTGCACGCTTTTCGCGTGTCAGGTGGCGATATTTTCTATTTGTGGTATACTCGTTCTGGGCCATGGCGAACCTCCTGGTGTGTTGGTGTGTGGTAGCTTCATCATACCACGAGTTCGTCATCGGCTCTTTTTTATTGTCCTAGTTCATCTTACAATCATCCAAATAAAAAAAGTGCAAAGTTCTTGTTGACAGTTCTAGGCGAGGCTGATATCATATGAGAGTCCCGCGAGTGAGCGGGCCAAGAACCTTGAAAATCAAAGATCAGACAGTACAAACAACCCTGAAATCTCTGTGAAAACAGAGGGCTTGCGGACATTTTTCGAATGTGTTCGTGAGCTTCCAAAAGAATTTCAAAAAAGAACCAAACCAAGTAATAACGGGTAAAATAACTGAGAAAGACCAACGTTATTTTGACCGGAACGAACAAACTTTAAATTGAGAGTTCGATCCTGGCTCAGGATGAACGCTGGCGGCGTGCTTAACACATGCAAGTCGAACGAGAAATGAAGACGGAAACCTTCGGGCGGAAGGCTTCATTTCGAGTGGCGGACGGGTGAGTAACGCGTGGGTAACCTGCCTCATACAGGGGGATAACAGTTGGAAACGACTGTTAATACCGCATAAGACCACAGCACCGCATGGTGCGGGGGTAAAAACTCCGGTGGTATGAGATGGACCCGCGTTCGATTAGCCAGTTGGCGGGGTAACGGCCCACCAAAGCGACGATCGATAGCCGATCTGAGAGGATGACCGGCCACATTGGGACTGAGACACGGCCCAAACTCCTACGGGAGGCAGCAGTGGGGAATATTGCACAATGGGGGAAACCCTGATGCAGCGACGCCGCGTGAGTGAAGAAGTACTTCGGTATGTAAAGCTCTATCAGCAGGGAAGAAAATGACGGTACCTGAGTAAGAAGCCCCGGCTAACTACGTGCCAGCAGCCGCGGTAATACGTAGGGGGCAAGCGTTATCCGGATTTACTGGGTGTAAAGGGAGCGCAGACGGTTGCGCAAGTCTGAAGTGAAATCCCGAGGCTTAACCACGGGACTGCTTTGGAAACTGTGCGACTTGAGTATCGGAGGGGCAGGCGGAATTCCTAGTGTAGCGGTGAAATGCGTAGATATTAGGAAGAACACCGGTGGCGAAGGCGGCCTGCTGGACGAAAACTGACGTTGAGGCTCGAAGGCGTGGGGAGCAAACAGGATTAGATACCCTGGTAGTCCACGCGGTAAACGATGAATACTAGGTGTTGGTGCCCCAAGGGCATCGGTGCCGTCGCAAACGCAATAAGTATTCCACCTGGGGAGTACGTTCGCAAGAATGAAACTCAAAGGAATTGACGGGGACCCGCACAAGCAGTGGAGCATGTGGTTTAATTCGAAGCAACGCGAAGAACCTTACCAAATCTTGACATCCTTCTGACCGCACCGTAATGGGTGCTTTCCTTCGGGACAGGAGTGACAGGTGGTGCATGGTTGTCGTCAGCTCGTGTCGTGAGATGTTGGGTTAAGTCCCGCAACGAGCGCAACCCCTATTGCCGGTAGCCAGCAGGTAAAGCTGGGCACTCCGGCGAGACTGCCCGGGATAACCGGGAGGAAGGCGGGGATGACGTCAAATCATCATGCCCCTTATGATTTGGGCAACACACGTGCTACAATGGCGTTAACAAAGAGAAGCGAGAACGCGAGTTTAAGCAAAGCTCAAAAATAACGTCTCAGTTCGGACTGCAGTCTGCAACTCGACTGCACGAAGCCGGAATTGCTAGTAATCGCGAATCAGCATGTCGCGGTGAATACGTTCCCGGGTCTTGTACACACCGCCCGTCACACCATGGGAGTCAGCAACGCCCGAAGTCAGTGACCCAACCGCAAGGAGGGAGCTGCCGAAGGCGGGGCGGATAACTGGGGTGAAGTCGTAACAAGGTAGCCGTATCGGAAGGTGCGGCTGGATCACCTCCTTTCTAAGGAAGAAGTAAGGGTTGTTTGTGCTGTCTGGTTTTTGATCAAAGGTTCAACCGGATTTCCGGTGTCGATGCGTCTTCTTGAAACACCCGTTCCCATCCCGAACACGACGGTTAAGAGGAAGACGGCCGAAGGTACTATGCTGGTAACGGCATGGGAGAATAGGCGGGCGCCGGATTATTATGGGATTATAGCTCAGCCGGTTAGAGCGCACGCCTGATAAGCGTGAGGTCGGTGGTTCGAGTCCACTTAATCCCAGTTTGCACCTTGAAAATCGCATACAGAATGAATATTCAATTAAGAATATCTAGACATCCGAGGTGATACGACGAAAGTCGTATCCGATAGATGTGGCGAAAGTCATGTCTATAATGTAATAATACGTAACTCTGCGAGAGCAGAGTTGACCAACCCGCATGTTCTTACGCTAGAGAACATGTAAGAGGTTAAACAGAAAAGAGCGTAGGGCGGATGCCTTGGCACTAAGAGCCGATGAAGGACGTGATAAGCTGCGATAAGCTGCGGGGAAGAGCAAATATCTATTGATCCGCAGATTTCCGAATGGGGAAACCTACTGCAGAAGACCTGCAGTGACTGTACGTAAATCCATAGCGTACAGCCGGGAACCCGCTGAACTGAAACATCTAAGTAGGCGGAGGAAGAGAAAACAACAGTGATTCCGTAAGTAGTGGCGAGCGAACACGGAAGAGCCCAAACCGCGGTGCGTGCACCGCGGGGTTCGGACTGCATAAGGGGATTGAATGGTTACCGGAAGGACTTTGGAAAAGTCCGCCACAGAGGGTGAAAGCCCCGTACGGGAAAACGATTTAAAACTCGGCAGGATCCAGAGTACCACGAGACACGTGAAACCTTGTGGGAATACGGGGGGACCACCCCCTAAGGCTAAATACTACTTAGTGACCGATAGTGCATAGTACTGTGAAGGAAAGGTGAAAAGGACCCCGGGAGGGGAGTGAAAAAGAACCTGAAACCCTATGTTTACATGCAGTGGAAGTGCGATACATGAACGCACAACCGCGTACTTTTTGTAGAACGGTCCGGCGAGTTGCCGGTGCTGGCAAGGTTAAGGACTACAGGTCCGGAGCCGAAGGGAAACCGAGTCTTAACAGGGCTTACAGTCAGCATCGGCAGACCCGAAACCGGGTGATCTATCCATGTCCAGGTTGAAGTTCCCGTAAAAGGGAATGGAGGACCGAACACACATCCGTTGAAAAGGGTGGTGATGAGGTGTGGATAGGGGAGAAATTCCAATCGAACCCGGAGATAGCTGGTTCTCCTCGAAATAGCTTTAGGGCTAGCCTCGACTTAGTCAGACGGAGGTAGAGCACTGAATTCCTGAGGGGGCGTCAAAGCCTACCAAGGGATATCAAACTGCGAATGCCGCACTGATGATGGTCGGGAGTCAGACTGTACGAGATAAGTTGGACAGTCAAAAGGGAAAGAGCCCAGACCTACAGCTAAGGTCCCAAAATACGTGTTAAGTGGAAAAGGATGTGGGATTTCGAAGACAGCTAGGATGTTGGCTTAGAAGCAGCCACACATTCAAAGAGTGCGTAATAGCTCACTAGTCGAGAGGTCCTGCGCCGAAAATTTCCGGGGCTAAAACACGATACCGAAGCTTAGGAATGTAGCAATACATTGGTAGAGGAGCAATCTCAGAGTGCCGAAGCGTTACCGTAAGGAAGCGTGGAGTTCTGAGAAGAGAGAATGCCGGAATGAGTAGCGAGAATGATGTGAGAATCATCATGGCCGAATATCCAAGGATTCCAGGGTAAAGCTGATCTGCCCTGGGTAAGTCGGGACCTAAGGCGAGGGAGAAATCCGTAGTCGATGGACAGCAGGTTCATATTCCTGCACCTGACATGATCAGAACTGTGGGGACACAGGAACAAAACCGGACCCGGGAGAGCAAAGACCGGGCGAAGCGAAGTTAGGAGTGCGGTAGGCAAATCCGCCGCACAATCCGAAAGCGTGATAGGGAGCGAAAAATAAGTAGCGAAGCCGGTGGAGGGACTGTCGAGAAAAGCCGCTATTGTATCATGTCAGCCCGTACCGCAAACCGACACAGGTGGATGAGGAGAGAATCCTAAGGCCGGCGGGAGAAGCATTGTTAAGGAACTCGGCAAAATGACCCCGTAACTTCGGGAGAAGGGGTGCTGCAGAGATGCAGCCGCAGAGAAAAGGCTCAAGCAACTGTTTAGCAAAAACACAGGTCTATGCGAAACCGTAAGGTGAGGTATATGGGCTGACGCCTGCCCGGTGCTGGAAGGTTAAGAGGAGAGGTTAGCGCAAGCGAAGCTTTGAATTTAAGCCCCAGTAAACGGCGGCCGTAACTATAACGGTCCTAAGGTAGCGAAATTCCTTGTCGGGTAAGTTCCGACCCGCACGAAAGGCGTAATGATTTGAGCGCTGTCTCAACAATGCACCCGGTGAAATTGAAGTACCAGTGAAGATGCTGGTGACCTGCGCCAGGACGGAAAGACCCCATGGAGCTTTACTCCAGCTTGATACCGGGATTCGGTGTTACTCGTACAGGATAGGTGGGAGGCTAAGAAGGAAGGACGCCAGTCTTTCCGGAGCCGCTGTTGGGATACCACCCCTGTGGCACTGGATTTCTAACCTACATCCGTAATCCGGATGGGGGACAATGTCAGGTGGGGAGTTTGACTGGGGCGGTCGCCTCCGAAAGAGTATCGGAGGCGCTCAAAGGTTCCCTCAGAATGGTTGGAAACCATTCGAAGAGCGCAAAGGCAGAAGGGAGCTTGACTGCGACACCGACGGGTGGAGCAGGTACGAAAGTAGGACTTAGTGATCCGGTGGTATAAAGTGGGATTGCCATCGCTCAACGGATAAAAGCTACCCTGGGGATAACAGGCTTATCACTCCCAAGAGTTCACATCGACGGAGTGGTTTGGCACCTCGATGTCGGCTCATCGCATCCTGGGGCTGAAGTCGGTCCCAAGGGTTGGGCTGTTCGCCCATTAAAGCGGTACGCGAGCTGGGTTCAGAACGTCGTGAGACAGTTCGGTCCCTATCCGGCGCGGGCGTAAGATATCTGAGAGGAGCTGTCCTTAGTACGAGAGGACCGGGATGGACTGACCACTGGTGCACCGGTTGGGGAGCAACCCCATGGCCGGGTAGCCAAGTCGGGACGGGATAAACGCTGAAGGCATCTAAGCGTGAAGCCCCCCTCAAGATGGGATATCTCATGCGAAAGCGGTAAGACCCCTTGAAGACGACAAGGTAGATAGGAGAGAGGTGTAAGCGTGGCGACACGTTCAGCTGACTCTTACTAATCGGTCGAGGGTTTAACCAAAGGGTTTGGGAAAGAGATGAATAGATAAAAATTCTGTGTGCGGTTTTCAGGGTGTAAATAATCCTTGTTAGCTCAGTCGGTAGAGCACGCGGCTGTTAACCGCGGTGTCGTTGGTTCGAGTCCAACACGAGGAGCTTAATATGGCGACATAGCCAAGTGGTAAGGCGTGGGTCTGCAAAACCCTGATCACCGGTCCGAATCCGGTTGTCGCCTCTCGTGAGACCGGTCCGAAGGACCGGTTTTTTGTTGCAAAAAAATGAGAGCTTTCTATAATGACGAGTAGGGAACAAAGGAAACCCAGAGCATAGCCGAATCGATTCCAAGTGAGCAGATCAAGCCCTTGCGATGGCAGCGATTTATTCAAGCCCGTGTGACGGCAGTGATTTATATTTCCCGGCTGTGCGTAGAGCAGCGCGGTTCCGAGACGTTTCGCTTTCGCGCGCAAGAACGGCTCTCAAGCCCGTGTGACGGCAGCGATTTATAATTCGCAGTTGTGTGTAGAGCAATCTGATTCCGGGACGTTGCGCTTTCGCGCGCCGGGGTATGTAGGAAGGAAATGATAGAAACTCCGAGAACGGTAGGTAACGAAAGGAGAAGCGGGAAATGAATGAGCTGAAGATGAAGCGTATCTACGAGTCGGCGGAGCCGACAGACGGAACGCGTATTTTGGTAGACAGACTGTGGCCGAGGGGAATCAGCAAAGAGAGGGCAGCGCTGACGCGCTGGGAGAAAGAGATTACGCCTTCTCCGGACCTCAGAAAGTGGTTCGGTCATGAACCGGAGCGTTTTGCTACCTTTACGGAGCTCTACCGGAAAGAACTGGATGCGAATCCTGCGGGAGAGGGGTTTCTTTCCGAGATACGGGATTTCCTGAAAGAGGGAAATGTAACTCTGGTTTACGCGGCAAAAGATCCGGCTTGCAATCATGTGCTTGTCTTGAAGGATTGGATAGAAGAGCGGCTGAAAAGGTAGTATAATGAGCCTTAGATTCAGAGTGACGGGATAAGGTTCGCGTTGCATGGAAGTTTGACACACTCACGATAGACGACATACACCCGGTGTCTGATTCTTGTAGCCGAAAACAGAATATGGAAACGTAGTGCACTTTTCTCAGGAGGAAAAAAGCATGGAACACATGAAAAATGTCAGATCGCTGACGGTGGCAGCGCTACTCGTGGCGCTCGCGGTGACGCTCAAGTTTTTGAAGATCGTCATCACACCGACGCTCGAATTCAGCTTCGCCTTTTTGGCAAATGCAAGCGCGGGTTTTTTATTCGGGCCCTTTGTCTCTGGTACCGTCGGTGCGCTTGCGGATGTGCTGGGCTATCTGGTCCGACCGACAGGCCCCTTCTTTCCGGGCTTTACGCTGAACGCGATTATCAACGGCGTGGTTTACGGCCTGATACTTTACAAGAAGCCGCTTTCCATGAAGCGCGTTGTCATTGCCCGCGTGATCAACACGGTGCTGATCAGCTTCCTGTTGAACCCGCTTTGGCTCTCCATGATGTACGGTAAGGCCTTCCATTTGCTGGTTAAGACCCGCTTTATCAAAGCAGCGATTCTCTTTGTACCGGAGTGCATCCTGCTCTATGCGATTCTGCAGCTTGTGCAGAAAATTGCGCTGAACGCATCGTTTCTGCAGCGACGCAGTGCAAGTGAATAAGACAATCAGATAGATAAACCGATTGCTTCCCCCTCTGCAACGCCGTTATGATAAGGCGCTGCGGAGGGGGATTCTCATTAGAGCATAATAAGTCAAAGAGCAGACGCTTCGAAAGCGGCGGATGCATAGGCCGGGGGAGACACGGCAAGAAGCGTCGGGCAATAAACTGTATAAAATAGAATACATGTCCCTCAGAGCGAAAAAAAACGAATATCCCGCTTGCATTCCGCTTACAAGGCGTGTATAACGAGAGTCTCGTGCGATGAGATTGACAACTCTTTGTCGATCTTATTTTTTTAAACGGAACGGAGGTGAACGACCTATGAAGGAAATGATGAGAAGCAAGAAGGCAGCGATAGTCGACATGACGGCGGGAAGCCCGACGGCGCTCATTTTGGGATTTGCGATTCCCATGTTACTGGGAACCTTGTTCCAGCAGTTTTACAGCATGGCGGATACGGTAATCGTGGGACGTTACCTCAGCATCAATGCACTTGCGGGCGTTGGTTCCACGGCGGCGATTAACTTCCTGATCAACGGCTTTGTGATCGGTATGTCCTCGGGCTTTGCGATTCCGGTGGCACAGCGCTTCGGTGCGCGTGATTATACGGATATGCGCAAGTTTATCGCGAATACCATATGGCTCAGCCTGATTTTTTCGTTTGTCGTGACGGGACTCGTTGCGATCTTTACGAAGCCCCTCCTCATATGGACGCAGACGCCGGAGGAAATCATGCCCTATGCCTATCAATATATCTTTATCATCTTCCTTGGCATTCCGACCACTTATCTCTACAACGTGACGGCGAGCCTGATTCGTGCCCTGGGAGACTCGAAGACACCGGTGTACTTCTTGATTCTCGCATCGGTCATCAACATTGTCCTCGACTTTGTGACGATTGTCGGGTTCGGCTTCAGCGTGAACGGTCCCGCGCTTGCGACCGTGTTCTCGCAGGCGGTCTCCGGTATTCTGTGCATCTTTTATATGCGGAAGAAGTTTCCGTTGCTCCGTTTTGCGCCGCGGGAGCTTAACTTTGACCGCAGAAAATGCGAAATCCTGCTTGCAATGGCCTTGCCGATGGGATTGCAGTATTCGATTACGGCAATCGGTTCGGTCATTGTGCAGAGCGCGGTCAATATGCTCGGCACGGTGACGGTTGCGGCTGTGACGGCGGGACAGAAGATCAGCATGTTCCTCTGCTCTGTCTACGATGCGTTGGGTGCGACCATGGCCACCTATGCGGGTCAGAATGTCGGCGCGGGCAAGTTGCGTCGTGTCAAGGAAGGCGTTTATGTGGCGACGCGAATCGGCATACTCTACGGGCTTCTCGCCTTCCTGCTCTGCTTCCTCTTTGGTGACAAGCTGCCGCAGCTCTTCATCTCAGCGGAGCAGACGGAAATTTTGCAACAGGCAAAGCTCTTCCTGCTTGCAAACGCAGCCTTCTATGGCGCCCTTACGGTGGTCAATGTGTGGCGCTTTACGATTCAGGGCATGGGCTATTCCGTCTTTGCAATCTTGGCGGGCGTTGCGGAGATGGCAGCGCGCACCTTCATGGGCTTTGTCGGCGTTCGCTTCTTCGGTATCTACGCAATCTTCTTTGCGTCACCGCTCGCCTGGCTTGCCGCGGATTGCTTCTTAATTCCCGCGTTTCATCACTGCCACAGAAAGCTCTGCCTTTTGCTCGGCTTGAAGGAAGAGTGAACGTTCATAATTTATTCATAATTTCTTTGAAAAAGCGTTACAAGGCGCACATGAATTTATCACGACTCTTCGCTATCATAGAAACATAGCAAGCGGGAAACCGCGAACATCTTTTTTTCATATACTGGCCGGGAGCGAAAGCCCCCGGCCTCCTCCCTTTTATGGGGGAGTACAAAGAGAAATTCTGTGACAGCGAGCGGAAGGACGGACAACATTGCCGACGGAAGCGTTGGTAAAAGCCTCGGGAAAGTTGCGTTATAGGATAAAAAAGTTGGTAAACAGCTTCCTTGAAACAATATGTTTGGAAGACAAGGTCATGAAGCATGCAATGTGGTCTTCTTGGAATGTGTCATGTGACAGGTAACGCTTAGACTAATCTGACAGCAAACGGAAGGACGATTAAAAGAGTCGGCAGAAGAGTCGAAAGAAGCCCCGATAACGTTGGTCGCGTTGGTCGAATGAAAGCTTGCAGGGTGAGACCTTCTTGAACGAGATGAAGCGGAGGGCGCTTTACTTCGGTTCATGAGAAGTGAAAATAGGAGATTCGGACCCGGGGCAAAGTGACTTTCCGTAGAGAACTGCGAAAGGCGCGCGGCACAGAATACGGAGTGAACTTCATACCGGGAAGTTTGGTGCCTTGCTACTGTTTGAGGCATATAAAAAGCACTGTTCCGCGAGAACAGTGCTTTTTCGTTTGTTTCGAAGTCCTTACTCCCGACCGTCCCAGCAATAGGTACAGAGCTTATCGCGGTCGATGCCGACAGCCTTGATGAGGTCGTCGAGGCGGTTATAGCGGAGGGTTGTAAAGTTCAGCTGCTTGCAGATGACATCGAGCATCGCCTGATAGCGCTCGGAGTCCGGGTTTGCATAGTCTGTCAGAACTTCTCTGCTCACATTCTCGCCCTCGGCGTCGCGTATCATGCGCCGCGTGATGAGCTCCATCTCACCGGTCGAGCGTGAGAAGTTCAGGTACTTACAGCCGAAGAGCAGCGGCGGGCAGGCCGGACGAACATGGACTTCCTTTGCACCGCTGTGGTACAGGAACTCGGTGGTTTCGCGGAGCTGGGTGCCGCGGACAATGGAGTCGTCGATTAAGAGCAGGCGCTGTCCGTTGATGAGCTCGTGCACCGGAATCAGCTTCATCTTTGCGA
The DNA here is from genome assembly GCF_030644385.1 of Stomatobaculum sp. F0698. Taxonomy (GTDB): domain Bacteria; phylum Bacillota; class Clostridia; order Lachnospirales; family Lachnospiraceae; genus Moryella. The sequence continues at coordinate 1,913,172 of NZ_CP130060.1, read as the reverse complement.
TGAGATCTCGCTTATCCTGAATGGTCGGCATGAAAGACCGCGGCCAGGTCGGCGTGTACTTGATAAAGGGCCGTGCGAACGGAACGCCGGACTCATTTGCGTAGCCGATTGCGTGCGCGGTACCGGAGTCCGGAACACCTGCCACCGAGTCAATCTGCTCGTGGCTCATGTGGTCGCGTTTTGCGAGTTCCTCACCGCAGCGCACGCGCATGGCCTCGACGGATACGCCCTCGTAGGAAGAGGAGGGATAGCCGTAGTAGACCCAGAGGAAGGTGCAGATGCGCATCTTCTTTCCGGGGGCGGAGAGGGTTGTGAGCGCCTCAGGGGTCATCACGGCAATTTCGCCGGGGCCCAGTTCGCGGAAGTCCTCGTAACCAAGATTCAGATAGGCAAAACTCTCGAAGGAGGCGCAGTAGCCCTCCGCCTTGCGCCCCACAACAATCGGCGTTCTACCGAGCTTGTCGCGGGACAGATAGATGCCCTGCGGGGTCAGGAGCATAATGCTCATGGAGCCGTCAATCATTTCCTGGGCGTAGCGAAGTCCCTCGATCAGATTGTCTTTGCGGTTAATCAGCGCTGCGACCAACTCGGTCGGATTGATGAAGCCGCCGCTCATCTCGAGGAAGGAGGAGCCGTTGTTCTTTAAGAGCTCATCCGAGAGCACATTCAGGTTGTTGATGCGACCGACTGTCGTGATTGCATAGGTGCCGTGGTGGGAGCGCACAATGAGAGGCTGCGCCTCGTAGTCGGAAATACATCCGATGCCGAGGTTTCCCTCCATGGTCTTCACATCATCCGCAAACTTGGTGCGGAAGGGGCTGTTTTCTATGTTGTGAATGGCGCGGTCAAAGCCTTTCTTTCCGTAGACGGCCATGCCGCCGCGCCGCGTGCCGAGGTGCGAGTGATAATCCGTGCCAAAGAAAAGATCAAAGACACAATCCTCTTTGAGTGCCGATGCAAAGATGCCTCCCATAGGACCTTCCTTTCAGAATGCGCATACAGAATACCGTGTTACCGCAAAAATCATAATAGATTCGGGCGGTGAATGCAAGGCAGGGGGGACGGAAACAGTGCTAGTTTTTTGACTACCCATAGATTAAAATAAGGGAAAAATGTGACGAAAAGACAGCGCTGTACCGCACTCGCCTTGGCGGCGGGCGGCATGCTTGGGAGGAAAAGGCTTGAACATTCATCAGAAAATCGCAGAGGAACTCGGGGTCCGGACAGAACAGGTGGACGCAGCCGTCAACTTAATTGACGAGGGTGCGACCATCCCCTTTATAGCCCGCTACCGGAAGGAAGTGACCGGCTCGCTGGACGATGAACAGCTGAGAACGCTCGATACGCGGCTCACCGCACTTCGCAATCTGGAAGAGCGCCGCGAAAAGATACGCGCGGCAATCACGGAGCAGGGGAAGATGACGGAGGCGCTCGGCGCGCAGCTTGATGCGGCGGAGACTCTGGTGCAGCTTGAGGACATCTACCTCCCCTATCGCCCGAAGCGCAGCACCCGCGCGACGGTGGCAATCGAGCGCGGCTTAAGTGAGCTCGCGGATCTCATCTGGGCGCAGAAGACAGAGAAGAGCCTCGAGGAAGAGGCCGAGCGCTTCATCTCTGAGGAAAAGGGCATAGGTACGGCGGCACTCTGCATTCAGGGCGCTCTGGACATACTCGCGGAGCGCTTTTCCGACGCGCGTGTCATTCGAAGCTATGTGCGCGATACGACCAAGCGGGGCGGTCAGCTCTGCGCGGCGCGGCGTGAGCAGAAGGGCAGCGCGGAGAAGCAGAACGAGGCGGAGAAGGAGAGAGAGAAGCGGGCGGTCTACGAGACCTACTATGACTTCCGCGAGCCTCTGATGAAGGCGACCGGCTACCGCGTGCTCGCGATGAACCGCGGCGAGAAAGAAAAGATTTTGCGGGTCTACATCGAGGCACCGAGCGAGGAGATTCTTTCGACCCTCCGCAGCCGCCTGATTAAAGCGGAAAACAAGAACACCGCCGAGGCCATGGACCGCGCGATTACGGACAGCTATGTGCGCCTCATGGCACCGGCGGTGGAGCGCGATATTCGAAACGAGCTCACCGAGGCGGCGGAGACGGGGGCCATTGAAGTGTTCCGGAAGAACCTGCATCAGCTGCTCATGCAGCCGCCGATTGCGGGCGAGGTGGTGCTCGGCTGGGACCCGGCGTTCCGCACGGGCTGTAAGCTTGCGGTCGTTGACGAGACCGGCAAGGTGCTGGATACCGCTGTGGTCTACCCGACCATGCCGACCAACGAGAAGAAGCAGCGCGCGGCGGCGGAGAAGCTGAGAGAATTTATCGAGAAGTACGGCGTGACTCTGATTTCAATCGGAAACGGCACGGCTTCCCGCGAGTCCGAGCAGTTTGTCGCGGAGGTCTTAAAAGAACTCCCGCAGAAGGTCTCCTATGTGATCACGAACGAGGCGGGCGCTTCGGTCTACTCCGCGAGTGCGCTCGCGACCGAGGAGTTCCCGGAGTTCGATGTGGGACAGCGCAGTGCGGCCTCGATTGCGCGCCGCGTACAGGACCCGCTCGCGGAGCTCGTGAAGATTGACCCGAAGTCGATCGGCGTTGGGCAGTACCAGCACGACATGGAGCAAAAGCGCCTCGGCGAGGCGCTGGAGGGCGTGGTCGAGGACTGTGTGAACGCGGTCGGCGTGGATTTAAACACGGCTTCGGCTCCTCTGCTCCGCTATATCTCCGGCATCACGAAGACCACGGCAAAGAATATCGTGAGCTATCGCGAGGAGAACGGCAAATTTAAGAACCGAAAGGAGCTCTTAAAAGTCTCGAAGCTCGGCCCCAAGGCCTTTGAGCAGTGCGCGGGCTTCCTTCGTATCAGCGGCGGCGAGAACCCGCTCGACGACACCGGCGTGCACCCGGAGAGCTATGCGCTCGCGAAGGCCATCCTCGAGGCGGCGGGGGAGAGCGAGGAGAAGCTTCGGGAAGGTCGTCTCAGCTTTAAACTCAACAAGGCAAAGCGGAAGTCACTTGCGGAGCAGCTCTCGGTCGGCGAGGTCACGCTCGAGAGTGTCGAGAAGGAACTCACGACGGCGCGGCGCGATCCCCGCGAAGATATGCCGAAGCCCATCTTAAAGAGCGATGTGCTGCAGATTGAGGATTTGAAGCCCGGCATGATACTCCGCGGCACCGTTAGAAACGTCATTGATTTCGGCGCTTTTGTGGACATCGGCGTACACCAGGACGGCCTCGTGCACATCTCCCGCATGAAGAAGGGCAAGTTTGTGAAGCACCCCTCGGAGGTCGTGAAAGTCGGCGATATTGTCGAGGTCAAGGTGGTCGAGGCCGATGTCAAGAAGCAGAGAATCGGGCTGTCGATGATCCTCTGAGAGATGGTGCTGTGCGGATAAGACAAGTTTGAAGTGCATAGATAGTAATCCATAACTTGCAAAAAAAATGCGGCGTTGTACAATGAAATCAAAACAAAGATGCATTTTAATTGTAAGGAGGTCTGCTATGGCAAACTCGCTCTCATTGCGTCGCGTCTATTTATTCCGTATGATACTGGGCGTGCTGATTATCTCCTTGGCTGTGGCGGAAGTACTCGCGTCAAAGCTGCTGACAGAGCTGCCGCTTTTACGGCTTGTAGCAGGACTGGGAATACTCTGGCTCATCGGTACCTTACTGATACGCCGCATGGACAGCGAGTGCTTGCTCCGTTCCGGGCAGGCGCAGAAGTTACAGGAAGCGGATGCCGCGTTGTACCGTCTGCGCCGCTTTGAAGAGAAGCTGCTTTCAAAGGCGGAATTCGGCATTTTGATGGCTGCCTTGTTGTTTATGATTGTACGGCAGCGCCTTTGGTAAGCGCACGAACCGGGAAAACAGTAGAAAAAAGAGCTTGTCATCCGGCGGATGACAAGCTCTTTTGCGATATCTTTGTACAGCTTCGGCGAAAAGCGCAATCAGCGAATTTCCTGCTGCGCCGCAAGGAGGCGGGACAGGACTTTCACAATCAGGGTGCTCACGATGCCGCTCACCACGACTTCAATCACGCCCTGCAGGCCGACCAGAAGCACAATGAAGGCAAGGGGATTGGTCGCGTGCAGTGCGTTCGCAAGGGCCTGAATCGCCTCGGTCTGATAGAAGAAAAGAACCATGTAGCCCATGAAGAAAATCGTGTTCGTGAGGGGCGCTGCGACGGCGCCGACCAGGAAGGAGAGATTTTTCCGCTTGCTCGCGCCGAGCACCAGGCGGAAGATCCATGCGGTGCAGATACCCACGAGAACACGCATGGTCACACAGAGCATAAAGGTGTGGAACACACTGAACTGCAGAAGCGCGAGGCCGAGCGGCGAAGTTCCGCTCACGCACTCATAAAAGGCGGTGATACCGAAGACAGCTCCGGTCACGGCGCCCGCGAAGGGCCCGAGCAGGATGGCTGCGACCGCAATCGGGACCGTTAAGAAGGACATCGACAGCGGGCCGATGGGGACGGAGCCGAGGCCGACTAACTTCATCACGAGTTCAATCGCGACGAGGAGAGCAAGCTGGCTCAGGTAGAGGATGCGGTTCTTGGGTGTATACATAGTTGTCCTTTCTGTCGTTCTCTCGGAGATACGACGAAACAAGATGTGCGGACACTGCCGCGGGTTCCGCTCCGGAAAGCCGCAGTTCCCTGCTGCCGAAGGTGCGGCGGGAATTGTGCCGAAGCAGGCTTATTATAGCACGAAACGGCTGGCTGAAAAGACGGGAAGCTTGCAAGTCGCAATCGGAATTCGCTATAATGCAGACTGTATGGTTTTTACACGGAAAGGACAGGCTATGAAACGTGGATTGGTCATGGAAGGCGGCGGCATGCGCGGGCTCTTTACCGCGGGGGTCACGGATGTCTTCCTGGAAAATAAAATTGTCTTTGAGGGCGCCATCGGCACTTCCGCGGGCGCTGTGTTCGGTTGCAACTATAAGTCCAATCAGCCGGGGCGCGTGCTCCGCTATAATCTGAAATACGGCGCGGACCCGCGCTACGGCTCGCTTCGATCCCTCTTGCTGACAGGCGACTTCTATAACAAGGACTTTGCCTATCGCGAGGTGCCGTTTGAAAAGTTCCCCTTTGACACGGAGACCTTTCAAAAGAATCCGATGGAGTTCTATGTGGTCTGCACCGATGTGGAGACCGGGAGGCCCTTTTACTACCGCTGTGAGAAGGGCGATGCGCACGATGTCGAGTACATGCGCGCCTCTGCTTCGATGCCGCTGGTGGCGCGCATTGTCGAGGTGGACGGGCATAAGCTCCTGGACGGCGGCATTACCGATTCGATTCCGCTGAAAAAAATGCTGAGTCTCGGCTATGAGAAAAATGTGGTCATTCTGACGCGTCCCAAGGGCTATCGAAAGGAGCGCGGTGCGTCCGGGACCATCGTCGGGGCTGCGCTGAGGGGCTATCCGCGCGCCTCCCTTGCGATGAAAATGCGCCACCTCACCTACAACCAGAACATACGCTTTGTCGAGGAAGAAGCGGAGCGCGGGCGGGCACTCTTAATTTATCCGCGGGAGGAGCTCGGCATAAGCCGCATTGCGAGCGATCCCGGCGAATTGATGCGCGTCTATGAGCTTGGGCGCGGCGCGGGCTTACGCGCGCTGGAGCGAGTACGCGCCTACCTCGGGGAATGAAAAGAGCGCCATATTCGCAGCCGCATTGCGAGCGATCCCGGCGAACAGATGCGCGTCTATGAGCTTGGCCGTGGCGCGGGTCTATGTGTGCCGGAGCGGCTCAGACAGCTTGTGGGTGTTTCGGCAGAAAAGGAATCGTTGTTGCATTCGCAGCGTGTCCCGCAATCGAAGAACGGAAGAAGGTCTCGGAAATATGATTTTCCGCTAAGTTATGCTATACTTTCCTCTGTGAGTTTTCGCTAAATAAAATAAGCCTCCTCTCTAATGAGAGGAGGATGGAAAGAGGAAAGCAATGAAATGTAAGGTGGTACATGAGACCGGCGGCAGCCTGCGCGTCAAGATTCTGGGACGGCAGCTCTCTTACAAGGAGTACGAGGCCCTGCACGGACTCCTCGAAAAGACGGATGGCGTGCAGCGCATCCGCACTTACTGGGCGACCGGAAGCATTGCACTGAATTTCCGCGGCGACCGGGAGCGGCTGCTCGCGACCATACGCGGGATTTCCGAAGAGGATCTCGCTGCGGCGGTCGTGGAAAACCGCCGCGCTCTGGCAGAGCTCGGCAAGAAGGAAATCGAGCAGAATACGCCGGTCGACTTTGTCGACTTAAAGAAGTTAAAGAAGCAGGGCAAGAAGATGAGTTCCCTCTGGAAGCGACGTTTAAACCGCCGCATTCTCATTGAGGCGGCCGCGGATATGATACTCCCGGCGCCGGTTCAGGTGGCGTATCACGCCTACCAGATGCTGGTGCTGCAGAGCCTCTGACTTATTCCCGGACGACGGCGACTTCGGTGACGCCGTAGCGGAGAAAGAGCGGGAGCAGTTCCGCCGAGAGACGCTCGCCGCTCACCGCGAGCGGGACGGCGGGCGGGCAGGAAACCGTGGGTTGGCCGAGGATGCGCCCAACGGCCTCCGTGACCGGGACGGTCTCCTGCGGAGACAGCATGGCTTCCCGTATCGTTAAGATACGCGGCAGAGGAAGCAGACGAAGAGACGGCTCTTTTGCCGTCTCTTTTTTTGTCCAGAGAGCGGCTTCCTCGCGGTAGAGAGAGGCGATACGGAGAAAATCCTCGGGGCGGTTTTCCGGCGTCAGCATGAGAACCACGGCGGAGAGATCCGCGAATTCGACCTCCATTTGATGGCTGCGAAAGAGCATCGCGACCTCTTCCCCCGAAAGAGCGCCGCTGCCGAGCACAAGTTTCAGCGGCTCGCTTTCACAGAGTTTGGCGCCGAGGGTACGGAGGTAGTAGCCGAGCCCCTCGATGCGGCGTATGCAGGCATAGAGGCGGGCCGGGTAGTTGTCCGCAAGGTAGGCATTGCAGAGATCGAGTGACTGTAGAATCAAATACGAGGGACTGGTCGAGGCAAAGAGCTCCATGGTGCGGCGCGCGGAAGCGCCGACTTCCGCGGCAGCCTCTGCACTGAAGTGGAGATAGGCGCCGCCGGTCAGGACGGGCAGGGTCTTGTGCGCGGAGTCGCAGCAGAGATAGGCGCCCTGATCCATGGGGTGCATGGGTGTTTCGAGAAAGTGAAGGTAGGCGCCGTGGGCGTTGTCAACAAGGACGGGGACAGATCCCGCTCCGCAGCAGGCATCGACCGCGGTCGCAATACCCTGTATATCGGCGAGAAAGCCGAGGTAGTCGGGGCTCGTCAAAAAGACAGCGAAGGGCGGCCGCGGCAGGGCGCGCAATGCCGCGCGCACCGAGTTCGGGCTCGGGTGGCAGGAGCAGACGCTGTCAAGCGCTGTGTCCTCGGGATAAATCCAGGCGATGTCAAAGTCGAGGAGAGCCGCCGCGTAAAGGAGGCTCTTATGTGCGTTACGCGCGGCGAGAAGGAGCGGGCGCTCCCCCGGGATGCGCGGTGCGCGGGAGAGTGCCAAGGCCAGCATGGTGCGGAGCGCAAGGCTGCTGCCCTCGGTCGAGTAGAGAGTCAGCGCCGTGCCGAAGAGAGCGGCCGCATTCGCCTCGCTCTCGCCTATGACGCCCGTGGCCTCCGAGAGTACATCCGCGCCGTGAATCTCCGTGATATCCCGCGCCTCGATGCCGTAGAGCGCCGCGCCGAAGGCACTCTGTCCCTTGTGGCCGGGCATGTGGAGACGGCTTCTCCCGGCGCGTATGTAATCGCTCACAAAGTCATAAATCGGTGTGTTCATCGGCGTTTCCTTCCTGTTTCGGTATGTATCTGTTCATGCTTTTGTCCGCTTCAAATGAGACTTCGGTATTCCGAGAGGTTCGAGAGGCACTCGATCATTTGCAATTCGGAGATAAGTGCAGTCTTGTACTTGCCGGACATTTCACCGGGTCTCGCTGCGTTAGGACGAGTCGTATCGCCGGTTCCGTATCAGAGCTCGGCGCTATGCTGTCCCTTCTGCTCCGGCACTGACTGCGCGTTTTGTGTTTCTTTGTGTGCGGCGGAGAGCAGCGCCCCGCCGCGAAGCAAAGCCTTGTCTCCGTAGCGCGCGGAAATTTCGGCCTGCATTTCGCCGAGCTTTCGGCGCTTTTCTGCCTTGGCGGCCTCCGCCGCGGCACGTTTTTCCGCCTCGGCCGCCGCCTCCGCCGCGCGCTGCTTTGCTTCCCGCACTTCCGATGGACTCGGCAGGGAGAAGAGGGACAGCTGTTGATATTGCGGGTCTTCCAGGCGGGCGGCGCCGATCCCGACGAGGCGCAGGGCCTCCCGCTTTGAGAACAGACCCTCCTCGCCCTCCAAAAGGGCAGAGAAGAGCTCGCGGGCGCTCGCCTCGAGTACTTCTTTTTCGTTGCTCGGGACAAGGAGGCGCTGCTGGCGCGTGTGGCGCTGAAAGGAGCTTGTTTTGGCGATAATCACGAGCGTCTCGGCGCGAACGTTTGCTTTTCTGAGGCGCGATGAGAGTTCTTCCGCAAGTTCCGAGAGAAGGGGCGGGAGCTCGGTCGCCGCGTTGCGTTTCTCGATGTCTGTCGTTGTCGTGCGCTCCACCGAGTGACTCTTTGCCTGCGGCCGCTCCCGCCGCACGGCGGCGTGGTTGATGCCGCGCGCGCTCTGATAGACGGATTTCCCGGCACTCGGTCCCAGAATGCGCTGTAGGACCTCACAGGGCGTATCGGCGGCCTCGCCTATCGTGTGAATGCCGAAGCGGAGCAATTTTTCGGCGCTTTGTCCGCCGACTCCGAAGAGGGAGCGTATGGGGAGCGGGTAGAATTTGGCGGAGAGTTCCTCGGGCCAGAGCGTGTGGATTTTATCAGGCTTCTCAAAATCGCTCGCCATCTTGGCGAGGAGCTTATTTTCGCTGATGCCGACATTGACTGTGAAGCCGAGGGTCTCTCGGATTTCTGTCTGAATGGCCGCCGCACATGCGCGTATCGCGGCTTCTTCCCGCCTGCGGTCCGAGAAGCGCGCGCTCATATCGAGAAAGGCCTCGTCGATTGAAAACTGCTCCACCGCGGAACTGTGACGGTTAAGAATCTCGAGAAAGGCAACGGATTTTCGGCGGTAATAGGAAAAATTCGAAGCGACCAGAACTAAGTTCGGGCAGAGGCGGAGCGCCGCGCTGACCGGTTCGCCGCTCTTCACGCCGAGTCGTTTTGCGGGGATAGAGGCGGCGGTCACGACCCCGCGGCGCGAGGCAACATCGCCCGCAACGGCAGAGGGTATCGTTCTGAGGTCAACGCTGTCGGGATTCTGTTCAAGCCGCTCGAGCGCGCTCCAGGACAAAAAGGCGGAGTTGACATCGATGTGAAAGATGATGCGGGACAAGCGCGACCTCCTTTCGAAAATTGAAAGACCCATGCGCCCAACTATGTGCTAGTATAGCAGGAGCGCGGGTAAAAGAACATGCGTTTCCGCCTGCGCCGGAGGAAACATGGGAAAGACTTACGTTTGGGATCACAAGATTCAGTACTACGAGACAGACCAGATGCAGATTGCGCACCACTCGAACTACATTCGCTGGTTTGAGGAGGCGCGGACCGCGGCCATGGAAGAGGCCGGGCTCGGCTATGAGGAGATGGAGGCGGCGGGCGTAATCAGCCCGGTGGTTTCGGTCACGGCGAAGTATCACATGATGTCCCGCTTTCCGGAGATACTCCGGATTGCGGTCGAAATTGCGGAGTATAACGGCGCGCGCATGCGGCTTCGCTATCGGGTAACGGAGAAGGCAAGCGGAGAGCTCCGCTGTACCGGTGAGAGCGAACACTGCTACCTCGATGCGGAACACAGGCTCATCTCGTTAAAGCGGAGTAAGCCCGAAATTCATGCGATACTGGACGCGATGAAGTAAGAGCAGTTGAAAGACGAAAGCTACAAAAAGAAAACGCGGCGCGGGAGATATTCCCGCGCCGCGTTTTGCGTCGCTGTGTGCGCTTTGAAACGCGCTTTAGTTCTTTTTCAGTTCGTCCGCGAGCTGCTGCTCCTCTGCGGTGAGCTTCAACTGGCCTGCCGCAACCGCAGCTGCCTTCTGCTGCTCAAGCTGCGCCGCTGCCTGGAGAGCTGCCTGCGCCTCGCCGGAGCTCGGGTCGGTCGGATCCCATTTCTGGTCGCGCGGAATCGGGACTTCGATCGCATCCTTCTCAATCGGCCCCTTGTTCCACGGGTCGTTGTAGATGTGAACCACGGTGCCGTTGCCGCAGTTCTTGTAGACCCAGTAGGAGTAACCGGTGAGCAGGCGGAGGCAACCGCCGGACGCCGCGTCGTCAATGTAGTTGAAGGTAATCGCATCCAGCTCAAGCTTCGCGCTGTAGTAGAGAATCGAGTGGATGATGAAGCCGTTGTAGAAGCGGTTTAAGTACTTGCAGTAGATGGCCGCCGGGACATCGTCGTGCATGTACTTGACATCGTACTTCGCATAAATCTTAAAGTTGCCCATGGGCGTATCCGGGCCGCTCGTCGAGTTGAAGGTCTTGTACGGGATGATGTAGCCCTTGTCGCCATCCTTCGCCATGATGTACATGGTGCGGGTTCCCTGGTTGTAGTTGATCTGGTAGGAAGCCTGCGGTCCCAGGATGGTCTCCATGTCGGTCACGACAGAGCCGTCGTTGTTGAAGTAGTACTTGTAGCCGTCGACATAGTGCCAGCCGCGTGCCGGCTCGCCGTCAATGAAGTAGTGCTGAACATTGTCGAGGAAGCCCCAGCCCGTATAGGGAGTGCCGCTGTGGGAGGAGTAGTGAACGCCCGTGCCGTCGCGGTAAGCGCCTTCGTACTTGCCGACCATCAGGTTCTTCGAAGCATAGGGGAAGTGCTCGGTGTTGTGCCAGAAGCCAACGCGGATGCCGACAATGTAGCGGTCGGAGCCCATGGTGCCGGTCGTCTGGCCGTTCTTTGCCCAGTCAAGGACGGTGCCGTCGTTCAGCATGACCTTGTAGTAGACATCGTTGTAGCGGTGCGCCATACCCTTTGCGCGAATCTGGATGGCCTGAACCTTTGCGCCGTCCTCGTTGTAGGGCGTGATTTCCTTCGAAGATGCCCAGGGGCTCCAACCGTGCTGGTCGGTGTAGACGCGGTAGTACATGCGTGCGACACCGGAGTGAATCATGTAGAACTTTGAGAAGCCGTTTGCCGAGAAGAGACCCTTGCCCGGGTTATTCGTCGCGGTGTCGCCGATCACATTGCCGGCCGCATCGCGCATCTGGTAGGTCGCAATCTGCACCTGGTTGAGAATGGGGTCCGCCGGGGTGTTGCCGGTGCCGAGTGCCTCAAAGCCCGCGTTCTCGAAAATCGAAGAGAGGTCATCGCGCCCCGGGTTGCCCGCAAACTCTGCGCTGCCCGGCAGGCTGTAGTCGGAGTTCACCGATTTCTCGGTCGCGGTGTAAGCTGCGGTGTACTGCGCGGTGCTGGACGGGAACTTGGTGTCCGGGTTGGTCGCATCCGAAGCGGGGCTTGCGGACTGGCTGCCGCTCTGCGCCGCATTCTGGGTCTCGTCGAGGCTCGTCGCGCTGCTGCCGATTTCGGGCTTGCCGTCGCTTGCCGGAGCCGCGGTCTCGGTCGAGGCGGGTGCGGAAGTCTCCGCGCCGCTTGTGCTGTTATCGCTTGCCGGAGCTGCGGTTTCGGTGCTCTCCGGCGCCGTGAGCTCCGCGCTGCCGGAAGAAGTGCTGTAGGCAGCCGGGTTTGCACTGCGTCCCACCACCTTTGCGAGGGCGGGGACGGGGGCCTGTAAGGTCATAGAGGCGGTGAGCACTATGGCTGCGCCTCGCTTAAGATTTAATTTCATGATTTGAAGTACCTCCTCATGGAAAACAAGTTGCAAAACTCAGTTCAGAATATCTTAACATAAATTGTCAACAAGGGCATACAAAAAGCGCCTTGTAATTCTGACGGTTTTCTTACAAAAGGGAAAATCTCACTCCGGATAGCGGAGCTGGGACGCTTTCGGCGCGTTTAGGGCGCGCTCCAGGTAGCGGGCGCTCTCCCAGTTTGCCATGGGGAGATTCATGTCGAGATAGTTTCCGCAGTCCCGCGCGGCAGCACCCGGGACCTCGCCGCGAAAATCCCGCGTAAAGAGAAAGAGTTCGCGGAGCAGGGGCAGAATATCCGCGGATTCATAGTCGCCGCGGAGCAGGAGATAAAAGCCGGTGCGACAGCCCATGGGGCCGAAGTAGAGCACCTTGTCGCCGAATTCGCTGTGGTTCCGAAGGAAGGTCGCACCGAGGTGTTCAAGGGTGTGAATTTCCGCGGTGTTCATTACCGGCTCCTTGTTCGGCGCGGTCAGGCGGAGGTCAAAGGTCGTGACGGTCTCGCCGCCAACCGCATCCTTCCGGGAGACATAGACGCCCGGTTCCAGGTCCAAATGATTCACGGTAAAACTGGTGATTTTTTCCATTTTGTTTCTCCTCATTGCTGAAAGGGGCCTCGGGAGAGGCTCTTCGATTGACATTCTATATGAATATGGTAAAGTTTTAGCCTAACACAGTCAAATTTGGAATTCAAGCGCAGGGCGCAGAGGGATTTTGAAATGGAGACAAGAGAATTGAGACGTATATTGGTGACGGCAATCGGTTCGTTTTCGGCGGCTGCCGTGATTCGGGAGCTCAAGGCGAGCGGCTGTTATGTAGTCGGCACGGATTTGAACGCGGCGGAGCTGCTCTCGGAGAGCACGGAGGTAGATGCTTTTTATAGGCTGCCCCGCTATGACGAGCGGGAGGAGTACTTAAGACAGCTCGCAAAGATACTGGAAGAAAAAGAAGAGATTGACGGCGTGTTGCCGCTCACGGATGCCGAACTCGACGTGCTCGGAGAGGCGGGCGAGGCACTGGGCAAGGCAGAGTTGCTGGCGCCCTCTGGTGAGTGCTTGGTGAATGCAAGAAGAAAGCGCCTGAGCAAGGAGGCGGCCGAGGCGGTGTTCCGCCGCGCGGGGAATGAGCGCTTTGCGACCATTCCGACCTTCAAGGTGCCGCACCGCACGGAGGAGGAGAGAGAGCAGTGGCTGCTCCGCCACATGCCGCTCATCTTGAAGCCGGACAACGGCCGCAGCTCCGAGGGCGTGTTCCGCATCGCAAACCGTGAGGCGCTGACCCGCGCGCTACTTGAGCTGCGCATGCTCGGCCGGGCGGAAGGCTATCTCGCACAGCCCTTTGTCTCGGGCCGCGTGGTCTGTGTGGATACGGTGAGAGACCGGGCGGGCAACACCGTGGCGCTCGCAAGAGAAGAGTATCTCAGAAGTCAGCGCGGGGCCGGCCTCTCGGTACAGGTGTTCCGCGACAGCGAACTCGAGGCAATCTGCGGGGAACTCGCGGCGGAACTTGATCTGATCGGCTGCGTAAACTTTGAGTTTATCAAAGATGCGGGCGGCAGATATCACTTCCTCGAGTGCAATCCGCGTTTTTCGGGCGGCGTCGGCTTTTCGGAGCGGGCGGGCTTTCCGGCGGTCAAAATGCACCTCGCGGCTTGGCGCGGAGAGACCCTTGACACGAGCGTCTCGGAGCGGATTCAGCCCTGTTGGCAGGTTAAGAAATATATAGAAGTGATAACAAAAGAGTGATATAGTAAAAAAGCGCAGTTATGCTTGTGCTGCGCTTTTTTGGCGAAGAAAAATAGAACTGCCACAGGAGGAATATGGAGGAAAAGAAGAAGCGAAATAAGTCGCACGCCGCGCTGCTGGCGCTCATCCTTTTGCTCGGTGCGGCAAACGGAAAGCGGCTTTTGGATCGCAACTCACATCTGAAGAAATATGCGGAGATGCCGACGGTCGAAGCGGCGGCTCCGAGCAGCAGCGCCGAGACAACGGCTGCGGCGGAGAGCACGGCTGCGGCCGCACCGGTACAGGATTCGGATGCGGAGCGCGTCATCGATTTTGCGGCGCTCAAGGCAAAGAATCCGGATGTGGTCGGGTGGATTTATGTGCCGGGAACGGTGGTCAATTATCCGATCCTGCACCGGGAAGCGGACAACGAATATTATTTGCGCCGCGATATCGACGGGCGCGAGGGTTCTTACGACGGCGTTTTCCTGGACGGCGACGACACGGCGGATTTCTCGAAGCTGCAGAACCTGATTTACGGACATCACATGAAGAACGGCACCATGTTCACGCCGCTCATTTCGTTCAAGAGAAAAAGTTTCTTTGAGGAGCATACGCGCGTATATCTCTACACGCCGGAGCACACTTATATATTAAAGCCGCTTGCCTCGCTCTATACCGATGCGGGCGAGGATAAACGCCGCATTGATTTCTCGGATCGCCGCGAATTCAACGCTTATGTGGACCAGATGACGAAGGGCTGCGAGTTCCGCGACCTTCCGGCGGAGGGCATCGATAAGCTCTTCTCCTTTGTCACCTGCTCCTATGAGTTCAGCGACGCGCGCACCATACTCTACTGCTATGAGGTGGATGCTGCGGGCAATCCGGTGAAGCCGACGCCGCTCGGCAGCGGCCTCTGATCGGACAAACAACAACAGCAGAAAACAGGCGTCATCCGAAAAAACAGTGCACAGGGAGAGACAAGATGAAGGGAATTGTACTCGCCGGAGGGTCCGGCACGCGGCTCTATCCGCTGACCAAGGTCACCAGTAAGCAGCTGCTTCCGGTTTACGACAAACCGATGATTTACTACCCGCTCTCGGTCTTGATGACGGCGGGCATACGGGATATTCTGATTATCTCGACGCCGGAGGACACGCCGCGCTTTGAGGCGCTGCTCGGCGACGGCAGTCAGTTCGGCATCTCGCTCTCTTACACCGTGCAGCAGAGCCCGGACGGCTTAGCGCAGGCCTTTCTGCTCGGCGAGGACTTTATCGGCGACGACCGCGTCGCAATGATACTCGGCGACAATATTTTCGCGGGCAACGGCCTGAAAGAGCAGCTGCTCACCGCCGCGGGACGGGAGCAGGGCGCAACCGTGTTCGGCTACTACGTGGACGACCCGGAGCGCTTCGGCATCGTCGAGTTCGACAAGACGGGACGGGCGGTCTCGATTGAGGAGAAACCGGAGAAGCCGAAGTCGAACTACTGCGTGACGGGACTTTACTTCTATGACCGCCGCGTGGTCGAGTTTGCGAAGAGCTTAAAGCCGAGTGCGCGCGGTGAGCTTGAGATTACCGACTTAAACCGCCTCTATCTGGAGAAGGGCGAGTTGGAAGTGAACCTGCTCGGGCAGGGCTTCACCTGGCTTGACACGGGGACCCACGCCTCCCTCGTCGAGGCGACCAATTTTGTCTATACGATTGAGACCCATCAGCACAGAAAAATAGGCTGTCTCGAGGAGATTGCCTACTTAAACGGCTGGATTTCCGGCGAGCAGCTCGCGGAAGCGGCAGAGTCCATGCGGAAAAACGAGTACGGCAAGTACTTGCGAGACGTTCTGGACGGCAAGTACTTGGTGCAGTAAAAAAGGCGCAGAGAGGACAGAGAGATGAAAATAGTAGTGACAGGTGGCGCAGGCTTTATCGGCAGCAACTTCGTGCAGTACGAGGTGAATCACTATCCGGAGGACGAGATCATCAACCTGGATCTTCTGACCTACGCGGGCAATCTGGAGAGTGTGGCGCCGGTTGCGGACAAGAAGAACTATCGCTTTGTGCGCGGCGATATCGCGGACAGAGCCTTTGTCTTTGACTTTTTCGAGAAGGAGAAGCCGGACATTGTGATTAACTTTGCGGCGGAGTCCCACGTGGACCGCAGCATCACGGACCCGGAGATTTTTGTGCGCACCAACGTGGTCGGCACGACGACCTTGCTCGATGCCTGCCGCACCTACGGCATAAAGCGCTATCATCAGGTTTCGACGGATGAGGTCTACGGCGACCTGCCCTTGGACCGCCCGGACCTCTTCTTCACCGAGGAGACCCCGCTTCACACCTCTTCGCCCTATTCGAGCGCGAAGGCGGCCGCGGATCTCTTTGTGCAGGCCTATCACAGAACCTACGGGCTGCCGGTGACCATAAGCCGCTGCTCGAATAACTACGGCCCCTACCACTTCCCGGAGAAGCTGATTCCGCTCGTTATCAGCCGTGCGCTGAACAACGAGGAGATACCGGTCTACGGCGAGGGACAGAACGTGCGCGACTGGCTCTATGTGACGGATCACTGCTCCGCAATCGACCTGGTTGTCCGCAAGGGCAGAGTCGGTGAGGTCTATAACATCGGCGGGCACAACGAGAGAAGCAATCTTGAGGTCGTGCAGACCATACTCCGCGCGCTGGATAAGCCGGAGAGTCTGATTCGCTTCGTGAAGGACAGACCGGGTCACGACCTCCGCTATGCGATGGATCCCACCAAGATTGAGACCGAGCTCGGCTGGAAGCCGGAGCACACCTTCGACACAGGCATCCCGGTCACGATCGACTGGTACCTGAACAACCGCGACTGGTGGGAGCACATTGTGAGCGGCGAGTACCGGAACTATTTTGACTCCATGTACGGGGAGCGCCTTTGATGCGCGCCCTGGTCACCGGCGTCGCGGGCCAACTGGGGCACGATGTCGTGAATGAACTGCTGCGTCGCGGCGAAGAGGTAATCGGCTCCGACTTGGCGGCGACGTACAGCGGCGTGCAGGACGGAACGGCGGTCACGACTTGTCCCTATGTCTCGCTCGACATCACCGACCGCGAGGCGGTGGAACGCGTGATGCGCGAAGTAAAGCCGGAGGTGTTGATTCACTGTGCGGCCTGGACTGCCGTTGACGACGCGGAGGATGCCGACAAGCGGGAGTTGGTGCAGAAGATCAACGGGCTCGGCACCGAGTACCTCGCGGCTGCCTGCCGTGAGCTTGACGCGAAGATGATGTACATCAGCACGGACTATGTCTTTTCCGGTCAGGGCACAGCGCCCTGGGAGCCGGACTGCCGCGATTTCGATCCGCAGAATGTCTACGGTATGACCAAACTCTACGGCGAGGAGGCGGTGCGGCAACAGCTCAGCAAGTATTTCATCGTCCGCATTGCCTGGGTCTTCGGTGTGAACGGCAATAACTTTATCAAGACCATGCTGCGCGTCGGCAAGACCCACCCGGAACTTCGCGTGGTCAACGATCAGATCGGTACGCCGACCTATACCTTGGATCTCGCGGTGTTGCTCGCGGATATGGTTGAGACCGAAAAGTACGGCACTTATCACGCGACCAACGAGGGCGGTTATATCTCCTGGTATGAGTTCGCAAAGGCAATCTTCGAAGAGGCAGGGATGGACACCAAGGTCATCCCGGTCACGACGGAAGAGTACGGAAAATCCAAGGCGGCGCGCCCGTTTAACAGCCGGCTTGCAAAGAATAAGCTGACGGAACAGGGCTTTACGCCTCTGCCCGATTGGCGGGACGCACTGCGGCGCTATTTGAAGCTGCTCCGGGAGGAGGCGTAATGGGCAAGTATTTCGGAACGGACGGATTTCGCGGCGAGGCAAATGTCGAACTCACGCCGATGCACGCCTATCAGGTGGGACGTTATCTCGGCTGGTACTACGGACAGAAGCACGGAAACGGTGAGCGCTGCCAAATCGCAATCGGCAAGGATACGCGTCGCTCGAGCTACATGCTCGAGGATGCGCTCTCGGCCGGACTCACGGCTTCGGGGGCGGATGTGTTTTTGCTGCACGTGACGCCGACCCCGAGTGTCGCCTATGTGGTGCGCTCGGAGGGCTTTGATGCCGGCATCATGATCAGCGCGAGCCACAATCCGTTTTACGATAACGGCATTAAGCTCCTAAACGGAAACGGCGAGAAGATGGAAGAGTCCGTCATCGAGGCAATCGAAGCGTGGATTGACGGTACGCCGGCGGAATTGCCGCTCGCCGCAAGGGAGCACATAGGCCGCACGACCGATTTCTCGGCGGGCAGAAACCGCTATATCGGCCATCTGATTTCGCTCGCGACGCGTTCGTTCAAGAACGTGAAGGTGGCGCTCGACTGCGCAAACGGTTCGGCTTCCAGCATTGCGAAGAATGTGTTCGATGCGCTCGGTGCGACGACGGTTTTGATTCACGCGGAGCCGAACGGCACGAACATAAACCTCTGCTGCGGTTCCACGCACATGGAGGATTTGATCGAGACGGTCAAGCGGGAGCACTGTGACCTCGGCTTCGCCTTTGACGGCGATGCGGACCGTTGCCTGGCGGTCGATGAGAACGGCGAGCTGGTGGACGGCGACCGCATCCTCTATATCTGCGGGAAGTACATGCAGCAGCGCGGTGAACTCGCAAACAATCGCATTGTGACCACGATTATGTCGAATCTTGGGCTCTACAAAGCGCTGGAGCGCGAGGGCATCGCCTACGAGAAGACCAAGGTCGGCGACAAGTATGTCTACGAAGAGATGCAGCGGAGCGGCGACCGCCTCGGCGGAGAGCAGTCCGGCCACATCATCTTTGCGAAATACGCGACCACGGGTGACGGTATGGTGACGGCCTTAAAACTCATGGAAGTGCTGATGGAGACCAAACGCCCGCTATCGAAACTTGCGAGCGAGGTTACGATTTATCCGCAGCGCCTCGTGAATGTCCCGGTGCGGGACAAAGCGGCGGCCGAGAACAATGCGGCCGTACTTGCGGCGGTCAAACGGGAGGAAGAGGCTCTTGCCGGCGACGGCAGAGTGCTGCTCCGCGCAAGCGGAACGGAACCGCTGATTCGCGTGATGGTTGAGGCCTCGACCCACGAGCTCTGCGACGCAAGTGTATCGCGCATGGTTGAGGTGCTCCGTTCGGAGGGGCTGGTCGCGGAGAATTGAGGGCCGCTTGGTCCGGAACCGCTCAGAGTACGACAGAAGTAATGACAGCAATGAAGTAATTCGCTTTATACCATTTGCAAGAAGGAGGAACTATGTATCACATCGAGAGATATCAACGGAACCCGGTCGTTCATTTCCCTGAGCGCGAGTGGCCGAACCGTGAAATCGAGAAGGCACCCATCTGGTGTTCGGTCGATTTACGGGACGGCAATCAGGCGCTCGTGGAGCCCATGGTCGTCGAGGAGAAGACAGAGATGTTCAATCTCCTACTAAAGCTGGGCTTCAAGGAAATCGAGATCGGCTTTCCGGCGGCCTCTCAGATTGAGTTCGACTTCCTCCGTCTGCTTGCACTGCGGAAGATGATTCCGTCGGACGTGCATGTCCAGGTGCTCACGCAGTGCCGCGAGCACCTGATTCGCAGAACCTTTGAGGCAATCGAGGGTATACCGAATCCGATTGTGCACATCTACAATTCGACCAATACCCTGCAGCGCGACGTGGTTTTCCATGCGAGCCGCGAGGAGATTAAGCAGATTGCCATAGACGGCGTCAAGACGGTTAAGGCCTGCATGAAAGAGTTCGGGCGCGACGACATCATCCTCGAGTACTCCCCGGAGAGCTTCATGGGGACGGAACTCGACTTTGCGCTCGAGGTCTGTGAGGCGGTTCTCGATGAGTGGGGCATGGCGACGCCGGAGAAGAAGGTGATCATCAACCTTCCGCTGACGGTCGAGATGAACACGCCGAATGTCTATGCGGACCAGATTGAGTGGATGGTGCGTCACTTTAAGAATCGCGATTCGATTGTGGTTAGCATTCACCCGCACAACGACCGCGGAACCGGTGTCGCGGCGACCGAGCTCGCGCTGCTTGCGGGCGCGGACCGTGTCGAGGGCACGCTCTTCGGAAACGGCGAGCGCACCGGCAATGTGGACATCCTGACCGTGGCTTACAACATGTATTCGCAAGGCATAGAGCCGCATCTCAACATCTCGAACGAGAAGGAGATTGCGGAGGTCTATGAGCGCTGCACGAAGATGAGCATACCGCCGCGTCATCCCTATGCGGGCGAACTGGTCTTCACGGCCTTCTCCGGCTCGCATCAGGATGCAATCAACAAGGGCCTGCAGGCCATGCGGGAGCGAAACAATCCGTACTGGCAGGTACCCTACCTTCCGATCGACCCGAGCGATATCGGCAGAGTCTATCAGCCGGTGGTGCGCATCAACTCCCAGTCCGGCAAGGGCGGTGTTGCCTTCATCATGGATACCTTCTACGGCTTCCGGTTGCCGAAGGGCATGCACAAGGAGTTTGCGGACATCATCCAGGCACTCTCCGAGAAGCAGGGTGAGATTGCACCGGAGGAGATTTACGCAGAGTTCCAGCGCGCTTATCCGGATCGCAAGGAGCCCGTACACTTCAAGAAGTGCGTGATTTCGGACAACGGCCTCGAGGAGGGCGAGTTCTCGACCCGCGCTGTCTGCACCTACACGCTGAACGGCGAGGAGCGGCAGTTTGAGGGCGTCGGAAACGGACCGATCGACGCGGTGCGCCACGGTCTCGCGGAGGCACTGGGTCTTCAGATTCGCATTCTCGACTACTCCGAGCACGCGCTGCGCCAAGGTTCCAACGCGCAGGCGGCTTCCTACATCCACATGCTGGATGAGAAGAGCGGACGCACGACCTACGGTGTCGGCATCTCGAGCAACATCACGAGGGCCTCGCTCCGCGGTATCTTCTCTGCGGTGAACCGTCTGTTTTATTAAAGAATCTGTACTTTCATACAGCCCGGCGTGCTCCGGGCTGTTTCCATAGGAGGGGATAGGGATGAACGTGGTTTATGTCTCCAATGAGGCGTACGCACAGCACTTTGCGGTCTCGTTCGCCTCGCTCTGCGACTGCAATCCGGACGAGGAGGAGCTCGGGATTTACCTGTTGGACACCGGTATTTTGCCGGAGACCGCGGAAAAACTGAAGGAACTCGCGGCGGATTTCGGGCGGGTTCTCACGTTAATCCCCTGCCGCAATCTGGAAGAGCGCTTCCCGGAGCGTCCGGACACGGGGCGCTTTGATTTGAGCACCCTGGGGCGTTTTTTCCTCGGAGAGCTCCTGCCGGAGGATGTGAAGCGTGTCCTCTATCTGGACTGCGACACCGTGGTGCAGAAGAGCCTGCACCGTATGTACAAGTCGGAGCTCGGCGGGAAGCTCCTCGCCATGGCGGAGGAGCCGAGCATCTACCACGAGGTCAAGGCTTATCTCGGAATCCTGCCGGAAGAGCCGTATTTTAACGCCGGTGTCATGCTGGTGGATCTTGCGCGCTGGCGGGATGAGGAAATAGGCAAGCAGTTGCTCGCCTATTACACGGAAATTGCGCCCCACTGCCTCTTTCAGGATCAGGATGCCATCAACGGGCTCCTGCGGGGGCGCATTGCCGCGCTGCATCCGAAGTACAATTTCATCACCAATTATTATTACTTCTCCTACGCGGCGCTCGAGGTCTTTTCGCCTGCCTACCGAAAAATCGGGGAGCGGCGTTTCCGCACGGCCAAGCGCTCTCCGGCTATAGTCCACTATGCGGGGGATGAAAGACCGTGGCGGCAGGGGGCCTATAACCCCTACGGCCGCGCCTATGTGACTTACCTTGCGCGAACGCCTTATCGCGCCGCAAAGCCGGAGGGCGGGAAGAGAGGGTATCTCTTCTGTTATCATCTCATGAATCTCATGACGCGCTTCTTCCCCTCGTTTCGCTTTGCGCTGGGCCGACGCTATGTGAGAAAGAGCGCGGAAGAGAGAAGACGGAAGATGCGGGAGGCGACACATGCGTGAAAAGACGGCGGCCATCGTCGTAAACTATAACGACAGCGAGACGACGCTTGCGCAATTGCGGCGCATTCGCGACTATGCGGCGCTTGATGCGGTCATTGTGGTGGACAATGCTTCGACGGATCACAGCTTGGAAGCGCTCCGCGCGGAAGCGGGCGGGAAAGTGGTTGTACTCGCGGCAGAGAAGAACGGTGGTTACGGCGCGGGCAATAATCTCGGCATTCGCTATGCGGCGGCGCAGGGCTATACCTACGCGCTGATTGCGAATCCGGACGCCGAGTTTACGGAGGACTGCCTAAGAAGTCTTATCCGGGCGTTCGAAAAGAATCCGAGTCTCGCCGTGATTGCGCCGGTGCAGATGAATCCCTCGAAAGCGCCGGGGGCAGAGCGCCCGGGGAGCCGCGCAAACGTGCTCTCCGGCGCGGCGGCCTTTCCGCTTCGAAATTGGTTCGCGGATCTCCTCGAGGCGGGACCGGTTGCGCGGCGGCTGTTCACGCCTCTCTTACACTACCCGGAGCGGCACTACCGCGCAAAACTCGCGCGGGTCGACTGTGTGCCGGGCTCGCTCCTACTGGTCGATGTCGCAAGTTTTCTTCGCGCAGGCGGCTACGACGAGCGCGTATTTCTCTATGAGGAGGAGTATATCCTCGGGCAGAGACTCAGAAAGATAGGCGCAAAGACCGCGCTTCTGACGAGCGCGCACTATGTGCACCGCCACGCGGCGAGCATAGGCAAGAGTTACCGCCGGGCACTTGACCGGCAGAAGCTTCGAGAGAATGCGATGCGCTTTTATTTCCGGCACTACCTCGGCTGTAAGCGGCCGGCGCTTCTCTTTGCGGAGCTCTACTTTGCGCTGATACGGCTTGAAATCTTTTTGACGGGCGGAGGAAGATGAACGGAATCGGCAGTTTTTTAATCGGGAGCGAGACCAACATCGCAAAGCGCAATGTGCTCTGGAATATGGCGGGCTCCTTTATTTACGCGCTGACCAGCATGCTGCTCGGCGCGGTGGTCACGCGAACGCTCGGGGCGGCCTCGGGCGGCATTTTCTTCTTTGCCTTCTCGACCTTCGGGCAGCAGATTTTCATCGTCGCCTATTTCGGCATGCGGCCGGTTCAGGTGACGGATGCGGGAGAGCAGGGGACTTTCGGCGAATACCGGGCGTTCCGGCTGCTGAGCTGTGCGGCGGCGGTTCTGGCGACGCTCTTCTACGGTCTCCTCTTAACCGTGCCGGGTGAGGCGCGGACCGTGCTCTTCCTGACGGCGGGCTATAAAATTCTGGACGGCTTTGCCGACTGCTACGATTCGGAATTTCAGCGGCAGGGAAGACTGTATCTCGCGGGGAAGAGCAATGCGTTTCGCACGCTTGGGAGCGTGGCGCTCTTTTTGCTCCTGCTGTTTACGACGCGCTCGCTGCCTGCTGCCTGCCTTGCGGCCCTCATCGGCCAGGCCGGGATGATACTGCTCTGCTGTGTCGCGCCGCTTCGCTGCCTGCCGAAGGTGAGAACGGAGCTCCGCAGGGGCTATATACGCCGCCTCTTTGCAAAGAGCCGCTGGCTCTTTCTCGGTGCCTTCCTGGATCTCTACATCTTTGCGGCATCCAAGTATGCGGTGAACCGCTATCTCACGGCGGCGGACAACAGCTACTATACGACCGTTTTTATCCCGACCTCGGTCATCAACTTAATGTCCAACTTTGTGATACGGCCGGTACTGACCCTGCTCTCGGAGGCGAGAGAGGCAGGGAGAAAGGCAGTCTTTCTCTCGACGGTCGGGAAAATCACGGGGCTCATTCTGGGGCTTACGCTCCTCGGCTCGCTGGCGGCTTGGTTCCTCGGCATACCGGTGCTTTCGCTCTTGGTCGGTGCGGAGGCCGGCAAGGCGCTCAAGGGACTCAGAACGGAACTTTTGCTTGTGATTCTGGGCGGCGGCTTTTATGCGCTCTTAAATCTGTTATACTATTGTTTGGTAATCCTTGAACGGCAGCGCAGTATTTTTCTGATTTATGTGCTCGGCACGGGGCTCGCTTGGGTCAGCGCGGAATTCGGTGTACGGTATCGGGGGCTGCTCGGCGGTGCGCTCTCGTACTGCGGCATGATGGCGCTGCTCACCCTGCTCTTTGCCGCGGCGACGCTGCTGGCCCTTCGGCAGGATCATAAATTTAAGGGGGAAGCTTGAGCATGGAAGAGAAGAGAGCAAAGGCGGATGTGATTATCCCGGTTTATCGCCCGGACGAGCGCCTGTTTCGCCTGCTCGACCGGCTCTCCCGGCAGACACGGATGCCGCGAAAAATCATCATCATGAACACCGAGCGCACATACTGGGACAACTGCGGTGCGGAGGGGCAATTGGAACTCCTCGGTCTTTCCGAGCGCTGTGAGGTTCATCATCTCTCGAAGTCGGAGTTTGACCACGGCGGCACGCGAAATGCGGGGGTCTCTTTTTCCGAGACGGCCTATTTTGTCATGTTGACACAGGATGCGGTGCCCGCGGACAACCGCCTGCTTGAAAATCTGCTTGCACCGCTTGAGAACGGGGTGGCCGAGATGAGCTACGGGCGTCAGCTTGCCAATCCGGATGCGGACATACTCGAAAAATTCACGCGGCGCTATAACTACGGCGATCGGTCGTTTCTGAAGACCGAAGTGGACAAAGAGAGACTCGGCATCAAGACCTATTTCGCCTCCAATGTCTGCGCTGCTTACAATCGGGCGCGTTTCGATGCGCTCGGCGGTTTTCCGTCCCGCGCCATCTTTAACGAGGACATGATTTATGCGGCGCGGCTCTTAAAGAGCGGCGGGACCCTCGCCTACTGTGCGGATGCGCGGGTCTATCATTCGCACTGCTACACACCGGCGCAACAGTTTCACCGGAACTTTGACCTCGCGGTCTCGCAGGCGGAACATCCGGAAATTTTCGGGGATATTAAGAGCGAGTCGGAGGGCATACGCCTGGTGCGGCGCACGGCGCGCTTTTTGAAGCGGCAGGGAGAGGGAAGGGAAATTCCGCGCCTCTTTGCTTTGAGTGCGGCAAAGTACTGCGGTTACGCGCTCGGAAAGCGCTATCGCCTGCTCCCGAAGTGGCTTAGGGCGCGCTGCACGATGAATCGGAGTTATTGGGAGAGCATCGGATGAAAGAGATACTGGTGATCATACCGGCCTACAACGAGGCGGGCAGCATAGAGCGCGTTGTGGAGGGCTGCAAAGAGAAACTCCCGGATGCGGACTATCTGGTGGTGAACGACGGTTCCTCCGACGACACCGCGAAGATACTCCGCGCCAAAGGCTACCGCGCACTCTATCTGCCGGTGAACTTAGGTCTCGCCGGTGCGTTTCGCGCAGGTATGCGCTATGCGGATGAGAAGGGCTACCGCGCCGCCGTCCAGTTCGACGGCGACGGGCAGCACCGGGCGGAATACATCCCCGCGATGTACGAGGAAATCAAGGCGGGGGCGGAGATTGTGATTGCATCCCGCTTTGTGAGTGTCAAGAAGCCGCACACCCTTCGCATGCTCGGCAGTCGCATGATTACGGCGGCCATACACCTTGCCTCGGGCGTGCGCATCGAGGACCCGACTTCGGGCATGCGCATGTACAACCGCCGCATGATAGAGCTCTTCTCGCGGCAGATCAACTACCCGCCCGAGCCGGACACCCTTTCCTTTCTCGCAAAGAACGGCGTGCGCTTCCGGGAAATTCAGGCGGAGATGGACCTTCGAACTTCGGGGCGCAGTTATCTGACACCGTGGATATCCGTTCGCTATATGACGCGTATGCTGCTCTCCATCCTCTTGATTCAGAGTTTTCGGGCGGGAAAGAGCCTGCAAGGAGGAGATAAGACATGAGCGTGGGACTTCGTATTTTTCTGCTCGCCGCTGCGCTGCTCGCGGGAGCGGTCGTACTGACACGGATACGCAAGGCGAAGATGCAGATCGAGGACAGCGTGTTCTGGGTGCTCTCGTCCCTACTCTTTATTCTGCTCGCGGCCTTTCCGCCGCTCATCTACCGGCTCACGGAATTTTTCGGCGTGCAGTCGCCGGCAAATCTCTTGTTTTTGCTGGTCATTGCCATTCTCTTTATGAAGGTCTTTTCGCTGAGCTTAAAGGTATCGCTGCTCGAGGAAAAGCTGAGTTCGCTTGCACAGAGCGAGGCGCTCCGCGAACGCTTCGCGGAAGAAGCGAAGGAGAACAGAGAAGAGAAGAACTGAGCGCCTCAAACCGCGGCGCTCTCATAAACGCTTTATCAAAAAGAATGGGGGGAATCATGGAACAGAACAACAAACAAGCGGTGCGCACATGGCCGTTCTTTCTGCTCGGCCTTGTATTTGTGCTGCTATCTGGGCTCTACGGTGCCATTGCCGCGCTGGATGCGGCGGCCCACTTTAAGGACAACCTGCTCTTTGTGCTCTATGAGCTCCTGTTTCCGGCCTCTGTGATTACGGCGCTCTTTGCGGCGCTGCTCTGGAGTCGGAAGAGCAATCGCATGTATCGCGCGTATGCCTTTTCCGCGATGGTGCTCGGCGTGCTCTATCTCGCGGTGATGCCGGGGCTTTCGGCGCCGGATGAGCTGAGTCACTACAGCACGGCTTATCGCATTTCTTCGACCATGCTCTTTGAAGATCCGCTCATTCGTCCCGCGGGTCTCACGGCGGTGCGCGCGAGCGATTATCCGCTGGAGGATATGAACGGGGTGAAGACGCCGGAAATTCCGGACGATACGGAAGAAATTCCGGAAGTGCTCGGCAATCCGGTGAAGCAGACCACCTACCGCGCGGTGAAGGACTGGGAGAAGCGCTATGCGTTTTCGACCAAGCCGGTCGCTTCGCCGATTCCGGATGTGAAGACCACGCCTGTTTTCTACCTGCCGCAGGCCATAGGATTCTCGATCGCGCGTGTGCTAGGACTCGGCGCCGTGGGACTGCTCTTCCTCGGAAAGTTCCTGAACCTCTGCTGCTATGTCGCGCTGACCGCACTCGCGGTGCGAACCACGCCGATCGGAAAGTCGTGGTTTGCGGCGGCGGGCTTATTGCCGATGAGCCTACACCTCGCGGCTTCGCTCTCCTACGATGCGGGCTTAATCGGAACGGTATTTCTCTTTACGGCGCTGGTCTTTAAGCTCGCTTACGGGACGGAAGAAATACGCGCGCGGGAACTCATCGCACTCTGCGCACTCGCGGCGCTCTTCGGCCCCTGCAAGCTGGTCTATGCGCCTGTTATTCTGCTCGCGCTGCTCATTCCGGCGCGCGTTTTCGGCGGCTTTGGCAAAAAGCTGCTCTGCATCCTGATTCTTCTGCTCTCGCTGATCGCGGCGGTACTCGCGGTCAATGCGAATGTGTTGGAGGCTTATTTCTTCCCGGCAGCGGCGGAGCAGGCGGGCAATGTGAGCGCCGATATGAGCCACGCAGGCTTTACGGCTTCGGAGCTCTTCTCGCATCCCTTCTTTACCCTTCGCATGCTGGTGAACAGTTTCTCGGCGCGCTTGTTGAATTGGGGCGCGGAGATGATAGGAATGAAACTCGGCAATCTGGATCCGCTGCTCGGGGCGTCCGGTCTGCAGACCCTATTCTTTGCGCTCGGTCTGGTCGCGCTGACCGTTGCGGACAGCACGGGTGAAAAAAACTATGTATTGGTGCCGGGCAGCAAAGCCGCTTGGCAGGACGATGACGAGGCGGAAGAAGTCGAGGCGGCCGCGGTCGCGACAGAAGCGGATACGGCGACGACCGGCGAAGTGCCGACGGCCGCGACGCCTGCGGAACCGGAGGGTGAGGTGAACACGGAAGCTGCGCTTTCGGCCTTGTCCGAACAGGAGACGGCGGGCGAAGTGCTGACCGCTGCGACGACGGAACATATCGCAGAGGCGGCGGAAACGCTGCGCGAAACGCGGGAAGAGGAAGCATCGCAAGAAGCGCTTGCCGACGAGGAGAAGTTCGGGCCGCACTACATGGAAGTCAGAGAGCCGGGCCGCTTTGCGCGTTTCTATGCGCTCCTGATTGGATGCATCAGTTTCTTCGGGATTCTCTTTGCGATGCTGCTCGCCTGGACGTCCCGCGATGCGCTCTGGATTGAAGGGGTGCAGGGCAGATACTTCCTGCCCCTCCTGCCGCTCTTTCTCTTCGGGCTGCAGAGCAAGGCTTTGCAGAGCGGCCTGCCGTTTAAGCGCCTTGTGCCCTACGGCTTCGTGATATTGAATCTCTGCGTGGGAATCCGCATTTTTGCGCTTGCCGTGCTGAGAGTTTGAGGAGATTGTTATGACGGAACTTGTGCGTGAGCTCTTCGGGAACCGAAAGCTCATCTTTGAGCTCGCCAAGGCGGATTTTCGAAAGCGCTTTGTGGGCTCCTACTTCGGCATTATCTGGATGTTTGTCCAACCGATTGTGACCGTACTCATTTACTTCATGATCTTTCAGCTCGGCTTTAAGTCGGTGCCGCCGATTCCCGGCGTGCCCTATGTGCTCTGGCTGGTCCCCGGCATCGTCCCCTGGTTCTTTTTCCAGGAGGCAATGAATGCCGGCACCAACTGTCTGCAGGAGTACCACTATCTGGTTAAGAAGGTGGTGTTTAACGTAGAGGTGTTGCCGGTCATCAAGCTCGTGTCCTGCCTTCTGGTGCACGCAATCTTTGTCATGATTATGATTGCGATGTTCTTCTGCTACGGGAGACTGCCGCTCATCACCTGGCTGCAGCTCATTTACTACAGTGCGGCGCTCTCGGTCTTGATTCTCGCGCTCACGCTGGTCACATCGGCGGTGCAGGTCTTTTTCCGGGACATGTCGCAGATTGTGAGTATTTGTCTCCAGTTCGGCATGTGGCTGGTTCCCATCATGTGGGCGCCCGAGATGTTCCCGAACTTCCCGGAAAAGCTTATGCCGATACTGAAATTAAATCCCATTCACTACATTGTGAGCGGTTACCGGGACAGCATGATAGCCGGGAACTGGTTCTTTGAGCGGCCCATGCAGAGCCTTTATTTCTGGGCGGTGACACTTGCCCTGCTTGCGCTCGGGCTTCGCCTGTTCCGCAAGCTGCGCCCGCATTTTTCCGATGTGCTGTGAGAAAAGAGGAGACTGATTCATGGATAAAAATCTGGCAATCTCGGTGCAGGGAGTCAGTAAAATTTATAAGCTCTACGACAAACCGATAGACCGCCTGAAAGAGGCCGTGAGCCTGACCCACAAGTCCTATCATCGTGACTTCTTTGCACTCTCGGACATCTCCTTTGATGTGAAGAAGGGAGAGACGGTCGGTATCATCGGGACGAACGGATCGGGGAAGTCGACCATACTGAAAATCATCACCGGCGTGCTGAGTCCGACCACGGGGACGGCGGAAGTCTCCGGCAATATTTCGGCGCTCCTGGAGCTCGGCGCGGGCTTTAACAGCGAATACACCGGCCTCGAGAACATCTATATGAACGGTACCATGATGGGCTTCTCGCGGCAGGAGATGGAGCGGAGAATGGATGACATTCTCCGCTTTGCGGACATCGGGGACTTTGTGAACCAGCCGGTCAAGACCTATTCTTCCGGTATGTTCGTGCGCCTCGCCTTTGCGCTCGCCATCAATGTGGACCCGGAGATCTTAATTGTCGACGAGGCGCTCTCGGTCGGCGATGTCTTCTTCCAGGCGAAGTGCTACCGCCGTATGGAGGAGATGATGAAGAACGGCACGACCATACTCATGGTGAGCCACGACATGGGCAGCATCATCAAATATTGCGACAAGGTAGTGCTCTTAAATCGCGGTCATTTTGTGGCACAGGGCGAGGCCGGCAAGATGGTGGACCTCTATAAGAAGATATTGGCAAACCAGACCGATGAACTTGCCGAGGCACTGATTGAAGAGAAGAAGGAGGCGCTCGGCTTACCGGTCGAAGCGACGGTCTCCGATAAGCGCATGAAAGACCGCATGAACCTGAATCCCGAAGTGCAGGAGTACGGCGACGGCAGAGCGAGCTTTGAGGACTTCGGAACCCTTGACGCGCGCGGCAATGTGACGAACCTCCTCTTAAAGGGGGAGATGTTCACGATACGGGAGCGCGTTCGCTTCCACGCGCCGATCGAAAATCCGATTTTCACCTACACCCTGCGGGATAAGAAGGGGACGGATATCACGGGAACCAACACCCTCTTTGAGGGCACGGAGATTAAGCCCGTCAAGGACGGCGATGTCTACACGGTTTCGTTCCGGCAGAAGATGAATCTGCAGGGAGGCGAATATCTGCTCTCCATGAGTTGCACCGGCTATGAGAACGGCGAGCACGTGGTGTACCACCGCCTCTATAACGTGCTGAGCTTAACGGTCATCTCGAACAAGAACACCGTGGGCTTTTACGACATGGGCTCGGAGGTTGAGGCCGTGAGGGAGGAGAAGGCATGAGCGAGAGAATTGAAAAAGCCAAGGAATTGCTCGAGCGCTACGGGAACGATACGGCGCGCATGCTCGACGAAAATCCGGAGCTTGAAACCTTAGAGCTCTTTTCCGATCGCCGCGAGAGCCTGCTTGACTGGTACCCCTTCCGCGCGGGCGCGAAACTTCTGCTTGCCGGTGCCGGGGACGGCGGTCTTTTGGCACTTCTGCTCCGAAAGGGACTCGCGGTCACGGCAGTTGATACGGACATGTCGGCGCTTGCCCTTCTGCGGGCGCGAAAAGAAAGCTTAAAGCTCCCGGGAGAATTTGAGACTTTGGTAGGAAAACTCGGCGATCAGAGCACGGCGCTCTCCGGGCGGTTTGACTATATCCTCTTTGACGGGACCCTCGGAAGCGATGGCGAGGCAGCGCTCGTTGCGGCACGGGAACTTCTCAGCCCGGGCGGCACCCTTTTGATTGCCGCGGAAAATGCCTACGGTGTCCGCGCCTTTGCGGGACAAAAACTCGGCGAGAACGCGCTGAGTTTTGAGAAACTCTCGGCGCTCACGGAAGCGGAGGGGGGAAGCGGATTCTTCTACTTCCCGGAGCCGCTCAAAAACCTGGCGGATACCATATACTCGGAGCGGCGTCTCCCGGAAGTCGGCGAGCTGTCCCGCGTGATTCCGGCCTACGGGTTTCCGACTTATGTCGCGATCAATGTGGGCGCAAAGTACAACGAGGTGTGCCGAGACGGGCTCTACCCGCGCTTTGCGGACTCCTTCCTCGCCTGCTGGACCAAGGGCGGCGAGACGGCGGCGGAGCGCCCTGTTTTTGTGAAGTACAACCGAAACCGGACGGCAGCGTACCGCCTGGTCACGATTATTTGGGAGGCGGCGGACGGCACGCGGCGGGTCGAAAAGCGCGCGCTCTCCCCGAGGGCAATGCACACATCTCGGCCTTTGCGGAGCGCCTCGCGTTACTGCGGAGCGAGGACAGGGGCTTGCAATACGCGGATGCGGAGATAGCGACCGCGGACGGCCTTACAAGCGCCTGCTTCCCCTATGTGCTCGGCGAGAGCTTTACGAGCGTCATCTGTCGCGAGCTTTCGCAGGGACAGCCTCTTGAGGACACGCTGGAGCGCGCGCTGCAGCGTATCATTGGCGGCGGCGAGGTGCATAACATCGATGCGATTTTCGACAACTTCCTTGTGCCGGAGGGCGCGGAAGCGCTCGGCATCAACAAGGTTCCGCTCACAGGTATCGACTGCGAGTGGGTCTCGGCGACGCCGCTCAACAAGAGCTATGTGCGCTACCGCGCGCTTCGAAGCTTTTACGAGCAGCAGCGCGAGAGCCTCGGGCTCGGCACGGAAGAGGCCTTTTTGCTGCGCTTCGGCATTTCGGCAAAAGAGGCGGCAGGCTTTGCCGCAGAGGAGGCGGCCTTCCAGCGCAGCGTGGCCGGCGAGGAACAGGCGCGCTTCTTGGACCGCTTCATTGTCTCCCAGCAGAACGCAGAGATCATCGCGCGGACCGAGCGCACCCTCGAGGAGACCAGGGAGCAGCTCGCGGCCTCCTGGGAGGAGATTCGCATTCGGGATGCGGAGATTAAGAAAATCACCGAGGTGAAGCGCCTGACGGACAATCACGTCGTAAATCTGGAGACCATGATACGGGATCTCCGCGCGGAGAACGGACAGCTCGCGGAAACCTTACAGTATCTGAGTCGCCACCAGACGCTCTACTCCCGCCTTCGTCGAAAGGCGAGCGCAATCTTTAACGCAAAGTACCCGAAGGGCTCCAGGGAGAGAAAGCACCTTTTATTCCGCCTGAATGCGGTGCGGCATCCGCTGCAACATTGGAAACTCATGCACACGCCGGAGGGCAAGAATCTGGCAGACGGCGAGTTCGCAATCGGCGATATTTATCGAGAGCACGGGAAGCTGCGTTTCCCGCAGTTTGAGTCGCCGCGGGTCTCGATTATCATCCCCTGTTATAACCAGATTGAGTACACCTATGCCTGCCTGGTTTCTCTTCTCGAGCACACGAAGGACATCCCCTATGAGGTGATCATCGCGGATGATGTCTCGAGCGATGCGACCAAGCGCCTCTCGGATTTTGCGGAGGGACTGGTGATTGCGAGAAACGAGACCAACCAGGGCTTTTTAAAGAACTGTAACCAGGCAGCCTTAAAGGCGCGCGGCGAATTCCTCTTTTTCCTGAACAACGATACCAAGGTGACCGAGGGATGGCTTACTTGGCTTTTAAAACTGATGGACGAAGACCTGAGCATCGGCATGACGGGATCCAAACTGGTCTACCCGGACGGACGGCTTCAGGAGGCGGGCGGCATTATTTGGAGCGATGCCTCCGGCTGGAACTACGGCAGACTGCAGGACCCGACACTGCCGGAGTTTAACTACGTGAAGGATGTCGACTATATGTCCGGCGCGGCGATTTTGATTCGCCACGCGCTCTGGAAGGAAATCGGCGGCTTTGACACGCGCTATGCGCCCGCTTACTGCGAGGACTCGGATCTCGCCTTTGAGGTGCGCGCCCACGGCTACCGCGTGGTCTACCAGCCGAAGTCGGTGGTCATCCACTTCGAGGGCATCTCGAACGGCACGGATGTGCAGGGCACGGGCTTAAAGCGCTACCAGATCGAGAACACCGAGAAGTTAAAGGAAAAGTGGAAGAAGGAACTTGCCGAGCAGTTTGAGAACAACGGCAACCCGGATCCCTTCCGGGCGCGCGAGCGGAGCAAGGGCAAAAAGATTATCCTTGTGGTGGATCACTATGTACCGACCTTTGACAAGGACGCGGGCAGCCGCACGACCTGGCAGTACTTAAAGATGTTTGTGAAGCAGGGCTATCAGGTCAAATTCCTCGGCGACAACTTCGCAGCGGAGGAACCCTACACCACGGCGCTGACCCAGCTCGGCATTGAGGTGCTCTACGGCGAGGCCATGCAGAAGGGAATCTGGGATTGGATTGAGAAGCACGCTTCGGATATCGACTTTGTCTACCTGAACCGCCCGCACATTGCGAGCAAGTACATTGACTTTATTCAGGAGAGAACGTCTATCCGCGTCCTCTACTACGGACACGATCTCCACTTCCTCCGCGAGCGGCGCGAGTACGAGCTGACGGGAGAGGAGGCGCACCGGGAGGCCTCGGCCTACTGGAAGGGTGTGGAGCTTACGCTGCTCCGGAAGGCGGCGCTCAGTTTCTACCCCTCGGAGGAGGAGTGCAGGGCGATACATGCAATCGACAGCACCATACGTGTGAAGCCCCTGACCGCTTATGTCTGGGACAGCTTCCCGGAGCTAAGCGATTTCGGCTATGAGAAGAGAGAGGGACTGCTCTTTGTGGGCGGTTTTGCCCACCCGCCGAATCTGGATGCGGTGCTCTGGTTCCTGAAAGAGGTATTCCCCGAGATACGCGCGGAAGAGCCGGTCAATTTCTATGTCGCGGGCTCCAAGGTGCCGGAAGAACTGAAAGCCCTTCACAACCCCGAGAACGGTATTCACATCCTGGGCTTTGTCTCGGACGAACGGCTGCGGGAACTCTATGAGAACTGCCGTCTGGTCGTGGTGCCGCTCCGCTACGGTGCGGGCGTGAAGGGCAAGGTCATTGAGGCGCTCTATTACGGCGCGCCGGTGCTCACGACCTCGATCGGTGCGGAGGGCATTCCGGCTGCGGAGACGGTCATGGAGATCGAGGACAGCGCGCCCCGCTTTGCGGCGGCGGCGCTCCGCTTATACCGCGACCGCAAGGTCCTGGAAGGGATGTCCGAGCGCGCTTCGGCCTATATTCGTGCGCACAACGGCATGGATGCGGTCTGGGAAGCGCTTGCGTCAGACTTTTCCTGAAGATATCTTACGAAAAACGAAAAGAAATCAAAATATGCTTTGTGAACATTCCGTGAATAAAGAAAATATGTTATACTAACGGAACGGCCTAAAAGCTTAGGCGGAAAGGGAGGAAACCAATGAGATTGTTTGGAAGATGGAAGAGAGCTGCGGTCGGCGCGGCATCTGTCGTTGCGGCAATGGCACTGGCAACCGGTTGCGGAAAGAAGGCAAGTTCTCCGGATCAGCGCTACAAAGAGGCTGAGCAGAAGCAGGTCAAGGAGTTCACCACGCAGTTCACGGGTGCTTACGAGACCACGAGAGATAAGCTTGCGAGCGATAAGGTCCAGAGCGGCAGCGGTGATATCGTGATTACCCTGGAGGACGGCGGCAAGAGCACGCTCAGCGCGTTGATGGGCGGCACGGACCTCTCCTGGATCAAGACCCTCGGCATGAAGATGAGCGCAAAGATCGGCAAGTCGGCGCTTGAGGAGAGCATTGCGCTCAGCCTGAACGACAAGGCACTCGGCACGATGAACCTTGTCATGTCCGACAACGATCTCTACCTGCAGATTCCGGAACTCGCGGATAAGTACATGCACATCCCGGGCAGCGTGCTCGGCGACAGCGCAAGCTTCGGCGAGATGATGAGCGAGTATAAGAAACTCCCGGAGGGCAAGAAGCTCGACGAGCTCGTGACCAACTATACGAAGATCATCACGGACGCTGCGAAGGATGTCAAGGAGTCCAAGGAAGATGTGACGGTCGGCGATTACACCGTCAACGCAACCAAGCTTGAGGTTACTTTCGACGGCGAGCAGCTGACCGAGCTCGGCAAGAAGATTGTCGAGACCGCAAAGAACGACCAGAATCTTGCGGATATCATCAAGGCAAGCACCGATGAGGAAACGTACGAGAAGTTCAAGGAGTCTCTCGAGAAGGAAGGGGAGCAGAAGCTTGAGGGCAAGCTCGTTTCCACCATCTGGCTCGGCGAGGGCGACAAGGTCATCGCAAGAGAGCTTCGCATTGAGAACGCGAATGCCAGCGAGAACTATGTGTTCACGATGAAGGCACCGAACAAGGGCGAGGAGTTCGCTTCCGAGATCACCTTCTCCGAGGACGGAAACGAGCTGTTCCGCGTGGACGGCAAGGGCAAGAACAACGGCAAGAAGATGAGCGGTGAGTTCACCTTCACCCAGGAGGGTTCGAAGGTTGCGGTTCTTACGCTCGACGAGCTTGATCTTGAGGCACTCAAGAAGAGCGAGCTTACCGCAAAGGGTAGCGTCCGCCTTGAGAGCGAGAGCAGCAGCTCGATGATGGATCTCAGCGCATTTGCAATCGACTTCGATCTCGCGGAGACCGCGAAGAGCACCAAGGGCACGGTGGCCCTGAAGAGCGGCGACACGCCGTACGTCACGATTGCGATTGATACCACCCGCGGCGAGGGCGGCGAGGAGCCGAGCGCACCGAGCGACATTGTCGACGTTTCGGATGATGCGGCGTTTGAGGCATTCATGAAGGGCGCTAACTGGAGCGGTTATCTGGGACAGCTCCGTCAGACGGATATCCCGAGCAACTACCTCGATATGCTCGAGCAGTCCCTGAAGGCATCGGGTATGATGCAGTAATCAATGCTGGTTTTACATCAGATTAAAAAGCAATACGGAAAGAACGCTGTCCTGCGGGAGATTAACCTGCAGGCGGCGAACGGAAGTTGTGTGGGCATTCTCGGCGGAAACGGCAGCGGGAAGACCACACTTCTTTCCGTTTTGGGGGGAATTCTGCGGCCGGACAGTGGCAGCTTCCGCTACGAGGAAGAGGAACTCTTCGCGAATGCGAAGCGCCGCAGGGCGCTGGTCAGCTTTTCGCCGCAGGCGAATCCGCTGATGGAGGAGTTGTCCGGTTTTGATAACTTACTGCTCTGGCACGACAGGGCGACCGTGGCGCGCGGGCTCGCACCGGAGGGCGTGATTACGGCCCTCGGCGCTGCGGCGTTTTTGAATAAGCCCGTCGCAAAGCTCTCGGGCGGCATGAAGAAGCGACTCTCAATCGCAATTGCCGTGTTGCGGGAGCCGAAAATTCTCTTGCTGGATGAGCCGACCGCGGCGCTCGATATGGAGGGCAAGGCGCAGTTTTATGCCTACCTAAAGCGTTTTACGGCGGCGGGCGGCACGGCGCTCTTTGTGACCCACGATTTTGCGGAGTTTGCGCACTGCGATCGACTGGTGTTTCTCCGGGACGGCGTGCTGCGCGAGATTCCGCAGCCGGAGAGCGCGGCGGCGGCGGAGGCCTTGTTCTTATGAGGCGCTATTTCGGCGCGCAGTGGAAGCGCGCACTCCGCTCGCTTCCGGGTGCCCTCCTTGCGAATCTTCTCCTGCTCGCGGCGGCGGCCCTGCTTTTGCTTTACCTGACACGGCTATTTGCGCCCTCGGAGGAGGGGACCGCCAAGCTGAAACTCGGCATTGTGGGAGGGCAGGGACAGACCTATCTCGGGACGGGGCTCGGCATCCTAAATAACATGGACAGCTCCCGCCTTGCAATCTCCTATGAACAGCTGGACAAAGAGGCGGCTGCCGAGAAATTAAAGCGAGGCGAGATTCAGGCCTATCTCGAAGTGCCGGATGACTTTCTCTCCGCGCTCTCGGAGGGCGAGAATAAGACCATACACTATGTGGGAGGCGGGCTCGAGGCGGGGTTAAACAGCGCCTTGATTCGCGAGGCGGGCAGCGCGGCAGAGGTGATTTTAAAGGAAACCGAGCGGGGCATCTATGCGGCGGAGGGCTATTTTGATGCCCACGGCGCGCGGGATCGCCATGCGAAGCTCTTGACGGAGATCAATCTCCGCTATCTCGGCACGGTTTTAAATCGAAACCGAAACTACAATGCGGAGACGGTGGTAGCGCTTGCGGGTTCGGATCTCGCGCAGTACTACCGGGCAGCCTTACTCTGCTTTTTGCTCTTTGCCTCGGGGGTAAGCGCCCTGCCCTTTGCGGCCGGTCGCGCACCGGTACTGGGGCGCTTGCTTACGGCCGAGGGGGTGAGTTGCGGTGCGCAGCTTCTTTCGGAATATTTTGCCTATTTCGGCTTGCAGACCCTCGCCTTTCTTCCGCTCCTTCCGCTGCTTCGGGAAATGTTTGCGGGGCTCCTGCCTGCGCTGTTCTTTGCGACCGCACTCCAGTTTCTGCTTTACGAGCTCGCAGAGGGGCTGCTTGCCGGCGCGTTTCTGCAACTCTTTGCCGGAATCTTCCTCGCGTTTCTCTCCGGCTGCTTTTATCCGCTGGCCTTCTTCCCTGCGCGCATGCAGGCGCTAAGCCGCGCGCTGCCGAGCGGGCAGTGCTTTCGCTATCTGGAGCGGCTCCTTGCGGGTGAGGCGTTCGGCACACTTTTTCGTCCCGGCGCCGTGTTGCTCCTCTGGGCGCTTGCTTTTCTCATGCTCGCGGGTGTTTTGCGGGCGGGAAGGAGGGAGAGATGAGGCAGTTTCTTCGCTGGGAATATCTGCTCTGCAAGCGTTTCTTTCGGCGGAAGAGCTTTCTGGTGCTCCTTCTGCTCCTGCCGCTCATGGGTCTTTTGATTCGCGCGGGAAGCCGGGAAAAGAGCGGCATTCTTGAAATCGGCATTGTGGCGGAAGAGAAGGAGGGGAAAAGCTCCCCTCTCGCGGCTGCAATCGCCGAGAACCTGTTGCAAAGCGAGTCCGTGCTGCATTACCGCAGCGTAAAGAGCGAGAGCGCCGCGCGGGATTTGCTCCGCGCGGGGAAACTGGATGCGGCCTGGATACTGCCTGCGGACCTCGAAGCGCGGGTGGAGCGCATGACAGCCGGAAAGAATCTATGGTTGGTCACCGTATTGGAGCGGGAGGATAGTTCCGTCGTCAAACTGTCCCGCGAGAACTTATACCGTGCGTTTTTTCCGACGATTTCCTATGAGATTTACCGCCGTTTTCTCGCGGAGAACTTTGCGCGCGATCCGGACGATCCCGCGTTTACGAAGGAAATTGCGGCGCGCTATGCGGAGATTCAAATCGACGGCGATTTGATCTCCTATGTAAACGAGGGCGGCAGAGAGGCTGCGGCGGTGAGTTATCTCCGCGCCCCGCTTCGCGGCATGGGAGCGCTCTGGCTTTTGCTCATGAGTTTTGTCGCGCTGCTCTATTATCTGGAAGACCTGAGACAGGGCATGTTTGATTTTGTACCGCGTGCGGCGCAGCGGCGCTATGCGCTCCGCTACCTGCTCGCGGTACAGGGGCTTGCCTCCCTCGCCTTTTCGGCTCTGCTTCTTGCGGGCGGCCTCTTCGGACATCCGGCGCGGGAAATCGCAGCGCTTTTCCTCCTGAATCTGCTCTGCCTTTTCCTCGTGATTTCAACCGGTATTTTGACGCGGGGCAAACGAAGCTTGCTCATTGCCCTACTCTTGCCGCTCTTACTCCTCAGCCTGCTCGGCGCGCCTGTGTTTCTGGACTTCGGCATCCGCGCACTTGAGCTCGCAAACCCGGTCTATTACTATTTAAAGTTTGCGGTCTGAGGGGAGTGCGCGAGGGGTGTTGAGTTATTGCAACCCATCGTGTAGGATGGGATTGTAACAGACTTCGTTTGAAAAGAAGGAGACAACGGTATGGATGCACTGGAAAGACTCATTTCTTATATCAAAATAGACACCCAATCCTCGGAGGAAACGGGAACCCATCCCTCGACCGAGAAGCAGTTCGACCTTGCGCGTAAGCTCGAGGCGGACTTAAAGGAGCTCGGCGCAAAGGACGTGCGTCTCACGGACAAATGCTATGTCTACGCGCGCATCCCCTCGAATCTCACGGAGGCGGAAAATGCGGTGACTCCGGCACTCGGTCTCATTGCCCACATGGACACCTCGCCCGCGGCGAGCGATACGGATGTGAAGCCACGCCTCGTCAAGAACTATGACGGCGGCGTGATTGAGCTCGGGCACGGCGAAGTGCTTGCGCCGAAGACCTTCCCGCAGCTTACCCTTGCGAAGGGGGACGATCTTCTGGTCACGGACGGCAGCACCCTGCTCGGCGCGGACGATAAGGCCGGCATTGCGGAGATTATGGCGCTCGTCGAGTATCTGCAGGCAAATCCGGAACACCGTCACGGCAAGCTTCTGATCGGCTTTACGCCGGATGAGGAGATCGGCGAGGGCGCAATGTTCTTTGATGTCGAGAACTTCGGCGCGGAAGTTGCGTATACGGTGGACGGCGGCGAAATCGGCGGCATCGAGTACGAGAACTTCAACGCGGCTTCCGGTTACCTGCACATCAAGGGCGTGAACGTACACCCGGGTTCCGCGAAGAACAAGATGGTCAGCGCCGTCATGGTCGGCATGGAGTTCCAGTCGCTCCTGCCCCCCTGCACTCCGGCGAATACCGAGGGCTTTGAGGGCTTCTTCCATCTCTGCCAGATGAAGGGCGATGAGAGCTCCGCGGAGCTCCGCTATATCATCCGCGAGCACGACCGCGAGAAGTTTGAGGGCATGAAGAAGACCTTCCTCGCAGTCGCGGAGCAGCTGAACGAAAAGTATGCGAACACCGAGGCAAAGCTCACGGCGGAAGTGAAGGACAGCTACTACAATATGAAGGAGAAGGTGGAGCCCTATCCGTATTTAATCGAGACCGCGCGGGCTGCGTTCCGGAAGCACGACATTACGCCGAGCACGGTCGCGATTCGCGGCGGCACGGACGGCGCAAAGCTCTCCTTCATGGGACTTCCCTGCCCGAACCTTTCGACCGGCGGCGAGAATTATCACGGCATTTACGAGTATTTGAATGTCACGGACTTCTATCGCATGATCGAAGTGTTGAAGACGCTGGTCACCGAGATCATCGGGAAAAAGACGAAATAAACTTGTAAGGAAATGAAAGAAAGCTTTACAAGCTTTGGGATTGGGTGTAAGATACACCTGTTGGTACGGTAGTACCGCTCAAATCCCGTGGGGGTGTAGCTCAGCTGGGAGAGCACCACGTTCGCAACGTGGGGGTCAAGGGTTCGAATCCCTCCATCTCCATTTGAAAGTAAGCCGCAGGCAGAAGCCCTGCGGCTTTTCTTGTTTCTCGCTGCCACGGCATCAAAGGAGTTCTTATGTATCGAATCAACGAAAATTATCTGAAGCTTCCTGGTTCCTATCTGTTTTCTACGATTGCGAAGAAGGTCGCCGCCTTTACCGACGCACATAAGGGCGAGCGCGTCATCCGTATGGGCATCGGCGATGTGACGAAGCCGCTCTGCCCGGCCGTCATTCAGGCGCTGCACAAAGCGGTCGATGAGATGGGAGAAGCGGAGAGCTTTCGCGGCTACGGGCCGGAAAACGGGTATGCCTTTCTCCGGGATAAGATGGTCGAGTGCGACTATAAGGCGCGAGGTGCGGAGATTCGTTCGGATGAAATTTTTATTTCGGACGGCGCAAAGAGCGACTCCGGAAATATTCAGGAGATTTTCAGCCTCGATTCCACGGTCGCGGTCTGTGACCCGGTCTATCCCGTGTATCTCGACACGAATGTGATGGCGGGTCGAAGCGGCGACTACGACGCGGCGAAGGGCGTCTATGCGGGCATCACCTACCTGCCCTGTACCGCGGAAAATGAGTTTACCCCGGAGTTCCCGGCGGGGAAGGCACCGGACCTCATTTACCTCTGCTCGCCGAATAACCCGACCGGCGCGGTCATGCGGAAAGAAGCGCTGCAGCGCTGGGTGGATTACGCCAACGAAAACGGCAGTGTGATTCTCTTTGACGCGGCCTATGAGGCCTATATCACCGAGCCCGATGTCCCGCACACGATTTACGAGTGCGAGGGCGCGAGAACTTGTGCGATCGAGCTCCGCTCCTTTTCGAAGAAGGCGGGATTTACGGGGCTGCGTCTCGGCGCGACGGTGGTGCCGCACGATCTTAGGAAAAAGGTGAAGCGCGCGGACGGCACGACCGAAGAAGTCGAGCTTCACGCGCTCTGGAGCAGACGCCACGGGACCAAGTTTAACGGCGCGCCCTACATTGTGCAGCGCGCGGGCGAAGCGGTCTATTCGGAAGCGGGACAGCGGGAGACCGCAGAGCAGGTCGCGTACTATATGCGGAATGCGCACTACATGTACGAGAACTTGAAAAAGGCCGGTTTTTCGGTTTACGGCGGCGTGAACGCGCCCTATGTCTGGGTGAAAACGCCCGGCGATATGACGAGCTGGGAGTTTTTTGATACACTGTTGGAGAAAGCCGCTGTGGTCGGAACGCCGGGCTCCGGTTTCGGACCGCACGGCGAGCATTATTTCCGTTTTTCAGCCTTCGGAACCTACGAGGATACGGTCGAAGCCATGGCGCGCATTCGGGCGCTGCAATTCTAAAGTCGCCGGAGAGAGGGGAGAGTTGATGGAGAGAGAAAAAAATTTAGAGCTCTTGCTCACGCGTTACCCGGAGTTGGAAGTTCTGAGAGAAGAACTATACCGCGCAGAGGCCCTGCTTCGCGCTTCGTTTGCGGCGGGCAATAAGCTCCTGGTCGGCGGCAACGGCGGCAGCGCCGCGGACAGCGAGCACATGGTCGGGGAGCTCATGAAGAGTTTTGCCTTTCGGCGTAGGGTGCCGGAGGCGTTTCGGAAGAAACTGACGGAGCGGGGAGGGGCGCGCGGAGAGCGTCTCGCGGAGATGTTGGAAGGTGCCCTTCCCGCCATTGCAATCACAGGACACGATGCCCTGACCAGTGCCTTCGGCAACGACACGGACTGGAAGTTTGCCATGGCGCAGCAAGTTTACGGCTACGGAAGGGAGGGCGATGTGCTGCTTGCCATCAGTACCTCAGGCAATTCCGAGAATCTCTTGAACGCGGCGGAGACCGCGCGGGCGCTCGGCCTTAAGGTCATTGCGCTCACGGGAAAGACCGGCGGTGCGCTCGCAAAGCTTGCAGACGTAGCCCTGATTGTGCCGCGACAGGAGACGTATCAGATTCAGGAACTGCACCTGCCGATTTACCACGCGCTCTGCCTCGCGCTTGAGGATCGCTTTTTCGGGGAGGAAGTTTCGAAATGACGCATAGCTTTGCGGTTTGCGCCTACGGAGACTCTCCTTATTTGGAAGCCTGCCTCCGCTCCTTGCTTCGACAGAGCGTCCCCTCCGAGCGCCTGCTCTGCACGGCGACGCCGAGCGCCTTTTTGAAGGATCTTGCAAAGAAGTACGGCTTCCGCTACTGCGTGCGGGAGGGAAAGCCCGGGATAGGTGCGGACTGGAATTTTGCGCTGAGTCAAGCGGAGGGTTGCTTTGTGACGCTCGCGCATCAGGATGATGTCTACGGTGCGCATTACACGGAGGAATTGCTGCGTGCGGTCAAGCGGTATCCGAACCTGGCGCTCTTTACCTCGGATGCGCGCATCCTAAAGAACGGTGAGATACAGAGGCGCAGTAAGGCCGAGTGTGTTAAGAAACTGCTCCGCCTTCCGCTTCGCCTGCCCTTTTTCAAAAGCACGACGGCGGGCAAGCGTCTCAGCCTGCGCCTCGGAAATCCCATTGTCTGTCCGAGCTGTGCGTATCGGAGAGACCTGCTCGGCGTTGCGCCGTTTTCGACTTCGCTCCGCTTTGTGCTGGACTGGGATTTACTCTATCGCTTCGCGGCGGAGCCGGGAAGCTGGCTGGTCTCGGAGCGCCCGCTGTTGCTCTATCGTATCCACGGCGGCGCCGCGACTGCGGCGTTGACCGAAAACCATGTGCGAGAGGCGGAAGAGAGCGCGATGTTCCGGCGCATGTGGCCGGAAAAAATTGCGGTGCTCATCCTTCGCGCTTACCGGAGTGCTTATGTTGACTACAAGAGTTAAGACAGGGGTTCTTTTTCTCCTCGCACTTTTG
This sequence comes from Stomatobaculum sp. F0698, assembly GCF_030644385.1. GTDB lineage: Bacteria > Bacillota > Clostridia > Lachnospirales > Lachnospiraceae > Moryella. The sequence goes on along the minus strand of NZ_CP130060.1, from coordinate 1,870,566 downwards.
CTGAGCGCTCTCGCCTTCTATTTTCTCGGGGACGACGGTTTCTTTGCGGCACAGTTCTCTTCGGAGGAGACCGGCGCCATGTTTCTTGAAATCGGCGTTTTGTTTTTGCTTTTGTTTGTTGCCGCGCGCCGGGTTAAGAGCTGTCAGCGCGGCATTGCGAACGCGCTGATTTGCGCTCTCTTTGCGGCGCGGCACCTCGCGCTCTTCAGCGTGCTCATCGCGGGGCTTTGGCTCGCGGCGCTTGCCCTCTTCGGGCGAGAGCTGCTCGGCGATCGCGAACGCCTCACGGCAGAGCGGGCGGGACGCGGCTTATTGCTCGGTGCGGCGGCATGGATAGTTCTTGTCGCGTTTTTCTCGGCCCTGCACCTCGGCGGGACAAGGTTATGGCGCATACTTGCGTCCTTTGTCTCTCTTGCGGCCTTTCTGCCGCCGCTCCTCCGCTATTTCGGAGAGAAGGGCTTTGCTTTCTCCTATCACTGTACGATACGGCGAGAGTCCCGGACGGAGAGTGTGCTCGCGGCGGCGACCGTCACGGCGGTGCTCGTGCAGCTGGGCCGCATGAACATCGCAATCGACTACGACTCGCTCCGCTATGCGCTCCGCTCGCCCTTTGTTCTCGACAACGGCCGCGGCATTTTTGAATCGCTCGGTTCGGTGAACCAGGTGTATTTCTATCCGAAGGGACTTGAGATTCTGGCGCTGGCGCTCTATACGGAACATAGCTTCGGGCCTGTGCTCGCGTTTTCCTTCTGCCTCGGAATCGGCCTGCTCTGGCTTCTCTTTGACCTCGGGCGCGCGCTCTTAGGGGCAGAGGGCGCAAAGCGTCTGGTCTTTACGGCGGCGTTAATCCCCGGGGTCATGAACCTCTCGATCTCCGCAAAGACCGATCTCATCACCGTCTTATTTCAGCTCATCGCCGTGCGGGAACTCTTGACGGCGGAGCAGTCGAGCGGCAGGGCGCGGGCGGAGGCCCTCGTCTTCGGCGCGAGTGCCGTTCTCTTTACCCTGATGCTGAAGCCGACTGCCATCGTCTTTTCGGGCGGCCTGGTGTTCGCCGCCCTCCTCTATGCCGCGGTATTCCGCCCGAGGCTCGGGCGGGAGAAGACTATGGCAGAGGAAAAGAAAGAAAAGCGGGACGGAAATCCGCGGGGACTTATTCTCCCGCCGCTTTTCACCCTGCTTGCTTTCATTGCGGTGACCGCACGAACCCTGCACCTAACGGGTTACCCGTTGGTCTCGGTGTTTACCGGCGTCTTCGAGGCGCTCGGTTTTCGCGGGAAGTACCCGCTCGCCGTGCTCACGCTGCCGAATGCGGGCGCGTCTCTGACCCTTCCGGAGCGGGGCGCGGAACTGGCACGCCGCCTCTTTCTCCTCTTTTTCGCACCGATCGGAGAAGAGGGATTGCACATACGCATTGCCTGGGGGACCACCCTGATTCCGGTGCTCCTCATAGCGCTTTTGCTCCGCGGAAAGAAGCGGGCTGCGGAACCGAAGAGCGACGCGCGTGCGGCGGCACTCTTCGGCTGTCTCATCGCGGTGCAGGGAGGACTGCTCCTCCTCTCGCTGGAGCGCCTGCATCAGATTGACGGCAATTACTACGGCCTCTTTTACCTGCTCCTCTTAATCGGCGCCTTCCTTTGCTGGAAGGAGGAGAGCCGGGCGCTCACCCTTGCCCTTGCGCCGGCATCGGTCTTTGCCTTTTTCATGCTCTGCCTCACCAACTGGGCGGGCGCGCGGGGCTTCAGCGGCTATGGCGGAAGAGCCTTTCTCTTTCACCCGCACGGGCGCATAGTCCGCGATGTTGTGATACTCGACGGGGCGGAGCCCATCTACCGCTATGTGAAGAACGCACCGCGCATGCGTGTGCTCTCGTTCGCCGGGGAGCCGGAGTGTTACTTCCTGCCCTGTGACGTGCAGAGCTACACGGACCTTGAGGGCAGCGGCGGCAATGTGTATCTGGTCCGCAGCTTGGATGCCTTTAAGGAATTTTTGGACCGCATGGGCATCAACTGCCTCTACACGGACGATGACTTCCTTGCGACACATGAGCGCGCGGCGGATATCATCCGCTACTTAAGGGAAGAGGGGAGCATCGAAGTAATCATTGAACAGGAGGGCAATGCGCTCTACCGTTACCGCCGCGCAAACTGAGCGCGGCGCAAGAAGGAGGGAAGCCATGGAAGAAAAGCGGACCAAACGTGACCTGCGCAGCGATCTTTTGCTGATTGCGGCGCTGATTGCCTGGGCCTTCTTTGTAAACCGGCAGTTTCGCATCAGCGGCCTCTATAAGGACGATCTTTACACCTGGTCCTGTTGGGGAGAGCAGAGTTTTTTACAGTATGCGTTTCCGCTCGATTCGACACGCTGCCGCTTTGTCTACTGGACCCTCTCCTGGCTGGAACTGGGGCTCATCGGCGGACATTTGGAGTGGATTGTCCCGATTAATATCCTATTGAACGCGGGGCTTGCGAGCTTCCTCTATTATTTTGCGAAGCGCCTTTCCGGAAGTCGCCCGGTCGCTTTTTTGGTTGGCGTACTTTTTCTCGGTTCGCACTTTGCCTATTACCAGATCGGACAGCTCCTCGGCCTCATGGAGACCCTCGGCGTTTTCTTTGCGCTTTTACAGGCCTACTTCCTGTACCGCTACCTGAGGGGCAAAAGCGAGCGGAGAGATTTTCTCCTGGCGCTGCTTGTCTATTTTCTGAACTGCTTTACCCACGAGCGCTACATGGTGCTTCTGCCCATGTTTTTCTATTGTCTGCTGGTCCGCAGGGATAAAAAGTGGCAGCGCTACCTGCTGGCGGCGGGGGTTTTTCTCCTGGTGCAGGGCATACGCCTTTTGATGATCGGTACGGTTTCGCCGGAGGGAACCGGCGGCACAAGCCTAAAGGACACCTTTACGCTTCAGAGTGCGATTTCAAATTTCGGCATCGAGGGACTCTACACCCTCGGCATCAATGCGGGGCCCGAGCATCTCTGCGGACGCCCCTGGGAGGATACTTCCTTCCGCGTCAAGGTGATGGTGCTCTTCTGGAACCTCGCGATGCTTTCCTATCTCCTGATCAGCTTTTATCAGCTCTTTTTGTCGCGGCGCTACCGGAAGCGCGGGGCCGAGGGCATGAAGCTCATACGGGACCTCATCTTTTTTGCGGGCTTCTGGATCGGCTGTGCTGCGGCTTCGGCGGTCACGATACGCGTGGAACTTCGCTGGGTTTATGTGCTCTATGCCTTCCAGCTTCTCATGGTCGCCTATCTTTACGGGATACGGCAGGCCTCCTGCCGGGCGCGAAATCAAGATCCGGAGGCAAAGCACCGCTACCGCTTTGACAATGCGGCGCCGCTTACACTGCTTTGCCTGGTCGCCTTTTTGAGTCTTGTGATGCAACAGTATTACCGGCAGTTTATCCCGAAAATTTATCTCTTTCCGGATCAGGCGCGCTATAATTCGCTGGCGGATGTGACCTACGGTACTTACGGGAGAGAGGTGCTCGGGAAAGAAATCATCATCGTCGGAAAGAGCTATGAGATGAACGGCTTTACGGAGCGCACTTTTTTCAAGACCTTTGACCCGGCGCGAAACGGGCAGGGCACCACGGTACGCCGCGTGGATTCGCTCTATTCGATCGGGCTCGTTCACCCGCACATGCTGGTACTTGCGGAGGATCCCGCACACGATGCCTTTTTGGATGTGACCAAGGCGGTCCGCGATATGAAATGCGCGGTCGAGTACGGTTACTATCGGGATGAGTGGATGGATCAGCGCGCGTCGCTCCGCATTATGACGCAGGACGGCGACAAGATTCGCTTCCATGTGACCTATCCCGGAACGCTGCGGGGCGATGAAGTAATCACCGTTCGCACGGAGGCGGGAGAGCAGAGCTTTCCGCTCACCGAGAACGAAGCGGAGTTCGTCATCGAAGCGACGCCTTGGAGCCTGAACCGCCTCAGCTTCTCGACGAATTTTATCGTTGCGAATGCGGCGGAAAAGCGGGGCACCACGCCGCTTGCCATGCTCGTGCACTTTAAAACGGAAACCGAGGACTGAGCAATGGGTAGAAAAATGACGGTGCGGCTTTTGCCGCTCTTCGGCTTTCTCTTTTTGACGGCCTATCTTAGGAGCGCGAGTGCCGATGTGGTCTACACGGACTACATACGCCTTGTGAACAGCTATCTTGAAAATGTATACAGTTTATCGCCCTATTTGCACGGCGATATCCTGACCCGGATTCCGGTCAACTACTTGGAACGCATTGTAAATGTGCGCTTCTTTCACTACAGCACCATGTTTGATATGATGCTCGGTGCCTTCTTCCTCTCGCTGAACGCCTATTTGCTGGGGCGTTACTGCGAGAGAAAGCAACTGCCGGTCTCGGTGAGCGCGCTCCTCATCCTGCTCGTCTTTTCCCTGAACAAGTGGGAGATGCTGACGAACGGCTCCGGTTGGGTACACTTTGCGGCCTTTGCGCTCTTTTTCTGCCACTATCTGAGTCTCGACGCCGTGCTCAAAAAGAACGGGGACAGGAAGGCCGCGCGGCGTCTGCTCTGGCTGCCCTCGCTTACGATACTCTTTTTTGCCGGACCCTACTGCGCAATTTATGCGCTGACCGCCGTGCTTGCGGAGCTCGTGATCGTGCTTCGTTTTCGGCGGGACTTTCGGCAGAGTGCGCTCCGGGGGATTGCGGTGCTTCTTCCCTTCGGGCTCTATTTCATAAGCCGCAGTCTCTCGGTCGAAGAGAGACACGGCGCGACGAGCGAGTCGATTTTTGCGGTTGTGCGGAGTAGGCCGCTCCTCCTGCCGCGCTTCTTTGTTCGTTCTTTTGCCTCGACGGTCATCGGGCAGGAGAGTGCGGGAAGCCTTCCGGACTTTGTGTTTACCCTGCTCGGGCTTACGGTCCTCGCGCTCTACGCGCTCGCGTTTTGGCGCGCGGCAAAGCTCATTGAGAAGGAGCGGAGCATCTTTCCGCTCTGCTTAATCGGGTCGGGGTTCTTGAATCATATGATGGTCACGGCCTCGCGCTGGATTTTCCTCCGGGAAAACTATGGTATGAGTTCGCGCTATGCCCTCCAGTACCAGGTCGGCATGCTGGGGATTTTGCTGATACTTTTCCTCTCGGCACGGGAGAGCGGACAAAAGAGCGCAAAACGGCTCGCTTACGCTGCGCTGTTGCTTTTTTGCCTCGGCAATACGTTGACCACGGCCCATGAAATCCACATGGCGCCCTATCGAAAAGAAAATTTCGTCGCGATGCGGGAGGTCGCGCGGAATTACGCCGGAGAGAGCGATGAGACCCTGGTCAAAACGCTCTCGTATCACGACGCCGCGCGCATACGCAAGGCGCTCAGGCTCTTGGAGAGCAAACAGTTGAATGTGTTTTATGAGAAGAAGGAGTAGTGTTGTCCCATGAACAATGTCTACGGCCTGCAGGCAGTGCAGGAAGCAAATTTGAGGATTTTGAAAGAGATTCACCGAATCTGTGAAAAGTACAGGATTTCCTACGCCCTGGACTCCGGGACCCTGCTCGGTGCGATACGCCACGGCGGCTTTATCCCCTGGGACGACGATGCCGATATCGTGATGACGAGAAACCACTGGGAGGCCTTTCGAAAGGTGGCGCCGCGCGAACTGCCCGAGGGGATGAAGCTCCTCTTTCCGGACAGCTTTCAGGGCGGCCGCCGCTTCTACGACTTTACGCCGCGTATCATTTACGAGTACTCGCGCCGCAGAAAACCGGACGCGGAGACAGCCTTTTATGAGGAGAAGTTAAACCACCTCTGGGTGGATATCTTCATCCTGGATCGCCTGCCGGACGGAAAGGCCGGGGCGCACACCCTGGTTGAGCAAAAGGCGATTTACGCGCTTGCGATGGGACATCGGCGCGCGCTCAATTACCGAAAGTACGGCCTCGGGCAGAAGGGAGCGGTCTTCCTCGGCAGCAGTGCGGGAAAGCTTCTGCCCATGCGGAAGCTCTTTGCGCTTCAGGATAAAGTCGCGCGGCGTGCCAACAAGAAGCAGACGGCGGAGTGGTACTACTCGAACTACGATCCGGGCTATATCGACATACGCCTGCCGGATGCGGTTGCGCAGGAGCGTATCCAGATTCGCTTTGAGGACTGCACGCTCTCAATCCCGAAGCACTACGACGAGGTACTCACGAAGATTTACGGAAATTATATGGAGCTCCCGCCGAAGGAAGAGCGGCGTCCTTCCCACGAGAGCACGGGGATAGAGATTTATGGCTGAGAGAACAGAGAAGCTGAGCGTCGTAGTCTCGGTGTACAACGAGGAGGCGGCGCTGCCGCTCTGCCACGAGCGCCTCACGGAGGTGCTCCGGGAGAGCGGTCGGGACTACACCCTCCTCTTTGTGAACGACGGGAGCAGGGACCGGAGTGCGGAGATTCTGGATCGCTTTGCGGCGGAAGACCCTCGCGTCCGTGTGCTTCACTTTTCGCGGAACTTCGGGCACGAGGCCGCGATGATTGCGGGCATCGACTATGCGGAAGGAGCGGTCATCTGCATGGATGCGGATTTACAGCATCCGCCGCAGTGCATTCCGCCTATTCTTGAAAAACTCGACGAGGGCTTTGACGTAATCAGCATGGTGAGAACCGCAAATCACTCGGCGGGACTCGTGAAAAACCTCACCTCCTCCGCCTTTTACGGCGTGATGAATGCGCTGAGCGGCACGCGCTTTGAGAAAAACGCCTCCGATTTCTTTGCGGTTTCGGCGCGCGCGGCCGAGGTACTTCGGCATGATTACAGAGAGCGGGTGCGCTTTCTCCGCGGTTATGTGCAGAGCCTGGGCTTCCGGAGCACGGCGCTCCGATATGAGGCGGCAGAGCGCGCGGCGGGGCAGTCCAAGTACTCGCTCGCCAAACTGTTTCGCTTCTCGATGAACACCATCATGAGCTTTTCGGATTTGCCGCTCAGGCTCGGCATCTATGCCGGCATTGCTTCCGGCTTGCTCGGACTCATACTCCTGATCTACTCGATCGTGATGAAGGTGCGCATCGGCGCGCCGGCGGGCTATACGACAATCGTCGTGGTGATATGCTTCATGTTTGCTGTGCTCTTTTTCATCCTCGGCATCATGGGACAGTACATCGGTGTTCTCTTTGAGGAGGTCAAGGGGCGCCCCATCTACATCGTCGCGGCGGAGCGCGGGCGAAAACGCGAGACGGAAGGCGAACAAACGATAAATTCCCAGTAAATTAGTGGGAATTTACTTGCAAGTCGGCGGAGATGTGATATAGTGGTGATAACAAGAATAATTCCTAACAACAGATGCGACGAAAGGAGCCCACTATGTTTGAGCAGGTGAAACTCAGCTACAGCTTTGCGGCATTGGAGCCGCACATCGACGCCCTGACCATGGAGACCCACTACTCCAAGCACCATGCGACCTATACCAAGAACTTCAATGCGGCGGTCGAGGCTGCCGGCCTTCAGGGGAGCTCCGCAGAGCAGATTCTCTCTTCCCTCGACGAGGTGAAGGACGAGGCGAGCCGCAAGGCACTCCGGAACAACGGCGGCGGTTACTATAACCACAACCTCTATTTCGAGATTATGAGCCCGGATAAGAACAGTGTGCCGGAAGGCAAGCTCGCCGCTGCCATCGAGAAGCACTTCGGTTCCCTTGAGGCGCTGAAGGAAAAGCTCACGGCGCTGGCGGTCGGTCAGTTCGGTTCCGGCTGGGCATGGCTCTCGGCAAACAAGGACGGAGAACTTGAGGTCTCTGCGAGCGCAAACCAGGATAACCCCCTCATGGAGGGCAAGGGCTTTGTCCCGATACTCGGCATCGACGTCTGGGAGCACGCTTACTACTTAAAGTATAAGAACCTGCGCCCGGATTACGTAAAGGCATTCTTCGAGGTACTCGACTGGAAGAAGGTTGCGGAGAAGTACGAGGCGGTACTGGCGTAAGGGAAGCGTCCGAAAAACAGTGAGATAAAAAGGCGTCGCAGAGGACTGCGGCGCCTTTTTTGCGGGATTTGCGCTTTGTCCGGTACACAGGATGCGGCTTAGGGATGGGCGTGTAAGATGAGGGGCGGAACCGCAGAGAGAATGAGGAATCAATCGGAAAGAGAGGGATACTATGTCAGACAAGGGCGCGGAGATCAAGGGCTCAGCTGAGGGAAAAGATCGGCGAAGCGGCGGGAGTATACAGCGCGGAAACGCCGCGCGAGAATCGACAAGAGTCCCGCGAATCTTCAATCGGCCGGAACCGGTTATCGTAGACTTGCAGCCCGCTTCGCCCGAAGGTTCCGCGCAGTAGCAAAAACCACCCCCGAAACGTAGTCGGGGGTGGTTTTTTGTTCGGACCTTTCGGTCGGCTCAGTGCTCTTTCGCGTTTTTTTCTTGCTCCTGCTCCTTTAAGTAGTCCGAGGCATCCCGGAAGAAGGAGGCAAGGATCAGTATCATGATGAAGCCGATCGGGAAGGCCGCAATGATTGAGACGGTCTGCAGATTGGCCATGGAGCTCTCCGAGAAGAGGAGGGCAATCGGCAGGAGAATTAAGAGGACGGACCAGAAGAGCTTGAGTCTACGGTCGGGTTCCTCATCGCTCGACATCTCGCGGTACGAATAGGCACTCGCGACCACGGCGATGGAGTCAAAGGAGGTCGCGTAGAAGGCAATCATCGAGAGCACCAGGAGGATCAGCACGAAGCGATAGCCCGGCAGGGTGCGGAGTATCGTGAGTATGGTCTCGTAGAGATTGCCGCTCTGCTCATACATGCCGAGCAAGTCTACCTTGCCGAGGAGCTGCAGGCCGAGACCGTAGTTCCCGAGCACAATGAAGGAAATCCAGGTGCCGAGCAGGCCCGCCGCATAGCCGCCCAGAATCAGTTCGCGTATGGTTCTGCCGCGGCTGATGCTGCCGATGAAGAAGGGGGTTGCGACACACCAGACCATCCAGTAAGCCCAGTAGAAGATGGTCGTGTTCTGGGCAAAACCGGTCTTCCGAAGCGGATCCGTGTAGGTGCAGAGCGAGATAAAGTTCTGCGCGACATTGCCGATCGAGGAGAGACCGGTCTCCAGAATGTAGCGCGGCATACCGCCGAGGAAGAGCACATAAAGAAGAAGCGCAAAGAAAAGCCAGGTGCAGGAGGCGGCCATGATCGAGATGCCGTGGATGCCGAAGTAGGCGCAGACCGTGTAGACCAGGCAGATAAAGAGCAAAATCGAAATGGTCAGCGCCGTGCTGTCCGAGACCGAAAAGATGACGGAGACCGCACCGGAGAGCAGGGGGGCGGAGACCGCAAAGGTGGTCGCCGTGCCGGCAATCAGCGCAAAGACCGCAATCAGGTCAATGAGACGTCCCGGGATGCCGTCGGTGTGCTGCTTTAAGAGCGCGCGGCAGGCTTCCGAGTATTTCTGCTTGTTGCGCTTCCGGACATGAATCATGAAGGCAAAAGCGACCGAGAGCGCCAGGTAAAAGCCCCAGGGGACAGGCCCCCAGTGGAAGAGCGGAAAGCTGCCGGCCCAGTCCTGGATCTCGCCGAGCGATTGCACATGCGGGTCTTCGGCGTAGATCATCCACTCGCAGAGCGAGTAAAAGAGGATGTCCGCCGCGAGCCCGGCCGTGAACATCATGCTTCCCCATTGGAAGAAGGAGTACTGCGGGCGCTCGCCGCCGAGGCGGATGTCGCCGAAGCGCGAAAAAGCGAGGTAGAGCGTCAGCAAAAAGATGCCGAGCCCCAGGAGCAGGTAGTACCAGCCGAACTCCTCGCCGAGAAAGCTTCTGAGGGCATTCAGTGCGGCACCGGAAGCCTCCGGAGCGGTGAAAAAGGTCAGGCAGAGCGCCAGAATCAGCAGAAAGGGCAGTAGCGTAATCATCCAGTCGATGCGCTGTGAGAGTTTCTTGTTCATTTTTCTATTTAACACCTCCGATATTGAACAATTTACCACGTCGAAGCTGCTTTGACAAGGGTGAAACTTTAAGCTTTTCTGACAAAGTAGGGAAAATGCTGTTAAAATAGCTTGGCGTTCTATATAATGCGGATTGAGTAAACAGAGGTGAACAAATCATGAGAAAAACAAAAAGCGTTTTGTTAAGAACGACGGCGGTTGCCCTGCTCGGCACGGCGGCCTTGCTCTCTGCCTGCGGACAGAAGCGCGGCACACTCACGGAGTCCGCACAGGCCTCCGCGGCGGCAGAGCGGGAATCGGCACCGGATGCGGTGATTCACGATGACATCAAGTTGGATTTCGATGAGGCGCAGAGTTCCTGTGAGGAGCTGATTCAGGATGCGGACGAGTACCCGCTCTCCTCGTATATCGATACGGTTGTGGACGAGGACAGCAAGACCATTACGCTGATTTGGCCGCTCAAGAACGAGGCGACCGAGGAGGACGGTGTCCGTTATGCGAATGAGCTGATTCGCGCCTTCAACGATGCCTGTGCGGATCAGGACTTCTCGATTGCGCGCAGCACCGAAGAGAGCTACGGCGGTCTCTATCAGAAGTATGCGGTCAACATTCAGGTGTTCCGCGAGAAAGATATCCTCGCGCCGGAACTCTATCTGGTCAGTATGACGATTCCGGCGGGAACGAATGAAGCGGTGGTACCGTTTTCGCAGTACGACGGCACCAACATTGTCACACTGACGGACGGACAGGCAAAGGTTCCGGGAGGCAAGTACACGGGTGACCGCACCGGCCTGTTTACGCCGGACGCAGACTAAATTCAGGAGGCTAGGACAACATGAGAAAATTACTTCGCCGCACGGCGGCTTTGACTCTGGCGCTATTGACCTTCGCTGCGGGCACGGTGCGCGCGGATGTGGTGCAGCGCGGTGCTTCCGCGGCAACAACGGCGGCGCAGACGGAGAGCACGGTCGAAGGCGGCACCGTGGTCGATCAGAGCGCGGTCGGGGTTTCGGAGAGTACGACGGCGACCGTGACGCAGGCGGCTGCATCCCACGGCTCCGGTGTGAACACCGGGGAGGTAAAGGTTGTCACGAGTACACTCTTCGGCGGCGATGAGCTTATGCTGGTCGCACCGCGCTCGGCAAGCCAGATGATGAGCTTCGTCGTGACTACCAAGAGCGGTAAGGTCATAGTCTTTGACGGCGGCACCGAGCATGACACCGAGCATTTGAAGGAAGTGCTTCGCGCAAAGGGCGGCCGTGTGAGCGCATGGTTTATCACGCACCCGCACTCGGACCATGTGGGCGCGCTGACCAAGATTTTACAGGATGCGAACAGCGGCATCACGATCGATGCGGTCTACTATAACTTCCAGCCGCAGGAGTGGTACAACACGAACGAGGCCTACCGTGCGGACATGGTCGCGCAGTGCCGAAGCGCAATCGAGACCCTGCCGGAGAGCGCGAGACACACGGTTCACAAGGGCGATAACATCGCAATCGACGATGTGACCGTCAATGTCATGAACGATCCCTATCTCTCGAGTGTGAACTCGATCAACAATTCTTCGGTTGCGTATCGTCTGGATGTCAGCAGCCGCAGAGTGCTCTTCCTCGGCGATATGGGTGTGCAGGCGGGTAATCAGCTGGTCGCGGAGTATGCGAACAATCCGGGTGCCTTGCAGGCGGATATCGTGCAGATGGCACACCACGGTCAGCAGGGTGTGGGACGCAATGTCTACGAGGTGGTCAAGCCGACCATCTGCCTCTGGCCCACGCCGATTTGGCTCTGGGAGAACAACAACGGCGGCGGTTTAAACAGCGGAAACTGGCGCACGCTTGAGGTGAGAGGCTGGATGCGTCAGCTCGGCGTGAAGACCCATGTGGTCGCAAAGGACGGCGACCAGGTACTCCGCTGATGCGACTCGAAGACAGAGAAATCGTGCTGGCTTCGGCGTCGCCGCGCCGCCTGGAACTGCTCCGCCAGCTCGGGCTCTGCCCGGGCGTGCGGCCGAGCGAAGCGGATGAGCATTCTTCGGAGCGGGACCCCGCGCGTTTTGTGCAGGAACTCGCGCGCCGGAAGGCGGGCTTAGTCGCCGCGACGGAGACGGACGGAACGCTGGTAATCGGCGCGGACACTGTCGTGGTGCTGGACGGCGCGATACTCGGAAAGCCGAAGGACAGCGCGGCGGCGGCGGAGATGCTTCGCAGTCTGCAGGGCAGAGCGCATGAGGTCTACACCGGTGTCGCGCTGCTCCTCGCCGGAGAAAACAAGGAGCGGGTCTTTGCGGCGGAAACCCGGGTTCATGTCGCGCCGATGACGGAGGATGAAATTCAGGCCTATGTTGACAGCGGCGAGCCCATGGACAAGGCCGGTGCCTACGGCATTCAAGGGCGCTTTGCCTGCTTTGTCGAGAAGATTGAGGGCGAGTACAGCAATGTGGTCGGCCTGCCGCTCGCGGCTTTGCGCAGTGCCTACAAGGAACTTGAGCAAGACAGCGCGAGAGCGTGAAAAATAAGAGAAAACAAAGGACAGACTTCGTGAGAGGCCTGTCCTTTTTCTTGTCTCGTTTCCCGCAATGGACAAGTGTGTAAGTTCCCGCTATAATAAGGCTATGTTTTTATGAAGATACAATCACAAGGAGGAAGCTTACAATGAAACATCCGGTCGTAACAATTACCATGGAAGACGGCGGCATTATGAAGGTGGAGCTCTATCCGGAGATTGCACCGACTACGGTCAACAATTTTCTGGATCTCGTGAAGAAGGGCTTCTATGACGGCATCATTTTTCACCGCGTCATTGAAGGCTTCATGATTCAGGGCGGTTGCCCGATTGGCAACGGCGAGGGCGGCCCCGGCTATGTGATTAAGGGCGAGTTCAAGCAGAACGGCGTGCAGAACGACTTAAAGCACGAGAGAGGCGTGATTTCGATGGCGCGCACCTCGATTCCGGATTCCGCGGGCAGCCAGTTCTTCATCATGCACAAGGCAGCGCCGCATCTGGACGGCGGCTATGCGGCCTTCGGCAAGCTGATTGAGGGCGAGGATGTGTTGGATCGCATTGCCTGCACCGAAACCGATGCGGCGGATAAGCCGCTCAAAGATCAGAGAATCAAGAGCATCACGGCGGAGACCTTCGGGGAGAACTACCCGGAGCCGGAGAAGCTGCCGGAAATCGAGTATTGACGAAAACGTATGAGGTTCCGCTCGAAGACGGGGCGCAGGTCGGCGTGACCGTCTCGGATGAGCCCTGGCGGGGCGATGTCAATGTGACGGATTGGGAGGCGGTGACCGAGAGCCTACTCCTTCGGGCGGCTTGCCGAAAGTGCGGCCGCCCCGCGCCGATTGCGGAGACAGAGCGACTCTTTCTCCGCGAGCTCTCGATGGGAGACCTTCCGGCCCTTAGGCGATTTGAACTTTCCGAACGCGAGAGCCGTTTTCTCGGCGGCGACTGGGAGGGCCTCAAAGAGGCGGCTTTTCTTAGGCGCTACATTGAGACACAGTATGCGTTTTTCGACTATGGTCTCTGGGCGCTGTTTCGGCGCACGAACGAAGCGCGCGAGGCGCAGTTCCTCGGGCTGGTCGGATTTTCGCCGGAGGAGCCTCCGGAACTCGGCTATGCCCTGCTGCGTGAGTCGAGGGGACAGGGATATGCGACGGAAGCCGCGCTTGCGGCCCTTCGCTACGCAGCGGAAGAGCTCGGGTTTACGGTAGCCAAGATACGCGTCGCGCCGGAAAATCGGGCAGGACTCGCTGCGGCCGAGAAAATCAAAGAGCAGTGGAACCGTGCGGGCGGCGCGCCTCAGTGCCGCCTTTTTATACAGCGCTGAAGTTTTGTATACAAAAGACGAAAATCGGCGCGAAGCAGAAGATACAGATAGGGGAAGGGCAATGGAGACAGGAAGAGAGAGTGTCCGCACGCGGGCCTTCGCAAAGATTAACCTGGGCTTGGAAATCCTGGGGAAGCGGGAGGATGGCTATCACCTGCTGCGCTCGGGCATGCAGACCATCAGTCTCGCCGATGAACTGCTCCTCACGAAAACCGAAGAAGAGGGCGTACACTTGCTCTGCGACCGTCCCTCGCTCCCGACCGATGAGCGAAACCTCGCGGTGCGGGCCGCGCTTGCCGTGTTTCGTCATTGCGCGTTGAAGGGCGGTATCCGAATCGAACTGAGGAAACAGATTCCGGAGGAGGCGGGGCTCGGCGGCGGCTCGGCGGATGCGGCAGCGGTGCTCCGGGCGCTCCGCATTCTCTATGCGCTTCCGCTCTCCGACGCGGAGCTGAGAGCGCTTGCCCTGCCGCTCGGGGCTGATGTGCCCTTCTTGGTGACGGGCGGCACGGCGCTTGCGGAGGGAATCGGAGAAGAACTCTCCCCCCTTCCGGCCCTGCCCCCCTGTGAACTGGTCGTGGTGAAACCGCCCTTCGGCAGTTCGACCAAGGAGGTCTACGCAGCGCTCTCGCTCTCGGCCATGGCCCCCTGGGAGCAACCCGATGTAACCCTGCTTCGGAACGCGCTTCGCGGGCAGAATCTCACCCTGCTCGGCGCCTCGCTGCAAAACGCGCTCGAGCGCCCGGCCATGGAATTAAAGCCGGCGCTCATCGATTACAAGCGTTTCTTAGCGGGGAGCGGCGCGCTCGGCGCGTCGATGAGCGGCAGCGGTGCGGCTCTCTACGCCGTATTCGGCGCGGAGGAACGGGACAAAGCGCTTGCTTGCATCGCGGCGGGACAGCAGCAATTTCCGGAAGCGGCATTTTTCCTCTGCCGCCCGGTTTCAACGGAAGAAGTCAGCGCGTCTACCGTATGAACGCGCAGTATAGGAAGGAGGCGCCATGCCGGAAGAATTTAAGATGACCGTCAATGAGTATATGCCGCTTCGCGACGTCGTATTTCACACCCTGCGGCAGGCCATATTGAAGGGCGAGATGGAACCCGGAGAGCGCCTGATGGAAATTCAGCTCGCGAAGAAGCTCGGGGTGAGCCGCACGCCGATTCGCGAGGCCATACGAAAGCTGGAGCTCGAGGGTCTGGTCACCATGATACCGCGGCGCGGCGCGGAGGTGGCCGGCATCACGGAGAAGAGCCTAAGGGACGTACTCGAAGTGCGCCGCGCGCTCGAAGATCTCGCGGTGGAACTCGCGGTGGAGCGCATGGATGCGGACGATATCGAACGGCTTGAATCGGCGCGCGTCAGTTTCCGCGAGGCGGTCGATGCAAAGGATATGATACGAATCGCACAGGCGGACGAGCTCTTTCACGACTCGATTTATGCGGGCACCTACAACGACAAACTCGTGCAGATGTTGAACAACCTGCGCGATCAGATGTACCGCTATCGTCTGGAGTACATCAAGGATACGGGAAAGCGTCAGATTTTGCTCCATGAGCACGAGCAGATTTTGACGGCGGTAAAGACGCGGAATATTGAGCTCGCGCGCCGCACCATGCGCGAGCATATTGACAATCAGGAGCTCACCATCTCCAAAAAGCTGAGCATGGAACTTCTGGAAAAGAAAAGCGAAAAGCGAAAAGAGGCAAAGAAAAGATGAGCAAGAAGACAGTTGCGGTACTATTCGGCGGGCAGTCCTCGGAGCACGAGATTTCCTGCCGCTCTGCGATCAATATCATTCACAACATTGACCGCGAAGCCTATGATCTCGTGTTGGTCGGCATCACGAAGGAGGGGCACTGGGTCAAGGTGAATCGGGTCGAAGACATAGAGAACGGCAGCTGGAGAGAGTCGAGAATCGGTGCCGTGCTCTCACCGGATGCGACGGAACAGTGCCTCATGATTCATGAGCAGGCCGCGATTACCCGCGTGAAGATAGACCTTGTGTTTCCGATCCTGCACGGCCTCTACGGCGAGGACGGAACCATTCAGGGCCTATGCAAACTCGCAAAAATTCCCTTTGTGGGCTGCGGGGTCACGGCGTCCGCGGTCGGCATGGACAAGGGGATTACGAAGCTGGTCGTACACTCCCTCGGCATTACCCAGGCGGATTTCCTTCTGGTGACGCGGGAGATGTTAAAAGATATGTGCGCCGTCATTGAGCGCACCGAGAGCCTTTTCTCCTATCCGGTCTTTGTGAAGCCCTGCAATGCGGGCTCCAGCTGCGGCGTGACCAAGGTGCACGGCAGAGAGGAACTCTCCGAGGCCTTCCGCGAAGCGGCGCGTTTTGACAGCCGCATTCTGGTCGAGGAGTGCATTGTGGGACGCGAGATTGAGTGCGCGGTGCTCGGCGGCGGTGCTCGGCCGGTACAGGCGAGCGGTGTCGGCGAGATTTTGGCTGCGGCCGATTTCTATGACTACGATGCCAAGTACTTCAGCCAGGAGTCGAAGACCGTTGTGGACCCGGAGCTCCCGGAAGGCAGCGCGGAGGAGGTTCGTCGATCGGCGGTGCGTATTTTCGAGGCGCTCGACGGCTACGGCCTGTCCCGCGTCGACTTCTTTGTGACCGCCGAGGGCAAGGTCATCTTTAACGAGATCAATACCATGCCGGGCTTTACTTCGATCAGTATGTACCCGATGCTTTTTGAGGCGCGCGGTAAGGACAAGAAGGCGCTGGTCAAGGAGCTCATGGAGCTTGCGCTGGAGAGAGAGGCCTGAATGAACGGCGGGGTGTTTGACGAGCAGGATCCGGTCAAACTCTATGTGCCGAAGCGGGAACGCCGCGAGCATTTTGCCGTTGATGCGCGCGCACCGATCGGCGTGTTTGATTCCGGCGTCGGCGGTCTCACGGTTGTGAGAGAGCTGATGCGACAGATACCGGACGAGCGCATGGTGTACTTCGGAGACACGGCGCGCCTGCCCTACGGCGCAAAATCAAGAGATACGGTCATCCGTTACTCGCGGCAGATTGTGCGCTTCTTAAAGACCAAGGGCGTGAAGGCCATCGTCATTGCCTGCAACACGGCGAGCTCCCACGCGTTAAAAACCCTTGCCGAGGAGAACGATATCCCGGTGATCGGCGTGATTTACGCCGGCGCGCTGAGCGCCGTGCGCGCGACCGAGAACGGGCGTATCGGTGTCATCGGTACCCGGGGCACCGTTTCCTCGGAAATATACCCGAAGGTAATCGAGAGCCTCGCTCCGGGGCTTCGCGTGTTCCAGAAAGCCTGCCCCATGTTTGTGCCGCTCGTCGAAGAGGGACTCCTTCACGACAGCGTGACGGATGAAATGGCGGCGCGCTATCTGCAGGAATTGAAGGAAAAGTATGTGGACACCCTGGTGCTCGGCTGCACACACTATCCGCTGCTCCGCGGCACGATAGGGCGCATCATGGGAGATCAGGTAAAGCTTGTGAACCCGGCCTACGAGACGGCGCTGGAACTGAAGGATATACTCGCGCGGGAAAAGCTCTTAAACCCGGGAGACGGGAATATGGAGGGGAAGTATCGCTTCTACGTGAGCGATCTCGCCGAGAACTTTCGGGACTTTGCAAACTCCATTTTGCCGACCGAAAGGCTGGAAGCAAAGAAAATCGAAATCGAAGAATATTGACGAAGAGAGACAGCGATGACGGAAGATGTGCTGGTGACCATAAGCGGCAAGCACCTGCTTGGCGGAGAGAGCGAAGATGTGGAGCTCCTCGTGCCCGGGCGCTACCGCCGGACCGAAGATGGGGTGCATGAAATCTACTACGAAGAGCCCCTGGATGACACGGGCTTCGGAACCGAGAATACACTCCGGATAGACGGGAACTCCATGTGCATCGAGAAGCGGGGGGCCTGCAAGGCGGAACTGCGCTTTTTAAACAGCGTAAGCAGAACCGTCTGCGAATACCGCACGCCCTACGGCGTCTTCTTGATCGGCATCAAGACCTCGGATCTCCGCATTGAGATCGGGGAGGATTGCATCCGGGCGGAAGTGATTTATGCGATGGATGTGGAGGAAGAGTTTCTGAAGGACTGTGAGATGGCGGTCGAAATCCGCGCGCGGCGCGGCGATACGGGAGAAGCCTGAAGACAGACAACATGGGACGAGACATAAAAAAAAACAGGCGCCGACGCGCCTGCTGTTTTTTGTGCTGTCTCAGCGTCTTCTGCGAAGAATGCGATCCATGAGGGAGCGCTTCTTCGGCACCGCGGGAACCGCGCCGCCGCGGACACCCTTCACTTCGACGATGTAGATGCCGCTCACGATAACCTTGCATTCCTGCTTCAGCGGAAGCTGCTGGAAAGCGGTCTCATCCGCCATCATGGTGATAATCTTCGGTCCGACTTTGGCTTTCACGACCGGAACCTTCATCCAGCGGAGATAGAAGGGGGTCTGTTCCCAGACCAGTTTCGGGAACCCCGCCTCTTTCAAGCGGACCTTCTTTTTGTCGATCGGCAGCATCGTGACGAGCTGCTTTGCCGCATCGAAGGCCGGCTGCGAAGCCGCCTGCTTTTCCTGTAAGCGCCTGCCGACAAAGTACATCACGACAAGTGCGACTGCCGCGATCGATAAGAGCACGAGCAGTACCGTGATTACGGTATTTATCATTGTCTGGAATCCCCCCGTTAACTATGGATTTACGTCTTCCCCGAAAATAAAGGGACGCTATGAAATTATAACAGAGTCAATATAAATACGCAAGACATCGCTTGACAGCCGATAGGGGAAATGTTAAAGTGAAGATTGCACTATTGTGGACTCATAGGCCTATGGGGCGAAGTATGCCCTTTAGGCCTTAATCCGCCGGGTAACCGAAGGTCTTTCAAAAAACAGGGGTGAAACGTAATATGGAAAAAAGCAATATGCGTCCGATTAAAGCCGGAAAAGGCATTCGCATGAGCTTCTCCCGTCAGAAGGAAGTTTTGCAGATGCCAAACCTCATAGAGATCCAGAAGGATTCGTACGACTGGTTCCTGGGTGAGGGATTGCGGGAAGTGTTCCGCGATATTTTCCCCATTGAGGATTTTGCCGGACACCTCAGTCTGGATTTTGTGGATTTCCAGCTCTACCGCGATGAGGCAAAGTACAGCATTGCGGAGTGCAAGGAGCGGGATGCCACCTATGCAGCCCCGATGAAGGTTAAGGTGCGGCTGTATAATAAGGATAAGGATGAGCACAAGGAGCACGAGGTGTTCATGGGCGATCTGCCGCTCATGACAGACACCGGTTCCTTCGTGATCAACGGCGCGGAGCGCGTCATCGTAAGCCAGTTGGTTCGTTCTCCCGGCATTTATTATACCATTGAGCACGATAAGGTCGGCAAGGAATGCTACTTCTGCCAGGTCATCCCGAACCGCGGCGCTTGGCTGGAGTACGAGACCGATTCGAACGATGTCTTTAACGTGCGCGTCGACAGAACGAGAAAGGTGCCGGTCACGGTGCTGCTCCGTGCGCTCGGCCTCGGCACGAATGCGGAAATCAAGGAGATGTTCGGCGATGAGCCGAAGCTTGAGGCAAGCTTCCTGAAAGATTCGACCGACAACTATTCGGACGGTCTCTTGGAGCTCTACCGCAAGATTCGCCCGGGCGAACCGCTTTCGGTGGAATCCGCGCGCGGTCTCCTGGACTCGATGTTCTTCGATCCGCGCCGCTACGATCTTGCGCGCGTGGGCCGCTATAAGTTTAATAAGAAACTCCACTTAAAGAACCGCGTGGTCGGCAAGGAGCTCCTGGAAGCCGCGGTGGACCCGAACACCGGTGAGATTCTCGCGGAGAGCGGCACGGTGATCACGAGAGAGCTCGCGACCGAGATTCAGGATGCGGGCATTCCCTTTGTCATCGTAAGAGGAACGAGTTCGGAGGACCGCCGTTTAAAGGTGCTCTCGAATCTCATGGTCGACATCCGCAACTACGTCGACATGGAGAATCCGACCGAGTACGGCATTGTGGAGCCGGTCTACTATCCGGCGCTCATGAAGGTCATACGGGAGGCAGAGGCAAACGGAGCCGATGTCAAGAAGTATGTGCAGCGAAAAGCGGATGAGCTGATTCCGAAGCACATCACGCGGGAAGATATTTTTGCCTCCATCAACTACAACATGCAGATTGAAGAAGGCATCGGCACGACGGACGATATCGACCACCTCGGCAACCGCCGCATCCGCGCGGTCGGCGAGCTCCTGCAGAACCAGTACCGCATCGGTCTGTCCCGTATGGAGCGCGTGGTCAGAGAGCGCATGACCACCCAGGACATCAGCGAGATTACGCCGCAGTCCCTGATTAACATCAAGCCGGTCACGGCGGCGGTCAAGGAGTTCTTCGGTTCTTCGCAGCTCTCGCAGTTCATGGACCAGAACAACCCGCTCTCGGAGCTCACGCATAAGAGAAGACTCTCGGCCCTCGGTCCGGGCGGTCTCTCGAGAGACCGCGCAGGTTTCGAGGTCCGAGACGTCCACTACACGCACTACGGCAGAATGTGCCCGATCGAGACCCCCGAGGGTCCGAACATCGGTCTCATCAACTCGCTCGCAAGCTATGCGCGCATTAATCCCTACGGCTTCATCGAGGCGCCTTACCGCGTGGTCGACAAGTCCGAGGATCCGAAGAATCCGCGCGTCACGGACGATGTCGTGTATCTCACCGCGGATGAGGAGGACGAGTTCTTTGTCGCGCAGGCAAACGAGCCGCTCGACGAAGAGGGGCACTTCATTCACAACAATGTCTCCGGCCGTTACATGGACGAGACTTCGGCCTTCCAGAAGCGCCTCATCGACCTCATGGACGTCTCGCCGAAGATGGTCTTCTCGGTCGCGACGAGCATGGTCCCCTTCCTCCAGAACGACGACGCAAACCGCGCGCTGATGGGTTCGAACATGCAGCGTCAGGCGGTTCCGCTCATGCTGACGGATGCACCGGTTGTCAGCACCGGCATCGAGGCAAAAGCTGCGGTCGACTCCGGCGTCTGCCAGGTCGTACGCCACGCGGGTACCGTTGTAATGAGCTCGGGCAGCGAGATCACAATACGCCGTGACGACAACGGCGAAATCGAGCACTATAAACTCACGAAGTTCCAGCGCTCGAACCAGTCGAACTCCTACAATCAGAAGCCCATCGTGAACGCGGGCGACCACGTCGAAGCGGGCGAGGTCATTGCGGACGGTCCTTCGACCCACGACGGCGAGATCGGTCTCGGCAAGAACCCGTTAATCGGCTTCATGACCTGGGAGGGATATAACTACGAGGATGCCGTGCTTCTTTCCGAGCGCCTCGTACAGAACGATGTCTTCACCTCGATTCACATTGAGGAGTATGAGTGCGCATCGCGTGATACGAAGCTCGGTGCGGAGGAAATTACGCGAGATGTCCCGGGTGTCGGCGACGACGCGCTGAAGGACCTCGATGAGAACGGCATCATCCGCATCGGTGCGGAGGTGCGCGCCGGAGATATACTGGTCGGCAAGGTGACGCCGAAGGGCGAGACCGAGTTGACGGCGGAGGAGAGACTGCTCCGCGCAATCTTCGGTGAGAAGGCCAGGGAGGTCAGAGATACCTCGCTCAAGGTTCCGCACGGCGCTTACGGCACCGTCGTGGAGGCGCGCGTCTTTACGAGAGAGAACGGCGATGAGCTCTCTCCGGGTGTGAACCAGAACGTCCGCATTTACATCGCACAGAAGAGAAAGATTTCGGTCGGCGATAAGATGGCAGGCCGTCACGGCAACAAAGGTGTCGTGTCGCGCGTGCTTCCGGTGGAGGACATGCCCTTCCTGCCGAACGGCCGCCCGCTGGATATCGTGCTGAACCCGCTCGGCGTTCCGTCGCGTATGAACATCGGTCAGGTCAAGGAGATTCACTTCTCGCTTGCGGCTAAGGTGCTCGGCTTCAACGTGAGCTCCCCGGTCTTTGACGGCGCGGACGAGAACGACATCATGGACATGCTCGAGATGGCAAACGACTACGCGAACGGCAGCTTTGAAGACTTCAAGGCGAAGTACGGCGAGGTCTTGAACCCCGAGGTCATGGACTACCTCGAAGAACATCTCGATCACCGCGAGGAGTGGAAGGGTGTTCCGATTCAGAGAAACGGAAAGGTGCAGCTCCGCGACGGACGCACCGGCGAACCCTTTGAGGGCGAGACAACGATCGGCTTCATGCACTACCTGAAACTTCACCATCTGGTTGACGATAAGATTCACGCGCGTTCCACCGGCCCCTATGCGATGGTCACGCAGCAGCCGCTCGGCGGTAAGGCGCAGTTCGGCGGTCAGCGTTTCGGAGAGATGGAGGTCTGGGCACTCGAGGCGTACGGCGCAGCCTACACCCTGCAGGAGATTCTGACCTTCAAGTCGGACGATGTCGTGGGCCGTGTCAAGACCTACGAGGCCATCATCAAGGGCCAGAACATTCCGCAGGCAGGTGTGCCGGAATCCTTCAAGGTCTTGCTCCGCGAGCTGCAGGCGTTGGGCCTCGATGTGAGAGTGCTCCGCGAGGATGGCGAAGAAGTGGAACTGAAAGAAAATGTCGACGAGGAAAATGTGAGCATGCGCTCCATTCTCGAGGGCGATTCCAGGCGGTACCGTGACGAGGATGGCTTCGCGGAAGCGGGCTATTCGACCCAGGAGTTTAAAGACGGCGAACTTGTGAACGTCGGAGAAGAAGCAGCGGAAGACGACACACAGGGCGAAGCGTAAGCGCGCTTCACAGTTTCAAGGAAGAAGGAGGCTGTACTGAATGCCTGAAACAACAACAAGTTACGAGCCGATTACGTTTGACGCCATCCGCATTGGGCTTGCGTCTCCGGAGAAGATTCTGGAGTGGTCGCACGGCGAGGTCAAAAAGCCGGAGACCATCAACTACAGAACTTTAAAGCCGGAGAAGGATGGACTGTTCTGCGAGCGCATTTTCGGGCCGAGCAAGGACTGGGAGTGCCACTGCGGAAAATACAAGAAAATTCGTTATAAGGGTGTGGTTTGCGACCGCTGCGGCGTCGAGGTGACCAAGGCTTCCGTGCGCAGAGAGCGCATGGGCCACATCTCCCTCGCGGCGCCGGTCTCCCACATCTGGTACTTCAAGGGCATCCCGAGCCGCATGGGTCTCATTCTGGATCTCTCGCCGCGCATCCTTGAGAAGATCCTCTACTTTGCCTCCTATGTGGTGCTCGACGGCGGTGACACCGCCCTGTCCTATAAGCAGATTCTCTCCGAGAAGGAGTTCCGCGAGGCGGAGGAGCAGTACGGAGACAGCGCGTTCCGCGCGGGCATGGGCGCAGAGGCTGTGCTCGAGCTCTTAAAGAACATCGACCTCGAGAAAGAATCCGCAGAGATGCAGGAGGAACTCGAGAACGCTTCGGGTCAGAAGCGCGCCAAGCTCATCAAGCGCCTCGAGGTTGTGGAGTCCTTCCGTAAGTCGGGCAACCGCCCGGAGTGGATGATACTCACCGTTGTTCCGGTCATTCCGCCGGACATCCGCCCCATGGTGCAGCTCGACGGCGGCCGTTTTGCGACGAGCGACTTAAACGACCTCTACCGCCGCATCATCAACCGCAACAACCGCCTCGCGCGCCTTTTGACCCTCGGCGCACCGGATATCATCGTCCGCAACGAGAAGCGCATGTTGCAGGAAGCGGTCGACGCCCTGATCGATAACGGCAGAAGAGGCCGCCCGGTCACGGGACCCGGAAACCGCGCCTTAAAGTCCCTCTCCGACATGCTGAAGGGTAAGCAGGGACGCTTCCGTCAGAACCTGCTCGGAAAGCGAGTTGACTACTCGGGCCGTTCGGTTATCGTGGTCGGACCGGAGTTAAAGATTTACCAGTGCGGTCTCCCGAAGGAGATGGCAATCGAGCTCTTCAAGCCCTTTGTCATGAAGGAGCTGGTCGAGAACGGCACCGCACACAACGTAAAGAGCGCAAAGAAGATGGTGGAGCGCATGGAGACCGCGGTCTGGGATGTCCTCGAGGAGGTCATCAAGGAGCACCCGGTCATGCTAAACCGCGCACCTACCCTGCACCGCCTCGGCATCCAGGCCTTCGAGCCGATTCTGGTCGAGGGTAAGGCAATCAAGCTTCACCCGCTCGTTTGTACCGCATTTAACGCGGACTTTGACGGCGACCAGATGGCAGTCCACCTGCCGCTCTCGGTCGAGGCGCAGTCGGAGTGCCGCTTCCTCATGCTCTCGCCGAATAACCTCTTAAAGCCCTCGGACGGCGGACCGGTCGCGGTTCCGTCCCAGGATATGGTTCTCGGCATCTACTACCTGACCCAGCAGCGCGACGGCGCAAAGGGCGAGGGTATGTGCTTCAAGAGCCCGAACGAGGCGTTGCTCGCTTACGCGAACCACGAGATCACACTGCAGACCAAGATTAAGGTCCGCTTCACGAAGAAGTGCTCGGACGGCAAACAGCGTTCGGAAATTCAGGAGACTTCCGCGGGACGCATCCTCTTCAATGAGATCATTCCGCAGGACCTCGGCTTTGTGGATCGCTCCAAGCCGGAGAACGAGTTGAAGCCTGAGATTGACTTCCTCGTCAAGAAGAAGCAGTGCAAGCAGATTCTCGAGAAGGTCATCAACGTGCACGGCCTCTCCCGCACGGCAGAAGTGCTGGACGATATCAAGGCCATCGGCTACAAGTATTCGACGATTGCGGGCATGACCGTTTCGATTTCGGATATGACCGTCCCGGAGACCAAGAAGGGCCTCATCGCGAAAGCGCAGGCGCAGGTCGAGGAAATCAGCAAGAACTACCGCCGCGGTCTTTCGACCGACGAGGAGCGCTATAAGGAAGTCATCAAGACCTGGCAGGAGACGGATAAGCAGCTCACCAAGGATCTGCTCGAGGGTCTCGACCAGTACAACAACATCTTCATGATGGCGGACTCCGGAGCCCGCGGTTCCGATAAGCAGATTAAGCAGCTCGCCGGCATGCGCGGCCTCATGGCGGATACGACGGGACATGCGATCGAACTTCCGATTACGAGTAACTTCCGTGAGGGTCTGGACGTTCTGGAGTACTTTATCTCCGCGCACGGCGCAAGAAAGGGACTCTCGGATACGGCCCTCCGTACGGCAGACTCGGGTTATCTGACCAGACGTCTGGTCGACGTCTCCCAGGATCTCATTGTCCGCGAGGTAGACTGCTCCGAGGGCAAGGAAATCCCGAACATGGAGATCAAGGCCTTCATGGACGGCAAGGAGACCATCGAGGCACTGCAGGACAGAATCACCGGTCGCTACATCGCCGAGGACATTGTGGATCCGGATACGGGCGAAGTCGTGGTCAAGGCAAACCGCATGGTCACGCCGAAGCGCGCCGAGGCTGTGATGCGCGTCCTTGAGAAGACGGGCAGAACTACGGTCAAGATTCGCACGATACTCACCTGTAAGTGCATGAACGGCATTTGCGCGAAGTGCTACGGTGCCAACATGGCGACCGGCCAGGCGGTTCAGGTCGGCGAGGCGGTCGGTATCATCGCGGCACAGTCGATCGGTGAGCCGGGTACGCAGCTTACCATGAGAACCTTCCACACCGGCGGTGTCGCAGGCGGCGATATCACCCAGGGTCTTCCCCGTGTCGAGGAGCTCTTCGAGGCGAGAAAGCCGAAGGGTCTCGCGATTATCACCGAGATTCCGGGCGTGGTCGAGTTCCGCGATACGAAGAAGAAGCGCGAGATTATCGTCACCAATCCGGAGGACGGCAACTCGAAGACCTACCTGATTCCCTACAGCTCCCACATTGTGGTTTCGGACGGCCAGAGACTCGAGGCCGGCGATGAGCTGACGAGCGGTTCCTTAAATCCGCACGATGTCCTGAAGATTAAGGGCGTCCGTGCCGTACAGGACTACATGCTCCGCGAAGTGCAGCGCGTGTACCGCTTACAGGGTGTTGAGATCAACGATAAGCATATCGAGGTCATAGTCCGCCAGATGCTGAAGAAGATTCACGTGGAAGAGGCGGGAGATGCCGAGATTCTGCCGGGCATCAACATGGACGTGCTCGAGTTCAACGCGATGAACGAGAAGCTCATCGCCGAGGGCAAAGCGCCGGCAGAGGGCAAGCAGATTATGCTCGGTATCACGAAGGCTTCGCTCGCAACCGATTCCTTCTTCTCCGCGGCTTCCTTCCAGGAGACCACGAAGGTACTCACCGAGGCGGCAATCGGCGGCAAGACCGATCACCTGATCGGCCTCAAGGAGAATGTCATCATCGGTAAGCTGATTCCGGCGGGTACCGGCATGCGCCGTTACCGCAACGTGAAGCTTGACACCGATGTTCGCCCGGAGGATGCGGTCGAGGGCATCTCGGATGAGGATCCTGCGGTGCTGGACATCCGCGATGAAATCGACGAGCGGCTTCCGGAAGATGCTCTGCTCGGCGATATCGAGCAGGCGACGGATGCGTTCTCGGATGAGGGCGCGGATGCCTGAGTTTGCTTGACAAACAACCGAATAAGGCGTATATTGATATGGCGTGTCCTATGGGCATGCCATATTCTTATGTCCGGGAAACGCAAAAAACTGCAGGAACGCAACCGCAGAACACTATCACAAGGAGGAAACAGAAGAATGCCTACATTCAACCAGTTAGTCAAAAAAGGCAGAGAAACTTCCGAGCGCAAGCCCAAGGCTCCGGCGCTTCTCAGAAGCTTCAACTCGCTTCACAAGAAGCCGATTGCCGACAACTGCCCGCAGAAGAGAGGCGTGTGCACCGCCGTTAAGACGGCGACCCCGAAGAAGCCGAACTC